>CAZAHB010000209.1:7925-9684 GCA_964484945.1 uncultured Armatimonadia bacterium | reverse complement strand
ACTAAAAAAAAAACCCCCCCCCCCCCCCCCCCTTCCCCGTAGCCGTGGTCGTTGTCGTTGTCGTTGTCGTTGTAGTTGTCGTTGTCGTTGTAGTCGCCGTTGCCGTTACGCTGAAGGCCTTCTGCTGCCACTCGTCGAACCTGCTTGCAGCGCGATCAATGCTGCTCTGGAGGGACCTGCAGTGAACCTCATCGTCATCGTTTGCGACACGCTCCGCCGCGATTACCTCGGTTGTTACGGGAATGACCGGGTACGCACGCCCGCGCTCGACGAGCTTGCAGCCGGTGGCGTTACGTTCGAGCACTGCTACGTCGGCTCATTCCCCACGGTCCCGCAGCGGCACGACCTGATGTGCTCCAATTATGTCTTCCACACCACCGGCTGGGCGCCCATCGCCGCCGGGAACACCGCTTTGCAGGAGCGCCTCCGCGCTGAGGGCTACGTCACCGCGTTCATCTCCGATCACGCGCAGCTTATGTCCCCGGGGATGAACTACCACCGCGGCTTCAGCGGCATCGAGTGGATCCGCGGGCATATCGCCGATAGCTGGCGCACCGAGCCTGTCGAGTGGGAGTTGCCATGTGATTGGGACAAGCTCCGCGGCGCCGACCACTGGGTCGAAGCCTGGTCGCGCAACTACCAGGCGCGCGAGAGTGAGGACGACTGGCCCTCACCGAAGACATTCCACGCCGCCGAGCAGTGGCTTGAGCGCAACCGGGCCCACGACAACTTCTATCTGCTCATCGACACCTTCGATGTCCATGAGCCGTGGCTGCCGCCGCAGCATTACACGGACATGTATGATCCCGGCTACGAGGGCGACGAGGTCGTCTACCCGCGATATGACCATGCCGGGTACCTCACCGAGGAGGAGCTTGAGCATGCTCGCGCACTGTATGCCGGCTCGATTACGATGATGGACCGCGCCATCGGCCGCTTCCTGCAGAAGCTGGAGGACCTCGGGCTCGCGGATGACACCGCGGTCGCCTTCACCGCCGATCACGGCTGGTATCACGGTGAGCATGATTACATCGGCAAGCACACCGTGCTCGACCGCAGCGAGGGCTGGCAGTTCTACGATGAGGTCGCGCGCGTACCACTCCTTATGCGCGCGCCGAACCTGCCGGAGGGCCTGGTCAGCCACGCGCTGGCCCAGCCGGTGGACATCGCGCCGACGCTGATGGAGATCATCGGCCTCGACGCACCCGCGGACACCCATGGCGTCTCGGTACTGAAGTCACTCGCCGGGGAGAAGGGGCCTCGCGACGTGGCGGTCACCTCACCGAAGCTGGATGTGGATGAGGACTGGCGCATCTACAATGCGATCAACGACGGCGAGTGGACGCTCCAGCACGCGGGCGCGATGGCCGAGCCGGAGCTGTATCACACCTCCGAGGACCCCGCGCAGGTCGATGACGTTATCGACGAGCACTCTGACGAGGCCCAGCGCCTCCACTCGGCGTACATCGACTACCTTGAGCAACTGGGGGTCCACGAGGACCTCATCGATCGCCGACGCCCGCTCGGGCCGCAGTCGTAAAGGGGCCTTTGGCCTCCCTTCCTTAGCACACACGGCCGCCCTGCTTATGGCCCCGGGACGTTGCCTTTTCGTCACGTGGAGCGGCTGTTACAACAAGTCCTGCCTTTGCGGTACCGTCCCTCCGCCGTGTCCTGCCGTCAGCCATTCCCAGCACGTTGCCCCGCTCTGCCGTTGTTGTCCGACGTGCCGTCCCGTCCGCCGTTCCCAGCACGTTGCCCC
>CAZAHB010000209.1:0-7825 GCA_964484945.1 uncultured Armatimonadia bacterium | reverse complement strand
CGTCCGCCGTTCCCAGCACGTTGCCCCGCTCTGCCGTTGTTGTCCGACGTGCCGTCCCGTCCGCCGTTCCCAGCACGTTGCCCCGCTCTGCCGTTGTTGTCCGACGTGCCGTGCCGTCCGCCATTCCCAGCACGTTGCCCTCCTCTGTCGTTGCTGTCCGACGTGCCGTCCCGTCCGCCGTTCCCAGCACGTTGCCCTCCTCTGTCGTTGCTGTCCGACGTGCCGTCCCGTCCGTCGTGCCGTCCGCCGTTCCCTATCCCCACTCCCCACTCCCCTCTCCCCTTTCCGTTCCCCTTTGACGCCTCGGCCCGCGCGTCGTACAATCCACCCAGTACCCGCAGTCCGATGTTCCAGGGAGTATCTATGTTCGACCGACAGATCGAGGAAGATGTCGAAATCGTCGCCCGCCCGTCTGAGGTCTGGTGGCAACTGACCAATTTCGAGGGCTACCCGGAGTGGAATCCGTTCATAACCCGAATCGAAGGTGAGCTTCGCGAGGGGGCGCGCCTGTCGGTTACGATCGATGCCGAAGGCATCCCGCCCTTCGTATTCCGACCGAAGCTTCTCGTGGTCGATCCCGAGCGGGAACTCCGCTGGGTCGGCCGCACCGGCCTGCCGAACCTCTTCGATGGTGAGCACGCATTCGTGATCGAGAGCACGGGCATCGACCGTGTGCGTTTCCTCCAGCGCGAGACATTCAGTGGTCTCTTTGTGCCCGGGACACTGAGCCTCATTGATTCGCAGGTGCGGTCAAGCTTCCGTGAGATGAACACGGCGCTTCGCCAGCGCGCCGAAGCCGCGCACGCCACCCGCCAGGCAGCAAGAGCCGAAGGCTCGTAGCACGTACCGCTCTTCGAGATCACAATGCGAGCGAGATCCCACCGATCCGCTTACCCCGGCCACCGGTTGCCCTCCGCCGACGTGCCGGTGATTGCTAGAATTGCATGACAGTACCTTACAGTTTCCTCAGGGCATCCGCCGCCGCTTGCCCGGCCGCCCGGGGCATACCTGCAGCAGTCCTCAGCCACAGAATTCACTCACCATACACTCTGTCTGCACCGCCCTCACAGCGCTTTCAGCCGAAAAAGACCATGGTGGACGAGATCGCCCTGCGGCTGTGGACACCACAGTTCTGCCCATTTTATGCCATGAAATAGACGTTATTGGGGGCGCTCACCTCTCCACAGACCCGCCACCTTTCAACATTTTGGACAATAGAGCGGGTCTTTCGCACGGACGCCGGCAGCCCATCGCGAAATGGTTGTATCTGGCCTGTGAACCCCACTCATAAGGCTCTACGTTGAAATACAAGATTCCCGAAGATTCCCTTTGCATTGATCTGGGGCTTCTGCTATACTAAATCCACGTGGGGAGGGACATCGAGGTTTTCCACAAGTGTGGATAAGCCCGTGGAAAACCCCGGCAGGACCTGACACGAACCAACTGGGGACCATACGCACCGTCGCCGCATTCCAGACTTTTCCACGCGACACCATTTGCAGTCTTTCACCGCAGCAACCGTGCCCCGCATTCCGCTCTCGCGGAATGAATGTCCTCTATCCGCCCTGCGAGGGAGTCTTCTCGCTCCCACTTTGCGCGCGCCTTCATTCACGCCAAAGGACGGATAACAGAATGGCTAGCGACACACAGCTTTCCGGGGAGCAGATCTGGCGCGCAAGCCTGCCGCTGCTTGCAGAGAAGGTCAGCCCCGCGACGTACGATGGCTTCCTTACCAACGCCACAGCTATCGAGTTCAGCGGAACACGCCTGCGTCTTGGTGTGGTGACCGAGTTCGCCAAGGACTGGCTCGAGCGTCATCACTCGAACGTCATGAGCGAATGTGTCTCTGAGGTCGTTCAGGATGATGTCACCGTGGACGTGGAGGTCGTCCCCGACCAGCACGACCAACCCGAGGACACACCCCCCGTCGATCTGTCGCTGGTAGAGAGCGAGACCGCCGAACCCGCCGAAACCGCTGAGTCCGAACCCGTTGCTGATGAAGAGGCCGCCAAGCCGGCTTCTCCTCCGACGAGCGCTGCCGGTGCCGCCATGCAGGGCGCTGCGACACCCGTCTCCCTGATACCCGATTCGACCGGTGAGCTACGCTCGTCGCCACTCAACCCCAAGTACACTTTTGAGAACTTCGTCGTCGCCGACTGCAATCGCTTTGCCCATGCCGCGGCCCTGCAGGTCGCCAAATCGCCGGGGCAGGCCTACAACCCGCTGTTCATTCACTCCGCCTCGGGCCTTGGCAAGACCCATCTGATCCAGGCCATCGGCCATTCCATTCTGACCAACCGCACGGACGTCAAGGTCGTGTACATCTCCGCGGAAGCATTCGTCAATCACATGATTACGTGCATGCGCGACAACACCATTGAGCGGTTCCGCCGCAACTACCGCTCTGTGGACGTCTGGCTGGTCGATGATATTCAGTTCATCGCGCGTATCGAGGGACCCGCGTCCGAAGAGGAGTTCTTCCACACCTTCAACACCCTTTACGAAACCAACCGCCAGGTCGTCATTGCCTCCGACTGCCCTCCGCGACACCTGCAGCTTATGAACGAGCGGCTTCGGTCCCGTCTGGAGATGGGCATCGTCGCCGATCTGCGTGTCCCTGATGTCGAGACGCGAGTCGCCATCCTCGAGAAGAAGTCACAGGCCGAGGGAGTGCCCCTGTCTCGCGACATCCTCGAGTACGTCGCGTCGAAGATCGAGTCCAACATCCGCGTGCTGGAGGGCGCTTTGCTGAAGATCTGCGCATACGCCTCACTCAATGAGGTCGACATCACCAGGTCGCTGGTCGAGGAAATCATCGGCGACTACTCGACCTCCACCAGCGAGCGTCGAGTCTCGGTCGCGGAGATCATCGATCTGGTTTCGTCCGAACTGGACGTATCCACGGACAACATCGTCTCCAAGAAGCGATCCGCCGACATCGCCTGGGCGCGACAGGTCGCTATCTACCTCTGCCGCGAGTTGACCGACCATTCGCTCGCGCGTATCGGCGAGCACTTCGGCGGGCGCGATCACTCCACGGTCCTGCACTCGTACAACAAGGTCGCGGAGTTGATCGAAGAGGACGAGCAGGTCTTGTGGCTCATCAACGACCTCAAGGCCGCCTTCGAATGATAGCCTGAGATATCCGCCGGTCGAATGGTGTGTGTGACGACGGGCCGCCTTCCTCGGCGGCCCGTCTTGCGTTATGGTGCCCCTGTGGCTGCGTTTCGCACCGGCCGTAACGAAGACCCCCACGGCTTTGCAGGCCGCCTCGGTATCGCGAACACGCTGCGCAGACCAAAGTTCTTTGCGGGAGGCGCGCGAGGGCGGTTTCTTTTCGAAGAAAAGAGCCCTCCCCCATCGTTTCCGTTGTCGCTGCCGTTGCAGTACCCGTTGTCGTCGCCGCTGTCTTTGCCCTCCCGGTGGCTCGCGTCGTGTCTAGACTATCGCTTGATTCGGTCTAGACACCGTGGGCACAATTGCGGAGGGGGCCCGGGGATGTGGGAACTGTCCAGAACGTGCCCGGTTATGCGCGAATTGCCTTCGGGTTCTCGTCATCGGTCCTCTGCTACCGTCAAAGACAATCCACGCTTTCCACGACAGTCCCCGGGGCTCGCTTTCCACTTTCCTTCACCGCTTCACGCGCCGCTGATCTGCTGTGCGCCCGGGCGTGGGGAGACTCTCAACATCCTTCCACATCATGCCCTTCAGGTTCCCTTCATGCAATCCAGCCAGCGCACTCCTGCCCCGCCCGCCTCTCCACGCTTTCCACGGCCGTAGTAGGAGGAGTAGTAAGGTATTTAAAACAAGAACCGTCCTTCACTACACCCGTGGATATCTGCTCTTCAGACACGCACCTGCACCAACCCGTTCGCTCATTTTCTCTTTCATCATCCATGAAGGTATCCGCAGCCTCCGAAACGAATTAGCTTGACGCGTGACCGTAAGCCGGTTAACGTAGTCTTTGTATTCAGAGTTCACTGCGCGGGTCTTTTGAGGAGGCCCTGGAGATGTTGAACCTCTCCTGCCCTCAGGAAAAGCTGCATGAAAGCGTCCAGACCGTCTCTCACGGCGTGTCGGGACGCAGCACTCAGCCGGTCCAGAACAACATCTACCTCGAGAGCACGAGCGACGGTTTGCGCCTGGTGGCCACCGACCTCGAGTTCATCAGCCTCGAGGCTCAGATGGAGGCCAATGTTCGCGATCAGGGCGCCGTCACCGTTCCGGCGAGACTGCTCGCCGAGGTCATCGGCTCACTATCCGATGAGGACGTTGATCTCGAGGCCGACCAGCAGGACACCCTTCAGGTCAACTCCACCCGTGCGAGCTTCCGCATCCGCGGCATGTCCGCAGCCGACTTCGAGGAGTTGCCGACCCTCGACGATCCCGTCGAGTTCGAGATCCCACAGCGGGACATGCACTCTATCCTGTCCCAGACGGTCTTCGCCACCTCGGCCGATGAAACCCGCCCGATTCTCACCGGCGCGCTGTTCAACATCAGCCCCGGGGGCATAGACGTCGTGGCCACCGATACGTACCGTCTCGCCCTGAGGCGCATGACCGCCGACATCCCCGTCGATGAGAGCCGCTCGGCGATTATCTCCGAGCGCGCGCTCAACGAGGTCCTCCGCGTCCTCGAACCCGAGTCGGACGGTACTGTGAGCATGGCATTGTCAGACTCTCAGGTCGAGTTCACAGTCGGCGGCGTCACAGTCGGCTCCCGCTTGATTGAGGGCCAGTTCCCAAACTACGAGAAGGTCCTGCCTGACGAGTCCGATCGCCGTGTCACCGTGAACCGCGCCGAGTTCACGAACACGCTGCGACGCATGCTTATTGTCGCCCGCGAGGACGCCAATCGCGTCGTCCTGCGCGGAGCAGACGGCGTGCTGACCATCACCGCGGACTCCCAGGACGTCGGGCATGCCGAGGAGCAGATCCCGGCGACCCTCGAGGGCGAGGAGCCCGAGATTGCATTCAACGCCAGCTACCTCCTCGAGGTCCTCCAGGCAATCAGCGCTGACGAGGTCGTCATGGAGCTTTCGCAGCCTCTCTCTCCCGGTACACTCAAGCCCAGCGAGTCCGACGATTACACCTACGTGATCATGCCCATGCAGATCATGTAAGGGTAATGACCGGTGGACGTCGAATCGGTTAAACGACCACGGGCACAGACGACCGGTCTGTGCCCTTACCGTCTGTGCATCCCGCGAACACCCGAGGCCACATGTCGCGTCTCAGGAAAACAGCCGCGCGTGAGAAAGTGCGCCCGGATTTCGGCTGAGGACACTGGAGGACCGTCGCTTAGTGTTCCTGCAATCGCTGAAGCTGAAAAACTTCCGCTGCTACGAGGACGCGGAGATCAACTTCCGCCGCGGCCTGAACGTGGTGCTCGGCCCCAACGCCTCCGGCAAGACCACGCTTCTGGAGGCCATCTTTCTGCTCGCGACCACCACCTCACCCCGCCGCGGGCGCTCGCGTGCCATGGTCCGCCACGGTGCGACCTGGGCCCGTGTGACCGGTGAATTCATGGTGGATGACACCCCTCTGGTGATGCGCACGACCATCGGCAACCCAAACGGGAAGCGCTCGGGCTCAAAGACGCTCGAGGTAAATGGCCGCGAGGTCGATTCGGTCCGCCAGGCGATCGGTCGCGTGCAGGCGATCCTCTTCTGGGTGGGCGAGTTGGATGTGGTCAAGGGCTCTCCCTCAGATCGCCGACGCTTCATGAACACCGCCATCGGCCAGATGAGCGCGCGCTACCTCGACGACCTGGCCCGCTACCGTCGCGCTCTGCGCCAGCGCAATGAGTTGCTCAAGAAGATCTCGCGCCGCGGCGGCAATCGCGAGACCCTTGCGCCATGGACGCACGCGCTGGTCGAGTCCGGCGTGCCCATCAGCATGGACCGTCGGCGGTATATCGTAGGCCTCGCACCCGAGGCTGCCCGATTGCACGAGCGCCTCGGTGCCGGTTCGGAGCACCTCACCGTCCGCTACGACCCATCCGTCGGGGAGGCCGACACCGCCGAGGACCTGTCCGATCAGTTCTACCGCCAGCTTGAACAGACACATCAGCGCGAACTCGAGCGCGGCTCCACGCAGATCGGCCCCCACCGCGATGACATCACGCTCGAAGTGGACGGTGTGGACCTTCGCCGCTTCGGTTCTCAGGGGCAGCAGCGCACCGCCGCGCTCGCCCTGAAGCTCGCGCAGGCCCGCGTCGCTCTCACCCGCACCGATCAGCAGCCGATCCTGCTGCTTGACGACTGCCTGTCCGAGCTTGATGTCGATCGCGGTGCGGCTATGCTCGACCTGTCACGCGACCACGAGCAGATGATCGTCACGAGCGCGTGCTGCCCCGAACACCTCGAGGACCGCCTCGCTGACGCCCACCTCATCGACACCGGCGGGGAGCCGGTCACATGCGCGACCGCTGATAATGGCGCCGATCAAACAGCCACTGCTGCCGACACGACGACGGAGGCAGGTGAGCGTCATGTCTAACGACAAAGGCAACCCGATCCGACGTGCAGGCAGCGCGCTGCAGAAGTTTCTGAAGCAGCAAGACCTCCTCGAGCAGTCTCGCGAGGGCCTCTGCGCGATGCTCTGGCCGGAGGTCGCCGGCAAATGGTACGCAGATCACACCTACGTGACCAGTGTCCGAGGATCCACTCTCTACGTGCGCTGTGAGTCCGATTCGCCGCGCGCCGCTCAGTTGCACTACGACGCTCCTCAGATCATCGAGCGCCTCAACGAGGCGATAGGCGAGGAGATGATCGACGAGATCCGCACCAGCAGCGCCGGCGTCGGCAGTTCCATGCACGACGTGGAGATGGCCGAGCCAGAGGTCCCGCACTCGCCCGATCCTGAGGAACTCGACGCGATCGAGATCCCGCCCGAACGCCTCGAGGAGATCCGCGAACTCACCTCTGACCTCGAGGGCGAGATGCGCGGGCGCCTTGAGGACGTGCTGGTCGCACAGGAAAAGGTCAATATCTGGCGCTCGGAGCAGGGTTACACCCAATGCCCTGAATGTGGCGCATGGCACCTTGAGAGCGATGACTACTGCTTCTCATGTCGCCCGCCCGAACGCCCGACCATGGGTGGCGGCGAGGAGGGGCTGTCCGCATTCTTCAATAAGGACTAAGACGAGCACCTGACCCTCGCGCAAAGGAGGTCCGCCCGATGGCCCAACAGTTCGATGGCACGCTGGAGAAGCTTGACGACTATCACTGGCGCATCCCGCGCGACCGCGAGCACGGGATGCTCACCGATGGCATAGTGCTTGCCGATGACACGTTGATCGAGGACCTGCGCACCGACGCCGCGCTCAGCCAGATCCGCAACGTCGCGTGTATGCCCGGCATTGTCGGCTCCGCGCTGGCCATGCCCGACTGTCACTACGGATACGGCTTCCCGATCGGCGGGGTGGCCGCCTTCGATTGCAACGAGGGCGTCATCTCGCCCGGTGGCGTGGGCTACGACATCAACTGCGGCGTGCGCCTGCTCACCAGCGGTCTCGACGAGCAGGACGTGCGCGGAAACCTCGATGCCCTCACCGACCACATCTTCCGCGAAATTCCCGCGGGCGTCGGCGAATCCGGCAAGGTTCGCCTTGACGCCGACGAACTCAAGCGCGTGCTCGTAGATGGCGCCGGCTGGGCCGTCGATCAGGGCTACGGGACCGACCGCGATCTGGAGGTCACCGAGGAGCATGGCTGCCTCGAGGGCGCCGACCCCGCCGCACTGTCCGACCGCGCCATCGAGCGTGGCCGCCCGCAACTGGGTACACTCGGCTCCGGCAACCACTTCCTCGAGATCCAGCGCG
>CAZAHB010000208.1:0-9871 GCA_964484945.1 uncultured Armatimonadia bacterium | reverse complement strand
CCCCGCTACTTCCTCCGCCGGCCCTACGAGCATGGCGCGAAGCGGCTCTACGGGCGCATCACTGACGAGGTCCGCGAGCGGCTCGATCACGAACTGTCCATCATCGAAGACAGGGGCCTCGCCGAGTACTTCCTGGTCGTCTGGGACATCGTGCGTTTCGCGCAGGAGCAGGGCATCCGCCACACCGGCCGCGGATCGGCCGGTGACTCGCTGGTCAGCTACGTGCTGGGCATCACCCACGCCGATCCGATCGCAAACGATCTGCTGTTTGAGCGCTTCCTCAATCCCGAGCGCCGCAATATGCCCGACATCGACGTGGATTTCGACACCCGCCGCCGCGATGAGATCACGAAGTATATCTACGACACCTGGGGCGCCGAGTACGTCGCGGCCGTCTGCACCGTTAATACCTTCCGCGCGCGCTCGGCCATCCGCGAGGTCGGTAAGGCCCTCGGCTTCGCGAAAGAGGAGATCGACAGGCTCGCATCCGTCTTCCCGCACATCCGCGCCAGCGACATCTCCGAGGCAGTCAGGAAGTACCCGGAGGTGCGCGACGCGCAGCTTGACCTCGATGACAAGCGCCTGCTGATCGAGCTTGCGGAGGAGCTGTCCGGCCTTCCGCGCCACCTGTCGGTGCACGTGGGCGGCCTGCTGATCGGCAAGCACCCGCTCACGGACATGGTGCCGCTGGAGCTTGCGAACAAGGGCATCGCGATCGCCCAGTTCGACAGGGATGACGTGGAGGCGCTGGGGCTGGTGAAGATGGATATCCTGGGCCTGCGCATCCACTCGGCCATCGAGGATGCGGTCGATCACATCGAGCAGCGCGAGGGCGTCCGCCCGGACATCGAGGACATTCCACTGGATGACGAGGCTGCCTACGAGCTACTGCGTTCCACGCACACGGTCGGCCTCTTCCAGCTTGAGAGCCCCGGCCAGCGGAACCTGCTCGGGCGCGTGCAGCCGACCGAGTTCGAAGACGTGATTGCGAATATCTCCCTCTTCCGCCCCGGGCCGGTGCAGGCGGATATGATCACACCCTACGTGATGCGCCGCCACGGCCTGCAGCAGGTGACGTACCCGCACCCGGACCTGGAGCCGATCCTCGAGAGCACCTTCGGCGTGGTCATCTACCAGGAGCAGGTGCTGCGCATCGCGCACTCCATCGCCGGCTTCTCGCTGGGGGAGGCGGATCTGCTGCGGCGGATGATGACAAAGGACATCACGCCCGAGGACCTCGAGGAGATCCAGGAGCGCTTCGTGCTTCGCGCGGGGGAGCGGGGCGTCCGGCCGCATGTGGCCGAGGAGATCTTCGGCATGATCCGCGGCTTCGCCGCCTACGGCTTCAATAAGGCCCACGCGGCGTGCTTCGCGAAGATCTCGTATCAGACCGCGTGGCTGAAGGCGCACTACCCGGCCGAGTTCCTCGCCGGGGTACTCTCCAGCCAGCCGATGGGCTTCTACCCGCCGCGCACCGTCGCCGAGGACGCCAAGCGCCACGGCTGCGGCATCCTGCCGCCGTGCGTGAACCGCAGCGACGATCGCTGTCTGGTGGAGTACGGCACCGGCGGCCTCACCCCCCATTCCCCTCTCGACCCCTGTGGGGTTGGGAGACTGCAAACGACGCGATCTCAGGCGGGACGAGGGGGGCAAAAGGATAGTCCTGTCGGGGACATCCGCCTGGGGCTGTGGATGGTGCGCGGGCTGCAGGAGCGCAGCGTCGAGCGTCTCCTCGACGAACGCGAGCGTGGCGGCGCGTTCGAGTCGCTGGAGGACTTCTGCGCACGAACGAGCGTCCCGGAGCCGGCAGTGGAGAACCTTATCCGTGCGCGCGCATTCGCATTCACCGGGCAGGAGCCGCAGGAGTTGCTGTGGCGGCTCAGCGCGCTGCCCGGGGACGTGGTGGCCGATCGCCGCGGGCACAAGAAGGACCCCACGCTGTCATACGACGAGACCGATGACCTGGTGAGCATGCTGCCATCGCTGGACCCGATGACCGAAGTTGGGCGCGTGGCCACGGACCTGCACGTGCTGGGCGTGAGCACCACGCGCAATCCGTTCAGCTTCTGGCGCGAGCGCCTGCGGGAGATGGGCGTGACGCCAAGTGTGAAGCTGTGGGAGCGCGAGGACGGCGATCGCGTGCGCGTGGCCGGTATCATCGTCTCCCGGGCGCGACCACCGACGCGCAGTGGCCGCACCGCCATTTTCATCTCGCTGGAGGATGAACTGGGCCTGATCGACGTGGCGGTCTTCGAGGAGACCTACGAGAAGTGCGGGCGGGCGCTGTATACCAGTCCGGTCATCTGCGTGGAAGGGACGCTGACGCGCATGGGCCCGCTGGACCTGTCCGTCACCGCCGAGGACGTCATCGGCATGGGCTCGTGGAAGGATTTCAAGCTGGCGCCTGTCAGCGACAAGACCCTCGGCAGCGCGGCGGGGCGCAACGAACACGCCACCCGCCAGACTCCGGCGCGGGGAGGGGAGAGACGGCAGATCGCGTACTACTGATACGGCGGGCGTCCACGCCGTCTGTCTTGGGTCACGACAGGGGCTGCGACATTCGGTTCAATACAGAATCTTGTGATCCCTCAGGCCGGTAAACCCGTCTACCACCAGCCAGAACCCGCCTGCGAGCATCGCGCCGAGGATCAGGCCCAGGAATAGCGGGCGGAAGCGGCGGAAAGAGCGATGGCCACCGTAGCGCATCAGCGCGGTCTGGCAGGCCCAGCCGATGAGGATCGAGAGCCACTCGCGCGCGACGTACACGATGTAGCTCATTGCGTAGCCGACCGGATGCAGGGGCCACCACAGGTAGTTCACGCGCATGAAGCTCAGCGCCAGCAGCTTCAGCCCGCCGTAGCCGATCAGCGACAGGCTCAGCCAGTCAGGGGTCCCCAGCGGATTCGCCTGGAGCCGCTCCATGAACTGCCCGGGCTGCCGCGCGAGGTTCACGAACCGGTAGGTGTTGATTGCCACGCCCCCGTGCGTATACCCGGCCTTCAGCATCGCCCAGTATGAGACGGGGATCGCGATCACGGTGCCGATGATGATCGACCAGGTGATCGCGCGGTTGCCCGTGTCGGTGTCCTCGGCGAGCTTCAGCGACTGCATGATCCGCGGCATGGGCGAGACGCGCATATCGTGCGTGAAGATCATCATCATCGCCACGGACGCCCAGTTCGCCGAGGTGATCGTCCGATACGGCACCATCGCGCGGATGATGTCGTGTGAGCGCCACATCGGCTCGTACATCCACGGCATGCCGCCTTCGGAGGTCAGGCGCGTCATCGCGAGCAGGTAGCCGAACGCGATCAGCAGCAGGGGGATCGCGATCAGGACGGGCATCCCGGCGTAACTGGCCCATACCACCATGAACCCGAATGAGATCAGCCCGCCCCAGACGGCCATCCGGTAGGAGATCGGCTCATTCTCCTCCTCCGGATCCTTTTGGAGGGTCAGCCCTCGCATGAATATCCGCTTCAGCGGCTCGCGCGCGATCCAGATGCTCACGCCTGCCAGAGCCAGGTATGCGCCGGCGGTCTGGTGCCCCGGGAATGGGAAGCTGTCCCCGCCCGCCGAGATGCCGATACCGTTCAGCCCCAGCGCCGTGCCCACCACCGCCTCCAGCCGGCCCAGCCAGTAGAAGGCCCAGAGGCTGAACGAGACCTCGCGCGTGAGCAGGAAGCTCAACCCGATGATTAGCGGAGCGATCTGGAAGCGCAGCGTACCCATGGCGCTCCACGGGATGCCCCACGGATACGTCGGGACGCGGGTCCCGCCGATGCGGAAGATCTCCGATTCGGGGATGGAGGGATAGTAGCCGTGAAGCCCGTTGTAGAAGTGGGGGGCGAAGCCCAGGACAATGCCGATCCAGACCAGCGGATTGCGGAAGAAATCATTGAGCAATCGGCGGCGCGGAGCGGGATCCGTCATCTCCAGCGGGACCGCAACGAGCGGGAAGAGCAGCCGCTCGCGGTCGATCCACTGCTTCCGGAAGATCGTGACCACCGACAGCATCACCACGTAGGTGGCGAGCGTGAAGGCCGTCCACGCAGTCAGTGGTATCAACCACGCGCGCCAGGGGACGCCCAGATTCCAGCCCTCGAACAGCGGTGTGACGATCCGCGGGTCGCTGGGCGCGAGCCACTGTGCGATGTGTGGCAGAAAGAACAGGCTGTACTGGTTCTCCGGAGACGCGTAGTAGTACGGCCCGACCATCATGGGGATAAGCTTCTGCGCGAGGTCGATCGACGCGATCCCCGAGGCCATGACGATCGTGGTGAAGATGATGACCAGTTCGGCCTGCGTCAGGCTGAAATCGCGATGCACTGCGCGCAGTATCACGTTGAAGACCAGGTAGATGCCCATGAAGACCAGGAATCCACCGATCGGCGGATAGGTCAGCGTGATCTGCGTCCCGTGTATGATAAGCTCCGCGTACTGGGACCAGTCGCCCAGGAACGCGGAGGCGGCAATTCCTATGAGTACGGCGCGCCATGTCAGACCGAAACGTTTGGCCACTTGGTGTCTCCTGCTCCTGTGGAAAAGCGCCACGGCCGGCAGGCGCACCGGCCGATAGATGGCGTGCGACCGAGCCGATCGCCCGCGTCCGGCTCGAGTGGCGATACGCCGCATCGAGCGGCGATACAGTTCACCGATTGCTTCCAGGAGTCCTCCCCGAGTGTCATCACAGGCGGCCCAAGAGAGGGCGCGAGCTTTCCGCGACACAGCCATTCGTCTCGTGCGTCCACTCCACAGTCGGAGCGCGACCGGACTGACCGTGGCAGGAGCAATGCTCTGGGCATTGAATCCTCCAAGTGCGGGTTGTGTGAGAAGCCGTGAGGGAGTGATAATCCATGTCGCAAGCCTCAGACGACGGACTGCAGATACCCGAGCCGATTGCGGAGGACGAAAGCCCAATTCACGTTGCCATCAACATGTCGAAGGTGCGCAATGATGACCGGAGCCGCGAACTGATGGGATCGATCGGCCCGAAGGTGTGCATCACCACCGCCGAGCATCCTGGTTTCGTCGGTTTTCAGGCGAACTTGCAGGTGGGCGCCCTGTCGATGGCGGGGCGCTGGGGCGCCGCTGAAGTGCGGATGGACGACCTGAACCCGATCCGGAACTGGCAGTACACCATGTGGAATCATTACGACGATCATGATGAGTTCCACGAGCAGCAGTTCGAGCGGATCTTCGAACTCTGCACCGCCTGCGAGGAGATGATCGTCGACGGGCCGTGGGAACCCGTCTATGCGGTGGTTGCCGCCCGTATGCCGCGTATCAAGGCCATGTCGCAGATCTTCGATACCTCGCGGCAGATGATGGAGGGCGAGCAGTTTGTGCGCTTCGCCACGCCTGAGCGCGGTGTCGCGTGCGCCCCCCACACCGTCAAACCCGGGCACGAGGAGGCCTTCGAGCAGGGCGCGATCGAGACCATGGAGGCCCTCCGGCAGGAGGCTACCGGCCTTTTGGGCTACATGATCCTCAAGCAGATCGGCGTCTGCCCGCTGGGCAGCTTCCGCCTGGACGCAAAGAGCATGGGTCAGGCACTCGAATCGCTCGGTGCGGTACCGCCTGATGACTGGGAGCCCGCCTTCGCCACGGAGGATGCGCGACCCAGCCCGCCTCAGTACATGATACACACTGAGTGGGATGCCGTGGAGCTTGCGCGCCTGGGCTTCGGCAAGACCCTCGTCAACCACAAGATCAGAAAGATTCACGATGAGGGTGTGGTGGACCATCTCATCAACGGCCCGTACATCATGTTCTTTGAGCCGATGATGGAGGAGGATAGCTGGAGAGACCAGCTTCGCTGAAGCATGGTCCGCTGCAAATGTGTGAAAATGAACGCAGCCGCCCCGGATCGGGGCGGCTGCGCAGTTATGTCAACGCGGCGAGCCGACTTACTCCCACTGGCAGAGGTAGGTTGCCGCCTCGTCGATCTCCTCCTGCGGGAGTTCGTAGTCGATCAGATCACCGGAGAAGTAGTTCTCGTAGGCTCCGAGGTCGAAGTGGCCGTGGCCGGAGTAGCCGATCACGATGCACTTCTCCTCACCGGTCTCCCGGCACTTGACGGCCTCATCGATCGCGGCGCGGACCGCGTGGGATGTCTCGGGTGCAGGCAGATGGCCCTCGGTGCGCGCGAACATCAGCGCGCCCTCGAAGACGTCATTCTGCACGAGGCCGCGCGGCTCAATGACGCCCTGATCGACCAGCAGTGAGATTTGCGGCGCGCAGCCGTGATAGCGGAGGCCACCTGCGTGGATCGGCGCCGGGATGAACTTGTGGCCCAGCGTGAGCATCTTCAGCAGCGGGGTCATCTGTGCGGTGTCGCCGAAGTCATAGTGGAAGTGGCCGCGCGTCATTGTCGGGCAGGCCGTCGGCTCCACGCCGATGATATCGATATCGCGCTCCCCGTCCATCTTCTCTTTCAGATAGGGGAAGCAGAAGCCGGCGAAGTTCGAGCCGCCGCCGACGCAGCCGACTATGACGTCCGGATAATCCCCGGCGATTTCGAACTGCTTCTTCATCTCGAGGCCGGTGATCGTCTGGTGCAGCAGTACATGGTTGAGCACGCTGCCCAGAGAGTACTTGGTCCCTTCATCCTGAGCGGCAAGCTCGACGGCCTCGGAGATAGCGATGCCGAGGCTGCCCGGAGTGTCCGGGTCCTCCGCGAGGACCTCGCGGCCGGCCTCGGTGCGGTCGCTCGGCGACGGGTAACAGTCCGCGCCCCACACCTGCATCAGCAGGCGCCGGTAGGGCTTCTGGTCGTAGCTGACCCGCACCATGTAGACTTCACATGGCATATCGAAGATCTGGCAGGCGAAGCTCAGTGCTGAGCCCCACTGGCCCGCACCGGTCTCAGTTGTGATGCGCTCAACGCCGGCTTTCTTGTTGTAGTAGGCCTGTGCAACCGAGGTGTTGGGCTTGTGGCTGCCCGGGGGGCTGACCGACTCATTCTTGTAGTAGATCCGTGCAGGCGTATCCAGCTCTTCCTCCAGGCGGTAGGCGCGGTGCAGCGGCGAGGGGCGCCAGATCTTCAGCACGTCCATGACCTCGTCGGGGATGTCGATCCATCGCTCCATCGACATCTCCTGCTCGATCAGCTCCATGGGGAACAGCGGGGCGAGGGCCTCCGGCCCCAGCGGCTCACCCGTTTGCGGGTGGATCGGGGGCTTCAGTGGCGCGGGAAGGTCAGGGTTGATGTTATACCACGCCTGTGGCATTTCATCTTCAGACAGGAAGATCTTGTTGTCATCCATGGTTACGTACCTCCGGTGTGATAGGTTTACGCCCTCATCTCTCCGCAGGGGGTGACCACACCGGCTATAGCGTCGAGTGACGCCCCAAGTGTGCCCGCGTCGAGTGGGAAAACATGATCATAGGTCGCCGGGTGAAACCGGGCAGGCAGATGTTTCGCCAGACAGCGGCTCTGACCTCCCTCAGGCGCAATCATTTCGCGATAGCATCCAGATTCGTGTGTGCAGAGGGGTCGGCAGAGGTTCCCACAGTCGAGAAATCGGAAGGATCCCGGACAGAATGGCTCTCTATGGAAGCAGAGTGGCCTCCGCGCACACACGAGCGACTGACCACGATGACAGCGTGGTTTCCGACCCGGCATAATCCAACTTTAACCGTCTCGCAGGCGCCGGTCGGGAGGAGCCGCCATCTCTGCGGAGAAGGTATCCCTGACCACGACCTCCATCACCCTGTTCAGGGAGCGTGGATACGTTGGCCTGTCTCTTCGGTAATCCTAATCCCACCAAGATCGTATGTACGATCGGACCGTCAACTGAAAGTGAAGAGATGATCACCGCGCTGGCCGAAGCGGGCATGGACGTCGCGCGGCTGAACTTCTCCCATGGCGACCACGAGACGCATCGCAAGTCATTCCGCCGGGTGCGTAACGTTGCTGAGAATGAGGGCTGCCCAATCGCCATCCTCGCAGACCTGCAGGGCCCGAAGATTCGGGTGGGAAAACTGGAGGACGGGGAGCCGGTCATCCTCGAGCACGGAGAGAACGTGATCATCGACGTCGAGGCAGAAGCCGGTACTGCCCGACGGCTCTCCACCACCTACCCTCAACTCGCGCACGACGTGCGATGCGGTGATCGCATCCTGATCGACGACGGCCTCGTCGAACTGCGCGTGGTGCGCACCACTGAGACGACGGTTGTATGCGATATCGTTTACGGAGGCCCGGTTCGCGAGCACTGTGGCATCAATCTTCCCGGCGCCCGTATCTCCGCTCCATCCGTGACCGAGAAGGATCTTCGCGATCTGGAGTTCGCCGTCGAGCAGGGCGCGGACTACATCGCTCTGAGCTTCGTGCGGGCCGCCGAAGACATTCGCCGGGTGGGCAGGGCCATCGCCGATCTGGGCGCTGAGACGCCCGTGGTCGCGAAGCTGGAGAAGCCCGAGGCCCTCGAAGAACTGGAGGAGATCGTCTCGGCCAGCGACGTGGTGATGGTGGCGCGCGGCGACCTCGGTGTGGAGACCTCCGCCGGGAAGGTCCCCGTGCTGCAGAAGCGCATCATCCTCGAGTGTGGCCGTCAGCGTGTGCCGGTCATCACCGCCACGCAGATGCTCGAGTCGATGACCACCAACCCGCGACCGACCCGGGCGGAAGCATCCGACGTGGCCAATGCGGTCTTCGACGGCAGCGACGCGCTGATGCTCTCGGGCGAGACCGCCATCGGGGACTATCCGGTGGAGACGGTCAAAGAAATGCGAGCGATCGCGACGATAGCCGAGAAGGAACTCCGCCGCAGCGATGCCACCTCGTCTGCACCGCTGGTGGGGATGGATTTCCTCGACTTCGCCGATTCAGTTGCACGCGCGGCCGCCGATACCGCGGAGATCCTCAACGCCGAGGTCATCGTCGCCTTCACGCAGTCGGGCAGTACCGCACGGCTGGTCTCCAAGTGCCGCCCTCGCATGCCCATCGTGGCGGCCACGCCACTGCCCGAGACCGCGCGGCGCTGCAGCCTGTACTGGGGCGTGCAGCCGCTGATGATCGAACCGGTGAACGACACCGACGAGATGATACAGAATGTCGATTTGCAGCTTCGCGAGTTGGAGATCTGCAGGGAGGGGGACGTCATCGTCATTACCGCCGGCACGCCCATCGGCCGGCGCGGCACCACAAACACGATGAAGGTGCATGTGATAGGCTCGTGAGTTATCATCGCTACGCGGTCGCCGAAGAGATGGGGGAGGATCTGTCAGTTGAAGGTGTACTCCACCCTCACGCAGAATGAGTGTAGTGACGTGCTTTCCGCAATCCGCAAAGTCGAAGCGGCATATCGGAGATGACGGATGCCCGGACGGAGGCTGACACAATGCGTCTGTTGATTGTGGTCACACTGGTAATGCTCGTGCCGGCCATGTGCATGGCACAGGACAACATGGTGGCGAACGGTGGCTTCGAGGACGGTTTCGAGGGCTGGCTCACGGACGTAATCGTGGGGCCGGTCGAGTTCGTGGAGTGCAAGCAGAATGTGCACAGCGGCGAGACCTCGCTTCTGATGAACATGGAGAAGGACGGGCGCGGGATCGCCCGCAGCCCCGCCTTTGAGGTCGAGCCCGGCCAGAGCTACGACGTCTCGGTCTGGGCCACCGCCGAGGGCGCGGCCGACGATATGGTCTACGCGCGCGTCCACTGGTGGAAGACCGAACCGGGCGTCGCCAGCGAGGAGCAGGTCAAGGCCGACACCAAGCGTGCCGGCGGCACCTTCGACTGGCAGGAGCTTTCGGCTACGGCCACCGCGCCCGCCGATGCGAATATGGCGACCGTGCGGCTGGAGACCGGCGGGGACACCGGGATGCTGAACGCCGAGACCGAGGGCCCGTTCTGGGTGCGCTT
>CAZAHB010000207.1:0-9918 GCA_964484945.1 uncultured Armatimonadia bacterium | reverse complement strand
GTGGTAGCGATGGTGCGGGGACCCGCCGTTCCCGATGGCGACTTCGTCCATCGGTGAGAGCATGTGCATGCGCAGGTGCGGGTCGCGGCCCTCGGGGACCTCGCCGGTGCGGGCATGTACGATGTCCCAGTCCACCATCGCGCTGTCGGCGGTCATGGTCCCGCGCTGCACGTCGCGCAGATACTGGAATCCCGTGCCGCTGTACCTCGACCCGGGTTCGTCATCGTAGAATTCGGCGTACTCCACGTCCGGTCCGGCGAAGGTGCCGGTGGGCTGCTCGGTCAGTTCGAGGTTGTCATGGGTGACCGTGCGCGAGGACCCGTTGTTGATCATCCGATGGGTGCTGCCCCCGCGCACCCAGAAGACGTCGAAGACGTAGCTGTCATCGTCCGAGATGTCGATCAGGCTCGTCGCGCGGGTGTACGTGTCTATGTCATAGACCGGCCCCCGCAGGCCATCCGTGCGCGGGCCGGTGGGCAGTCCGTCGATAATCGCCAGGCGCGCGCGGTCGCCGCCGACGAACACCTCGGTCTTCCCGCTCCAGTTGGTGGACTGCTTGCGGTCATTGACCATCACCGTGTTGTGGCTGACCGTGTGGTTCGTCCAGGCATGGCGCTTCGGCCAGCCTCCGGTGTGTTCGGGATAGGCCAGGTCCGGCATCATCACGAACCCCTTCGCGAAGATGCCGATGTGCAGCCGGTCGTTGTGCGGATGGCTTCCCGCGGTTCGCCCGTAGGAGGTGTAGACGCAGCGCCCGCTCTCCTGCCACGCAGTCTGCTGAACCGCCAGGCCGTAGCCCGAGCGATTCTCGCTGTGCAGGCGGATCGGCAACTGGGGCTTGAGCGCCAGCAGGTTATCAACGATGGCGGTGGGGTCCTCATCGTAGATGTTGAGCCTCCGCTCCAGCCGCCCCTCGTCATAGCGGGCCGAGTGCCACAACTCGCGGGCTATGTCTTCCGTGCCGTAGGCGCGGAAGCCGCTGAGCATCATGTCCACGCTGTGGCGGATGTCGCCGTATCCGCCGACCTTCCCCGAGTCGCCGAGCCTCGGCGTTACCTCATTAAGGCAGCGGAACGCAGCGGGCGCGAGGAATACCTGCTTCATCTTCGGGTAGTCGCGATACAGGTCGCGCTTGCTGTAGCCGTCATACTGGCGCAACAGGTCCGCGACCGGCACGAGCGACCGAGGCGCCAGCGAGTATCCCGGCGCCGCCTCGTATGACGGACCGTCGCGAGAGACCAGGTCCACCAGTATCTCCGAGATCGGGCGGTAGGAGTCCTCGAAGAGCCAGTCGAGGTACCGTTCGGTCAGTTCAGGGCGATCCAGGGAGATCGCGGACATCGCCATTGCGCGTTCGGTCGAGCCGATGTTCCCCCGGATGCGCTGCTCGGTGACCGCCTCACAGAAGAGCGTGAGCAGGTCGTCCTCGATGTGGCGCGCGATCGCGTCGGTTGACGCCAGTTCGTCCAGGCCCGGATACTCCTCGCGCATCCGCCCGACGAAATCGACCAGTTGATCGTCCTCGGGCATCTGCTCGTAGACCACATCGTACGCCCACGACAGTTTCGTGGCAGTGCCGGTCTCCCAGATTCGGCCGAGGATCATGCCCTTGTTGCTGCCGCCGTCGGAGATGCACCAGCCATTCGCGGCCACAAATCCCCGGTAGTCGATGTTCGGATAGATGTCCGCGAACCGGCTGAGCAGCACACTGGCCTTGTGGGCGTAAACCGGATCGCCGGTGAGCGTCCACGCCCGTGCGAGCTTGCGGGTGGCATTGATGCACTCGCGCCACAGGTAGTAAGTGTAGTGCGCGATGACGGTCAGCGTCTCGCCCCTGTACTCCAGGCCGTAACCGTCATCGACCCGGAGCATGTGGTCCGGATCGTTTGGATCGGGGTGTTCGGGGTTGTACAGGAGACTCTCGTCGGCCAACTGAGGGTCGAACTCCCCGCGCTCATCCAGGCCCGAGCGGTAGTAG
Source organism: uncultured Armatimonadia bacterium (assembly GCA_964484945.1). Classification (GTDB taxonomy): domain Bacteria; phylum Armatimonadota; class Zipacnadia; order Zipacnadales; family UBA5352; genus UBA5352. The sequence goes on along the minus strand of CAZAHB010000207.1, from coordinate 7,940 downwards.
GCGCCGTAGTCGTTCGACGGGAAGAGCGTGCCGCAGTTCTTGCACCTGAGCTTCCACGGATGCTCCGCGCGGTCGTACTCGTACCGCATGTACATCTGCGGCTCTTTGACGTTGAGGATCTCCTTCCCGCAGTTCGGGCAGCCGACGCCGTTACCGTTGTGCACGCCGCAGTTGCGCGGGACGTACTGGCTCGGCACCATCCGCCAGAGCGCCTCATCGGACATCTCAACGTAGGGTTGGGCGGCGCGGGTTGCGGCCTGCTGTTGCCGGGCCGCCCACTCGTATTGCTCCACGTTGGCCAGCGCGTTGGTACGCATCTGAGCGGTCACGATGTGGCTGCCGGATTTCGCGGCGGCATCGCCCCCTGACAGCATGATGGCACCACAGACCATGCACAACAGAATAGCTCGCATCGTCTCACGCCTTCGGTGAATGACAGGTATTTGCGCTTCGGCGGGTCATTTTCTCACGCGCACCACAGCCAATTCGTCAATCTCTTCCTCGTCAGACGTGTTCGGACCTTGAATCACCCGGTCCGCCGGAGGGGCGGCTGGAGGTCACTGCCCGGTCATCGGGGAAGTTCGTTTCGCCAGCGACCAGGTCAGCGTCTCTCAGCCCGGAGTCAGGAATGACATATCCTCACTCCACTCAAACGCCAGAGCATGAGCAAACTGACGCGCGTCCGGGCACTCGGCTGACGGCCCGGGCGCTGGCGTTCAGTGTGGCTACAGCCGCCGCCATCGGCTTCCTCTTCCCCTGGGCCAACCTGGTGCTGCGCGGCACCCGTCCGGCCAACACCTCACTGCCTTTCGGCATCGTCGCGGTCTTCTTCGTGCTGGTGGCGATCGTCAACCCGCTCATCAAGCTCATCGGCCGGCGGCTGGGGCTGAGCCAATCTGACTTGCTGGTGGTGTTCGTCGCGGCTCTGCTGGCGTCATCGGTAGTCACCTGGGGCCTGGTCGGTCAGCTATTGCCGATCATGACCGGCCTTGGCTACTACTCGACGCCCGAGAATCACTGGCAGGAGCTGATCGGCGAGCACACCGTCGGGTGGCTGGCGGTGACCGACGATGCGGCGGCGCGACAGTTCTACGAGGGCGTCGGCCCCGGCGCGGCGATGCCATGGCGGGCGTGGATGCTCCCGCTGGGGATGTGGGCGGTCTTCGTCGGGGCGCTGGCAGCGGCGAGCATCGGGCTGATGGTCCTCGTGCATCGTCAGTGGATCGAGCACGAGCGTCTGGTCTATCCACTGATGTGGCTGCCTGTCGAAATGGCCGAGTTCGACCGGCCCCGCGATTTGTGGCCGTCGCTCTTGCGCAGTCGTCTGCTGTGGATCGGCGCGGCGCTGGCGATCGTGCCATCTATCTTCATCGGTCTACGCCACTACTATCCCGTGGTTCCCGATCTCGACCTGCGCTTCCAGACCGTCATTCCGATCCAGCGCGAGCGGATTATGCTGCGTTTGTGGACGAACTTCGCGGTCGTGGCCTTCGCCTATCTGATCAACGCGGACCTCGGCTTCAGCCTGTGGTTTTTTGCGATCTTCAGCGCCCTGCAGACGCCCGTGCTGCGCCTGATGGGCGTGAGCGTGGGCGCCAGGGAGATCTACTCATCCGGCTCCCTGGTGGTCTCCAACCAGGCGATGGGCGCGATGATCTTTCTGGTCGGCGCGAGTCTCTGGGCGGCGCGCGAGGACATCGCGGGGGGATTTCGCGAGGCGCTTGCGGCGATGAGCACCTCCGGGCGTGGTGAGACCGACTCGATGGGGGCAGCGGGCGCGGTGTGCCTCGCAGGCGGGCTGACAGCGATGGTCTGGTGGTTGATGGCCAGCGGCCTGTCTGCAGTTGCATCGGTGCTGCTGATCTTCGCCGCATTCGTGACCTTTACCGCGCTGACTCGCGCGGCGGTGCAGGGCGGTGTGCCGGTCTCTCGGGCGGCGCTGATTCCGCAGTCGTTCGTGCTGCACGCGCTGGGCGGCCGCTCAGTCGGCCCTGCGGGCATGGCGTCGCTGGCCTACTCCTTCGCGTGGAGCGCCGACATCCGCGTGTTCCTGATGCCCTTTGCCGCACACGGGTTGAAGGTCTGGCACGAGGCGGGAGTGCGTCGCCGGAGCTTCTTGCCACTCGCGGCGCTGACACTCATGGTGGCGCTGCTCGTCTCGACGGCCACGACGCTGACACTCGCGTACAGCAGGGGCGGGGTGTCGCTAAGCTCGTGGCTCTTCGGCGGCTGCCCGCGCGCGGCGTTCAGATGGGCCGCCTCATCGCTGCAGAACCCGGTGACCCCGAGCATAGGCTGGTGGCTGTGGATGGTGGCGGGGGCCGGCGTGATGTGGGGGCTGACCGCCGTGCACATGCGCTTTGTCGGCTGGCCGCTGCATCCGCTGGGCTTCGCCATCGCGCCCACCCAGCCGGTGCAGGACCTGTGGTTTTCAATCCTGCTGGGCTGGCTGACGAAGACGACGGTGCTGCGTTACGGGGGCTTTCGCAGCTACGATCGGGGCATCCGCGTGATGCTGGGCCTGATCCTCGGGCAGGCGGTGGCCTGCGCGGGGTGGCTGGTTGTGGACGCGATTACGGGGAGCACCGGGAACATGATCTTCGTGTATTGAGGTCGAACTCGGGAAGCGAACCCGATGCACAGTCGATCGGTGACCCCGCGTGCGCGCTTCACACCCGGTGGTGTCGCTGCGTTTCGAGATGCTGCGGGACGGTCTCGAGGACCGCGAGTATTTCTGGACGCTCCACCAGCATGTCGCGCGGTTGCGAGCAATGAGCCAGGGCGCCGCTGCCCCGAAGCGACGCGCGATCTCACGGGCGCTTCGGCGACCGATGCACTGCAGGCTCCGAGTCGGCTGGCCGTGAGCCCCACGGAGTACCCGAAGACCCCGCTGGAGCTGCTGGCCGAGCGCCGTGCTGTCGCGGAGGCCATAGAGGAGGCGTGCGCCGCCATTCAGTGAATGGCTCGCCCGCGGGCTCCTGAGAGAGGGACGCAGTCTCACTGCTGACAGGACTGTGCGGCGCCGGCGATCCGGTAAAGGAACTCCGTTCCGGATCCGTCGCACGCGCGCACCGTCTCCGCGGCCATCCCCGTGAGAGGCACCTGGCCGGGCCCATCGCCGATGGCCAGGCTGACCGGGGCGCCCGTGGCGTCCCGGGCCATGTCGTGGCGTATCTCAACCGGCACGCGCGTTTCCCAGACACCACCATTGCCCACGTAAAGCGGATGATGCCAGCTCTGAGCATATCCGGTCACCGTGGCGCCGACCAGCGCCGCCATCGCCATGATCCCCGCGCATCGCATGGTGGTCCCCTCCTCTGCGTCGGGCACGTGCCCGAGCGAGGATTCTTCCGGCTGAAGGCCGGGGACCTCCCGCGCTGCCCGGAGGACATGGCCGAAAAGCCACGACATCCCATTCCGTGCGGGGATTATGCGCCACACACATCGTCCGCAGTCCCTTGATCGTACGGGCCAAACCACGAATGGCAACGGCCGGCGCTCGCTGCTGTAGAGGTGCCCCGATCCAGTATCCGGAAAAGAGGCCGCAGATGGGCTTGCCCCTGAGCGGAGCGTACCGGCAGATGATCAGGAAGGTGACGAAGCTTGAAACTGCGCACAATCAACCTCAATGACCGCTGGCAGTTCGCCGAGGCCGACCCCGGCGGCGAACCGGCCGTGGACGCCCAGTGGAGCGACATCTCGCTACCCGGCGATTTGAATGCAGCGCTGGTGAGCGAGGGCCGCATACCGTCACCCCACCGCGGTGACGATGCGAAAGAGGGCTACTGGGTCACGTCCAGAGACTGGTGGCTCAAGCGCGAGTTCGATGCGCCTGAAGCCGCGGACGGGAAGATGGACCTGGTGCTCGGCGGCCTCGACGGCCACGTAGACGTCTACCTCAACGGTCAGCACCTGGGCCTGGCGAAGAACGCCTTCCGCCCCCATCGCTACGATATCGCCGACGCGGTGCGCACGGATGGCCCGAACGTGCTGATGCTGCGATTCCGCTCCATCGACGGCGTCATGGGTGGGCCGCGCGAGGACGAACTCGAAGGCTGGGGCGCGCGGCGCGTGCTCATGCGCAAGCCGCAGTACAACTTCGGCTGGGATTGGGCGCTGCCGATGCCGGGCATTGGCGTGATGGGCGGCGTCTGGATCGAGGCGTATTCCGGGGCGAGGCTGAAGAAGTGCTCGGTCAAGCCGCGGGTCACCGGCCGCATTGACTTCAAGTTCCAGGTCAACACCGCGGCCCGGGACGCGGAGTATCAACTGCGAGTAAGCGTGAGCGGCCACGGTGCCGACATTGAGAAGATTGTGGAGCGACCGGATCGGTGCTTCTCGCACACGTCGGTCACCATCGAAGACCCGAAGCTGTGGTGGCCACGCGGCATGGGCGAGCAGCCGCTTTATGACTATTCGGTCGAACTGCTCGTTGGCGGCGAGGTCGTGGACCGCCGCGCCGGCCGGTTGGGCATCCGCGAGGTTGAGATACTGGAGGAGCCCTTCACTGACGACGCCGGCCCCGGAATCTCCTTCTGGATTACGGTGAACGGCGAGCGGGTGTTCTGTAAGGGCGCCAACTGGATTCCACAGGAACTGTGGCCCGCCGAGGCCGAGGAAGAGAAATACCGCTTCCATCTGCAGAAGGCCGCGGACGCGAATTTCAACATGCTGCGGGTGTGGGGCGGCGGGATATACGAGCGCGACATCTTCTATGACCTCTGCGACGAACTGGGCATCATGGTCTGGCAGGACTTCATGTTCGCCAGCGCGGGCTACCCGGTGGACCTTTTGCGGGGTGAGATCATCGCCGAGGCGAAGCACCAGATCCGACGGCTGCGCAACCGGCCATGCATCTGCCTGTGGTGTGGCTGCAACGAGGACGTGTACAGTTGGAGCCTCCCCAACGAAGAGGCGGCGGAGGATCTGACCGCCGACACGGGCGTGTACTCGGAGCCTCATGAGACCGTGCAGGTCAACCGCCTCCGCGATGATCCGCAGATCTACTCCATGATCCTGCGCGGCCTCGTCAGCCGTGACGGACTCGGGGTCCCGTATGTTGAGAGCAGTCCGCAGTCCTACGAGGATGCGGGGAATATGCCCGAGAGTGGGAACAGCCACCTCTCCGCGTGGAAGTTCGCGCTCTTCAACGTGGACGACCCCGCGGACTTTCGCGGGCACTTCGAGCAGCCCCAGTCCTTCGACTCCGAGTTTTGCATACAGGGGCCCTGTTCGGTTGAGACGCTGAGGACGTTCATGCCGGAGGAGCACTGGTGGCCGCCTGACGAGATGTGGACCTTCCACATCCAGCGCGGGCACCGGAACCTCCCCCACCATGAGCAGACGCTGCACATAGCCGGCGCGATTTTCGGCGAGATCGACAGCCTCGAGGAATACGTCAAGCACGGTCAGGCTACGCACGTTGAGATGATGCGCGGGGAGTTCGAATTCGCGCGTCGCGACCGGCCAAACAACGGCGGCACGATGATGTGGATGTACGAGGACTGCTGGCCCACCAGCAACTGGTCGATCATCGACTACTACGGGAGGCCGAAGCCGTCGTACTATGCGGCGAAGCGGGCGTGCGCGCCGGTGTTGCCGATCATCATGCAGCGCGCGGGCCGCATCGGGTTCTTCCTCTCGAACGACAGGCCGGAAGCGTTGGACGCGCGAATGACCTGCGGGCAGGCCCGGCTGGACGGGACGGTCGTGTGGTCCAGGGAATGTGAGGTGGCAGCCGGGCCCGTCGAGACCGCGAACGCTGACGTCGTGGACCGCGACGAACTGGACCTTGAAACGGGCGACTACCTCTTTGTGGACGCGGAAGTCATGGGAGAGAGGCTGCCGTCGGTGACGTACTTCCCCGACGGCTGGAAGGACATCCCCTGGCCCGACCCGGAGGTCGAGGTCGAGCTTGTCGATCGGCGGGAAGATGCGGAGGGCGTGACGAGCCGCTTGTGGGTGCGAGCGGGGGCCTATGCCCGCCTGCTTCACCTGCTGCCGCCTGAGGAGACGGGGTTCTGGGCCGATGACAACTACTTCGACCTCCCCGCCGGATGCGAGCGGACCATCACGTTCCGATCGAGAAAGCCGTTCGCGCTGGAGGACGTGCGGGTCGGGCACTGGTTGACCGAGTGGCCGTGAAGCTGCCCCACCCGTGGTTTGCGAGGGTAGTTTCTGTTGACAGGTCCTGGTCCCCTGTTCGGCGAAGACGCCCTCGCATCGCTCCGCGCCCCTGGACTGGTGGGCGGCATCCCGCGGCGCTGGAGCCGATGCGCAATACAATAATCTGAGGGGAGTGCGTGCGATGCTGACGATCCATGTTCTCGGAGACCACTCAGCACTTCAGTTAGCAGGTCAGGATCTGAAGCGATGCCTGACGATCATGTCGGAGGTAGAGGTGGAAGTCGCGCCCGCATCTGAAATGACCGGAGAGGCGGGCATCTGGCTCGGGACGGCGGAGCGTCTTCCGGAAGAGGCATCGCCTGCGAGCGTCGCAGATCCCGTATGGGACGATGCATTCTGCGTGCGCTCGGTCGGTGATGGGCTTGTCATCGGTGGCAGCAACCCGCGGAGCGTGTTGATGGGAGCGTATGAATACCTCCGCGAACTGGGAGCGGAGTGGATCCGCCCCGGAACGGATGGCGAGGTGCTCCCATCGATCGAAGAGGTCCCACTAAGCGGCTTCGATCTCGAGCGCACGCCACCGAACCGGCATCGCGGGGTATGCATCGAGGGAGCCCCTTCGCTGGAACACGTCCTGGACATGGTCGAGTGGATGCCACGCGTCGGCTACAACGCTTACTTCCTGCAGTTTCAGGTTGCGGGCTATTTCTGGCGCCTGTGGTATGAGCATCGACTGAATCCCGAGTGGGATGATACGCGGGAACTCACCGAAGAGGAGTGCGAGCAGCTCGACCGACGGGTGATCGCCGAAGTCAAGCGGCGGGGGCTGATCCTCCACCAGGTCGGGCACGGCTGGACTGCCGCCGCGTTGAATCTCCCCACTGACGGCTGGGTGGTGTACGAGGGGGATGTCGATGAGTCGGACCGCGAACTGATCGCCGAAGTGGACGGCAAGCGCGAATTGTGGGGAGGGATCCCCATTAACACCGAACTATGCTACTCGAATCCCCGGGCGCGTGAGCGCCTGGTCCACACCATCATTGGATGGGCCGAGGAGCATCCCGACGTCGATGCCCTGCACTTCTGGCTCTCCGATGCCCCGAACAACCACTGCGAATGTGCCGAATGCGCCGAACGCTCGCCGGCCGACTGGTATGCGGTGCTCGCCAACGAACTGACGCCGCGACTGGCCGAACTGGCTCCTGATATGAAGATAGTTCTGCTGTCGTACCACGATCTGCTCTGGCCGCCGGAGACGGTGGAGATCGACCGTAGTTACGACAACCTCATCTCCATGTTCGCCCCAATCAGTCGCTGCTACGCCCACAGCCTCGCCGATCCAGACTGTGACTCGGGCGAGGAGCTTGAGCGCCCGGCGCGCAATGACATGCAGATGCCCGGCCACAACCGGCAGCTTGTTGATCTGTGGGAGATATGGGACTGGGGCGACAGGGAGAACTCCTTCTGCTTCGACTACCACTTCATGTGGCCGTACATGGGCGATCTTCTGTCAGTCGACCTCGCGGCTTTGATGCCCCGGGACATCGAGGATTACGCCTCCATGGACCTCGGCGGGCTGATGAACTGCGGCAGCCAGCGCACCTTCTATCCGACCGGCTGGCCGTACTGGGAGACCGCGCGGCTGCTGTGCGGCGAGGAACTCGGCCCGGAGGATCGCGAGCACTACTTGCGGCTCTGGTACGGGGAGGACAGCGCCCGGGCGATGGCGTTCCTCAACGGCATCCCGGAGGTCACAGGGGCACCCCGGCATGGTGCCGACTGGTGGCAGCAGGTGGCTGCGGGGCAGGCCGGCG
>CAZAHB010000206.1:0-9999 GCA_964484945.1 uncultured Armatimonadia bacterium | reverse complement strand
GTCCGGCGTGGGCACGCCGGACCTCCGGACGGCAAAGGCGGCCCCGCATGCGAGTGATGCCGTGGCCGTTGCTGTTCGGAGGGATGTCGTGCCTACGGCATCCGTCGCGCGAGGCGCGACATTCGTTCACGGCGAAGGCAGACGGCGTCCGGCGTGGGCACGCCGGACCTCCGGACGGCAAAGGCGGCCCCGCATGCGAGTGATGCCGTGGCCGTTGCTGTTCGGAGGGATGTCGTGCCTACGGCATCCGTCGCGCGAAGCGCGACATTCATTCACGGCGAATGCATACGCCGTCGCGCCATCACTCCCCCAAATACCCCAGTATCTCCTTTGCCACCAGCTTGTGGCCCGGGTCCGCCATGTGCACGCCATCGCCGGTGAAGAGCGTGCGCTTGTCCGGGTGCGTCTTCGTCGGCGTGTACACGTCCAGGTAATCCTCACCCGTGGTCTCGGCGACCGCCTGCATCCGCTCGTTGAACTTCTCCAGCACATCCGGCTTGCCGAAGTACGAGCCGCCATTGCCGCGCGATTCGATGCGCTTGACGACCGTCGCGCGCGTGATCTCGTGTACCGACGAGGACGCTGAGATGATCGTGAACTGAGCGCCGGGCGCGTGCTCGCGGATGTGCTCGATGGCCGTCACGAACGTCTCCTCGAACGTGTCCAGCGGCACCACCGGGTCGAACGGATAATCGTCCGGTGTCTCGTACTCCGGCTTCGGCTTGAGCTTGCTGTCATTGTGCCCCAGCCAGATGAACACGTGCGTCGGCGTCGGCTCGAAAAGGTCATCGTACATCTCCTGCCTGTATGCGCCACCGTCCTGCAGGCGCTTCCACATCCGCGTGATGTAGTCCCCGCCCACGCCCGCGTTGCGGTAGCTCACATCGCCGTGGACGCGGTCCAGCCAGAAGCCGACCATGTCCGTGTAATTGTGCCCGCGCCGCTGGTCGGTCAGCGAATCCCCGAGGAAGAGGATGTGCGCGGGTGTCTCGATCTGCGCGGCGTCAGCGAGCGCCTCGAACCGCGCGTATGTCTCCGCGTCCACGATGTCCACCCACGCGCTGTCGCCCGCCCCGACCTCGGCGTTCACCGCGGTGACCGTCGCCTGGCCCGGCTGCGCGTCTTCGGGTGCGGTGAAGGTCCATGTGGTCGTCTCGCCGGTGATCGCGATCTTCTCGCGCGTGGTCTCGTCGCCGACTGTGATCGCGATGCCCAGCGTACCCTCGGTGATCGCGCCGGCATCGCACGATGCCGTGATATCAAGCTCCACGGACTGCCCCGGCGCGACCATGACGTAGCCCGGATCCATCGAGATTTCGCCACCCGGCATGCCCTTCGCGGTGAGCAGCGCGTCATCGAGGAACGCCTCCGCGCCCTCGCCCTCAAGCTCGACCACCGCCGCGATGCGCGTGACCAGCGGGTCGCGAGGGGAGATCTCGATCGCAATCTCCTGCCACTCATCGGTCAGTTCCATGTGGTTGTCGGGCCGCTCGATGAGGTACTTCTCCTCGGGGTGGTCCCGAAGCTGGATGGAGCGCAGTGAGATCGTGCCCGTTCCCCGAGCCATGATGGTGAAGCGGTAGTCGAGGCCGACGGTGGCCGGCACGTAGCCGGAGTAGATGGTCGCGTCGCCCTCCGGGCCCGCCGTGAGCTTGCCGGCCTTCTCGCCGGAGAGCACGGGCTCTTCGACAACGGTGATCTCCCCGTGCCACGCGGGAGACTGGCGCCAGACACCCTCCTCGAAGCCGGGGTTGTCGAGCATCTGGTCCCCGGCCGCGGCGAAAGCAGTGGCGGCAGATGTGAGGATGAGAAATATCATCAGCATGGGCGCCGTGCGCATGAGGCTCAGTCCTCCAGGGTGATACGATATCTGAATACGCGGAAGTCATACCCGCGCCTGACGGGGCAGTACTCTGACATATGAAGCTGCATGAAGAGCAGCAGGTCCCCGGTCTGTCGATCCTCCAGCGTGGACCAGTTCGAGAAGCGGACCATCCGATGATGCTCCGGATGCCTGTGCTCGATGGTCACCACACTGTCGCGGCGAACGGTCAGGGTGTCCGGATCAAGCTCACCGATCTCGACGGATGTTCGCGGATCGCAGTTCACCGATGAGGTCGAGTTCCGGTTCACGATGACGAAGACGCGGTCCGTGCCGGATGGCCGCCAGACGCCGGGGAAGGCGCGTGGCGAATACAGGTAGCTTCCATCCTCGTGCGTGAGGACCTCGGGTGCGCTCAGCGTCTTCCCACCGTCCTCGGATATGCACCAGCGCTTGACCGATGGGACGCCGGGCCGGTCCTGCAGCGGCGTGACGTCCCCCGCGCGCAGGAGTATGAAGATGCGACCGTCGGGAAGCTCCACCGCCGCCGGTTCGCTCAAACCGCCGCTGCTTACGTCCCGCGGCGTCTCGGCCACGCCGCCCTCTGACCACCGGTAGCGCTCACCGTCCCACTGCCCGAGGCGCAGCCGCAGTTGCCCGTGGTAGTGCCCGCTGTCGCCGGTGTGCTCCGTAAAGGGCCACACGAGCGTGCCGGTCGAGTGCACGATCGGGCGGAAGTAGTAGCGCCCGCGGTCCAGCACCTCCGGCTCCGACCAGTTCCGGGCACCATCGCGGGAGATCTGCACCATCACCTCATGATCGCGCCGCCCATGGGCGCCGTCGGGGTCGAACTGCTGACGCGTGTACCATCGGAGCAGCACACCGTGGCGTTCGTCGAGGAAATGGTCGGGAAGCCCGATCGAACTGCGGTTGCCCAGGACATCGCCGCGCTGCCACGTGAGGCCGGCGTTCTCGCTGCTCACGGTCACGACCTCGTGCTCCTCGGCGCGCAGCGTACCCGTGCTGTCCTCGTAGGCGGCGACAATTCGGTCCGACTGCCCGCTGACATACGCCGGTTCGCCCAGCGCGCGGCAGACGTTGATCGTGCTCGGCAGCACCGGTTCGCGTCGAACGGTCACGCCCGGCGCGCGGCGAATGCTCAGCGGCGGGCCGTAGCAGAAGGGGCCCGGCCGTGCCGCGTGCTCGACCTGGATGCCCGCGGTCTCGATGAATGCCTCCCCATCGAAGAGCGGGCGAAGACACCGCTCGCGAACGGTGATCTCGAGGCCATCGTCCGGCGGTTCGCCGCCCTCGAAGTGCGCGATGAGCGACCGGCCGTCGGCGGAGACTGCGAACGATTCGGGCGTCTCGCGCACGGCCTCGACGCTGGTCACCTGCCCCAGCGCCTCGCCATGCAGCCACAGCGCCCCGAGCGTCTCAGGCAGATGCGGTCCGTCGCAGGGACGCACCGGCTCGTCCGCCCCGGAGACGGCGCTGAGTTCGCAGGGATTGAATACGCCCTCCTCGAAGAGCCAGTCCGGCAGTGGCGCGCGGAATATGCCATCTTCCAGCGGTGTCCACTCGGCATCGAAGGGATCCGACCCGCGCAGCCAGACGCGATCCCCCGGAGCGGCCTCAAAGCTGATGATGGTGGCCGGGCGGTAGGGATGGCCGTTGGTGGGCAGAGGCACCTCCTCGCGATAGACGCCCTCGTGAATCACGACGCGGTCGCCCACGCCCGCAGCGCCTGCGCCGCGCGTGATGGTCTCAAATGGCCGTTCGGCGGTGCCGGGCCCATCGTCCGATGCCTGCGCGTGATTGCGGGCCACGTGCCAGGTGCGACCCAGGGCCAGTTCCGCGTTCGGTCTGAAGCGTCGATTCTCCATCAGTCAATCCCCTTCGCGTTCGTGCGCGCCGATTTGAGTGCCTATCCTGCCGATTTTACCACGAAAACCCGGACCTGCTCGTCCGCGGGCAGAGTGAGGCGCGAACCGCCCGCCAACGTGATCGTGACCGAGCGCTTTTCGTCGTCGAAGAGTGCCAGCGGGTCATACGTCGCGATCGCGTGATAGCCGTCCAGGGCCACCCGGCGAACGATCGGCAGTGTCTGTCCGTACTGCTCGGTCGCCGGGACGTCCACGATGACCTCGCCGTGGCTGAGAAGATACTCCAGCGGCTTCACCAGCGCCAGGCCCTCGATCATCGCGGAGATTGGCGACGAGGCCGGTCGCAGCAACGGTTCGAGGTCCCCCCGCGTCATTGTGAAGACCGGATCGTCGTCCTTCAGCGGCTCCTGGCGCTCGCGGCGAAGCAGCCGGAACCGCACGGTGTCATCCTCAACCGCGTCGATGCGCAGGACGTCGTAACGCTCGAATGCGACGGCGTCGTCACCATCGGCGGGCGGACACTGGAAGCTCTCTTCGACCATGACCCAGGCCTCCGGCTCGACCCGTGGACGATGGTGATTGCCGGTGCCCGACCAGCTCCACAGCACCAGCCCGTCGCAGCCGGTGAAGAAGCACATGGCCGCCATCGCGCGCATGTCCTCGCCGGGGATCGGCTGACCTTTCCACCAGCGATCACCGCCACCGCCTCCGTGCAGCAGGTTCCAGTAATACGGGCGCATCGGCTTCCGCTCATCGGCCGCCGCGATCATCTGCATGTTCAGGTCGATGTTCGCGAGCGTGTACGCCACATTCTTGCGCGACCAGTAGAAGCAATAGACCGAGGGATTAAGGATGTCCACTGCGTTGTAGATCTCGCGCCCGAAGGCGTTCCACGCCCAGTCGGTCGCGGGGTCGGCGGTCGCTTTCTCCAGCCCCCACCACGTCCGCCCGAACGGCGCCCAGCCGTAGACGCTGATGTCGCTCCAGCCATTCTGGCGCGCAGCCTCGACCGGCGCCACGTAGGTCTGCGCGTAGGCGTCATAGTAGCGTTCCTCGAAGGCCGCCCGCGCGGCCTCGCTCGCATCGGCGGGGTAGAAGTCCTTCTCGCGCAGCGCCTCGGGGCCGAACTTCCCGTGCTCAAGGTCGATCATAAGCTGATCGAACTGGGGGTTGTACGCCAGCGCCTCTTCCTTGAGCATCAGCGACAGCAGGTCAAGATCCGCAAGCTCGTGGTAGTGCCGCTGCTCGATGCCGCGCTCGTCCATCCACGTATGCCAGTTCACCAGCCCGCCCCACTTGAGCCAGTGTGTAGCCTCGGGAAGATGACCCCATTCACCCGGTGCGTAGCGATACGGTGACAGCACGCTGAAGCCGTGTGTGACCGCGTACTCGTGCATGTGCCAGTTGTGCCAGCCACCATAGCTGAACTCGTTCGTGAAGTGCTCAAAGCGGAAGGGCTCGATCCCCTCGGCCTCGTACGGCGCCTCGCCATCCGGCCACTGATCGACCATGCGCGAGTCCCAGCCTTCGGGTCGCTCTCCCAGCACCGGCGGGCTGTCATCGATCGTCACACCCTGCAGGTCCTCCGCGGTCAGCGCGTCGTCGGCATCCAGCGTCATCTCCGTATCAGCCGGGACCTCGATCACGGATACCCCGTCCACGCTTTCGGTGAGGGCACTGATCTCCGCTTCAAGCTGGGCGTCCGCCGAAAAAGCACTGGAGAGGCAGATGAAGAGAAGCACTGCGGTCAGCATGACAGCCGCTGTGTCACGGTTCATGGCGAAACACTCCCGGTGAGTTGATGACATTTGAGCCTGACTGCGCCCGTCAATCCCAAGTCGGCGGCTCCCAGTACTCCGTGTTCAGCACTCGCTTGAGGCGCGCGCCGTTCACTTCGCGCGGCTCGATGCCGTCCGCTGTCGCCCATGCGGCGGCGGTCCCGGCGGCCTCGCCCAGGTACATGCAGGTCGGCATGATCCTGAGCGAGCCCTGCGCGGGGTGATCGCACGATACGCAGCGACCGGCCACCAGCAGTCCGTCGATCTCCCGCGGGACCTGGCAGCGGTAGGGGATCTCGTACCAGTCGCCCGGTTCGGGCCGATTCTGCTGCACGAACTCAAGCTCATAGGGCGTTGACATGCCCGGCTCCGGGTCGTGCAGGTCAAGCCAGAACCATGCGGGTACCGCGCCATCGTCGAACTTCGCGCCGTTGAGGACATCCTCGCCGGTGACGGTGTAGAGGCCCGCGATACGCCGCGATTCGCGCGTGCCCAGCACCTGCGCCATCGACGCGATCACGCACTCCTCGTAGCCGGACACGCGCTCGCGCAGCATGCGCACGATGTCAAGCGCCGCGCGCTGGCACTGCGTGAGGGCTTCGGACACCTGCTTGGGGTCGGTCGGGTCCACGTGCTGAAGCTCCCACGCCTGCGCGATCCCGCCACCGTGGGGATTCCACGGAAACTGTGCGGGATCGATCCCGAAGATCGCGTCCGGTGGCGTCACCTCGCCGGAGGCCACTGCGTCGCGGCAGATCTGGCGGAACTGCGCTTCGTCGGGGCCCTCCGCCTCGAAGCGCTCCTCGTCCACGCCACCGAGGCGCCACGCAAAGTTGCAGTGCTGGATGCGGCCGTCTTCCTCGGCGCCCTTCATGAAGTCCGCGCCCGCGCTGGCCGCGATATCGCCGTCGGCGCTGCAGTCAATGACCACATTCGCCCGGGCGAGCGTGCGGTTGGCCTTGTTGGCGAGGAACACCCCGCGCACCGAGTCGCCGTCGAGCCACGCGCTCTCGGCGACGGTGCCGAAAAGCACGTCAACGCCGGCCTCATCGGCGATCTCCAGCGTGAGGGCTTTGAACATCTCCGGGCGATAGGTGGTGCGGCCGGGCGGGTAGTAGCGCTCGCGATTCTCGTGATGCCACGCCGAATCGAGGTCCATCAGGCGCTCGAAAAGCTCATCGTAGATCGGGCCGCCCGGTGAGTCGCACATCGTGCGCAGGCGGTGACTGGTGGCCAACCCGCCCAGGTGCTGCAGCGCCTCCACCAGCAGCGTTGACGCGCCCTGGCGGGCTGCCGCGATCGCGGCGCCGGTGCCCGCCGGGCCCCCTCCACACACGATCACGTCCCACTCCCCGGCCACCGGCACCTGCTCCCGAACCGTGACTGACTGTGTGTCGGGCATGCTCTACCGTCTCCTCACTGCGCTTCGATGGCGCTGACTGTCAGGTTGTCGATGAGTACCGGGTCGCCCGTGCCACGATGCCGGATGCCGATTCCACGCGCCGCCTGCTGGCGATGGCGGAACGGGCCGCTCGCGACGAAGGACGGCCCGTCTTCCTCCAGGCGATAGACGTCGAAGACGCCGCGCGCGATGTCCAGCAGCACGCGCACGCGCTGCCACTTTCCGCCGGTCCATCGCGCGATCCGCGTCCAGCCATCCTCTTCGGTGTAGTAACGCAGGTAGGGCCCCTTCCAGTGGATGTAGGGCCCGATGTCTCCGGTGTAGTAGGACTCGCGACGGGCTTTGGGATCGTTGGCGTCGAACTGACCGAGCGTGACGAGCAGCAGGTTCTCCCCGCGCGTGGCGTTGTGGCAGTCGAACTCGATCTTCAGCCGCCCGGCAACGGGCTCGTCGAACATGCGGAAGACGTACTCCCGAGGGTCAAGGTGTAAAACGCTTCGGTCCTCCATTTCCGCGACCGAAGGCTCACCCTCGCCGACCTGCCAGCCGTCAGGCAGCGAGCCCGCGCGGTCGAAGTCCTGACTGAGTATGGCCTGCCAGTCTCCCTCAGGATCGACCTGCGGCTTGGTTTCGGCCATCTGGGGGATCGTAAAGGCCTCCGGCTCCGGCAGGCCCTCCGGTTCGCGAATGTCCCGCACCTTGCGGTACACCCGGACCCAGTCGGTGGACATCGTCGCACCGTCCATCTGCTCGATGGGAATATCATGGCGTCGGAGGGTCCCGGGGTGGATGATCGTGCTCAACCGCACGTCCATGGGCGCCTGTGCACCGTGATTGGTCAGCACGCGAAGCGGCTCCCCATCGAAGTAGTAGATGATCCTTTCGGCGTCCCACTCGACCGCATAGGTGTGGAAATCCTCCGACAGATCGACATTCGCTTCCGACTTTCCGCCCGTGGAGACAAGCTCGCGCCAGCCATCCTCGTGATACACGTACTGGTGGTAGTTCATACAGATCTGCGACGGAGTATGGCCCTCGTTGATGTCGATCTCGAAATGGGGGCGCTCGAAGCGATTGCTCGGGCGGTACAGCCAGAATGCATTGTTGAGGCCGCGACCATAGCGGATGCGCGCCTCGAAGTAGCCGTACTGCTGGGTGAACTCGCGGGTCCAGATATGCGCGCTGGACCAGTCCTTGCCACCGCGCGGCGGGTCCTCCCGGCGCGTGACCTGGTGGAGCACGCCATCGCGCACCACATTATTGTCCGGCCAGCGCCCGTCGAGGCGATGGGCGCCTGAGGGCGAATTCTGCGACTCCCAGACCTCGGTGTCCAGCGCATCGCCCTCGAACTGTTCCTCGAAGGTCAACTCCCACTCGGCATGATCGGGTGGCTCTGCGAGGGCGCAGAAAGTTGTCACCGCCAGAGCGACACTGACGACGACCATCGTGCGAATCATGGCATCCTCCCGCCTGACAAAATGCATCGAACCGCGGGGGAGCCTTTCGGCCTGCGCGGCCCCGCGCCCTCCCTCCACACGAAACGGCCGAGCCCCCGCCGGTGGGGCGGGGGCTCGGATGTGTGCCACGAGAACAGCGAACAGCGCGGTCGCCGATGAGCTACGGCGTCAACTCGATGCTTACCGGTTCAACGACCAGCACGTCCGCCATGACGTAGACGTCATCGCCATCCTGCCGATAGTCCTCACCCTCAACGAGCGGGTCGATGTCGAGGGTCACGATGCCGCCGCGGCAGCCGGATTCGTCGCCGGCGGCCTCGCGGTCGGGAGTGAAGCGCACCCACGGAATCTCCACGGCCAGGAGGCCGTCACTTTCGAATGGTTCCTCAGATTCCAGATCGGTCTTGAAGCTCGCCCAGTTCCCGGCGACGAGGTTCATGAGAGCGCGCGAGTCCATGAAACGATAAACGAGCATGTTGCTCACTCCGTTCGCAGGTGGCAAGTGGCAAGTAACGGCAGTAACGGCAGGAACGGCGCGACGGCAAGAGCGACGCCACGTTGGCTTACTTTCTACCTTCAACACCGTTGGCATTACCTGGGAGCCCCTACTTCCCCTTGCTCTTTACGTGTGCGATGAGGCCGTAAAGCATGCGACCGACCTCAGTAGCAGTATTATCCAGGCTCCTGAGAACCTCCTGCTCGCAATACTCCAGCCTGCGCGCAAGTTCAAGGAATGTCTCCAGTTCAGCCAGGCTTCCGGCGGCAACGTGAAGGAACTGCAGGAACTCTCCACTGCCCTTCCGGGCGCTCCCTTCGGCTATGTTCGCGGGAATTGACGCGGCGCACCGGCGCATCTGCGATGTGAGGCCGTAGCGTTCGTCATCCGGCGACGCCTTCGTGGCCGAATATACCGCAACTGAGAGATCGAGGCTTCGCTGCCAGACCTTGAGGTCCCGGAAGTGACGCGCGTTGACAGTCTCCATCGTGGATCACATATCCTGGTGCACATGTTTGCCGTTACTTGCCCCTGCCGTTCATCCCCACAATTTGCGATCCAGCGCCCGGTACTGCACCGCCTCGGCGGCGTGGGCGACGCCTATCTCTTCCACACCCTCAAGGTCTGCGATCGTGCGCGAGAGCTTCACGATCCGGTCGTGCGCTCTCGCGGACAGTGCGAACTGCTCGATGGCACTCTTCAGCAGGGACTCCACCTCGCTCGAAAGCGGGCAGAACTCGCGCAGGGCCTTCGAATTCATCTCGGAATTATTGTGGAACGGGGTGTTCACGAAGCGGTCGTGCTGGCGCTTGCGGGCGCCGACAACGCGCTCGCGCATCGACTTCGAGGACTCGCCGGGCTTGCGCTGCATGACCTCCTCGGGCGTCAGGCGAGGGACCTCGATGTGGATGTCGATCCGGTCCAGGAGGGGTCCGGAAAGCTGCTTGAGGTAGCGCTGAATCTGCGCCGGGCTGCAGGTGCATTCGCGCTGAGGGTCGGTGTTGAAGCCGCACGGGCACGGGTTCATCGCCCCAACAAGCTGGAAGCGCGCGGGGAAGGTCAGCGTCGTCTGCGCCCGCGCGATGGTCACATCGCCATCCTCCAGCGGCTGGCGCATCACCTCCAGGGCATTGCGGGGGAACTCGGGAAGTTCGTCGA
>CAZAHB010000205.1:0-10031 GCA_964484945.1 uncultured Armatimonadia bacterium | reverse complement strand
GGCCCCCTTGGCATCTACACCCCGATCCCGCAGATCGAACTTGGCCTGGACCTGCAGGGCGGCGCCCACGTGGTGCTGCGCTGTCTGTCCGAGGCGGAGATGGACTTCACACTCGGCAATGAGACACCTCTGGTAAGCGACGGCGAGGCGGCCGGCGAAGAGGGCATGGCCGATGCGCCGTTCACCGAGGAGCAGCTTGTGCTGCAGGTCAATACCGTGCTGGAGGAAGAGACGGAAACGCGCCCTGCAGAGGTTGACGTCTCCGTGGTCGGCACCAGTCGCCTGGTCGTGACCACGCGACCTGAGGACAAGGCACAGGCGCAGGCGCAGCAGGATGCCATCCACCAGTTTCTGATCGACAATTACCCCGGGGTGGAAGTCGAGCAGGGAGAGATGAACGCGGTCTACGTGGATGCGCAGACGGCGGAGAAGGTCCAGTACATCGTCGAGCAGCGGCTCTATCGCATGGGCGAGATTCGCGAACCGGTCATTCAGAAACAGGGCTTCGATCGCATCATCGTCCAGATGCCTGGTGTCAAGGACCCCCAGCGCGTGCTTGATATTCTCAAGAGCACGGCGCTGCTCGAGTTCCGGCTCATTCCCCAGAAGTATGAGCCTGCCAGTCAGATGAGTTACGAAGAGTGGAATGACACCGACGCCGGGGAGACGGTCTCGTGGCAGCAGGTGCGCGCGGAGTCGTCGGTGGAGTTCACCGGACGGGATCTGAAGGCGAATGCCAAGGTTCAGTCGGGCGAAATGGGCGACTGGGTCGTGGCGTTCGAACTTCAGGACGATAAGAAGGATGACTTCAACGAATTCACGCGTCGCAATATCGGCCGGATAATGGCCATCGTGCTTGATCGGGAGTGCCAGATGGCGCCGGTCATCCGCTCGGCGATCCCCGGTTCGGGTATCATCGAGGGCAACATGACGTCCGAAGAGGCCAGCGACCTGAAGCTGCTGCTGAATGCGGGTGCGCTGCCGGTGCCGCTGGAGATCGTCGAGAACCGAACGGTGTCGGCTACACTCGGGCAGGACTCGATTATGCGCAGCCTCAACGCCGCGCTGATCGGTCTGAGCGCGGTGATGATCTTCATGATCGCCTACTACCGCCTGCCCGGATTGCTCGCGGACCTGGCTTTGACGCTCTACCTGGTAATCGTTATCGGGGTCGTCGCCTATCTCGACGTGACCCTGACGCTTCCGGGCATCGCTGGTCTTATTCTGACGCTTGGCACGGCAGTGGACGCGAACATCATTATCTTCGAACGCCTCAAAGAGGAGTTGTGGTCACGCAAGTCGATGCGATCGGCGGTGGCGGCCGGCTTCGACCGGGCGTGGACGGCGATTCTCGACGCGAACGTGACGACATTGCTTGCGGCGACCGTGCTTTACTGGCTGGGCACAAGCCTTATCAAGGGCTTCGCGATCATGCTGTTCATCGGCGTTATCTGCAGCCTCTTCACCGCGGTGACAATCACGCGGTGGCTGCTGACTATGGTGGCCGAGGCCCGCTGGGCCCAGAAGCGGTCGCTGTACGGAGTCGGTGAGCGCTCCGAAGACGACGAGACACAGCCGGCGTAGACGAAATAGGCCGAGCCGGAAAGCTCACATGACGTGCATGCACATGAGGAGGACAACAGGTGGATTTCTTCCGCAGGCAGGATTGGGACATCGTAAAATACTCGTGGCTCTGGTTCACCATCTCTGCGATTGTTATCGTCATTGGGATGGGCTTCTGGGCGGCCCGAGGCCTGAATTGGGGCATTGACTTCACGGGCGGCAGCCTGCTGCAGTACCAGTTCGAGCGCCCGCTGGTCACCGAAGAGGGCCAGAACATAGCTGTCATACGCGAGACGCGTGAGATGCTGCGCGAGATGGGGCTGGGCAAGAGCCAGATTCAGGTCGCGGACAATGATCAGCTTTTCATCCGCACTCCTCAGGTCGAGAACGATGAAGAAGCGCGCCAGCGGGATGAGGCGATCAGGGCGGAGTTGGCCGAGCTGTTCGGCGAGCGGGGAGGAGAGATATCGAGCCTCGGGCGCCAGACGGTGGGACCGGTTATCGGTGAGATGCTCACCCGCTCGGCCATCGAGGCGCTAACGCTGGGTGTCGTCCTGATCCTGATTTACATCACTGTTCGCTACGAATTCCGCTTCGGCGTCGCCGCGGTAGTGGCGTTGTTGCACGATACAGCCATCCTGATGGGCGCACTGGCGATGCTGCAGACTGAGTTGAACAGTTGGCTTGTGGCGGCCTTCCTGACTGTGGTTGGTTATTCGATCAACGACACGGTTGTCATCCTCGACCGGATTCGCGAGAACCGCTCGCTCCATCGGCGCGCCCCGCTCGACAGTGTTGTCAACGCCAGCCTGCTGCAGACAATGGCGCGCTCGATCAACACCACGAGCACGACGCTGTTTACGCTTATCGCCCTGTTCGTGCTCGGTGGGGCGACCATCGAGGGCTTCGCACTGGCGCTTATCATCGGTGTGGCGACTGGAGGTTACTCATCGATCTTCACCGCCAGCCCCTTTGTGGTCACCTGGTATAACATCTCCGAACAGAAGCGACGTGGTGGCGGTGGCGCAGACCGTTCTACCCGAGCGGCGTCGAAGGCGGCGGCTGAAGCGGCTGCTGAGACGGGTGAGGAAGAAGAGGAAGAGGCCCGCCCGAGCGCGCGGCAGACCATGAAGGAAGCCGAACGCGCCGCCCAGGAAGAGAGGCGGCGCAAGCGCCGAGAGCGCCGGAAGAAGGAAAAGAAGGACAAAAAGGACAGGGGCCGCGAACCCAAGAAGCGCTTCTGACCTGAGGGTCAGTCCGACGGTGTACGGCCCTGCCGGCATTCGTCACGGTAACGCCGAAGAGCTTTTGCGACACAGGAGGCCCTGATGCGCGAGAAAATCCTCAGAATACTGACCGCCGAAGGCCGCCTTCCGGATGCTGAGATCGCCGAGCGCCTCGGGCTATCCGAGCAGGAAGTCGCGGAAGCCATCGACGAGATGCACGATGAGGGCGTCGTTATCGGCTACAGAGCGCTGGTGGACTGGTCGAAGGCGGATGTCGAACGGGTCTTCGCGTACATTCTGGTGGAGGGCACTCCCGAACACAGTGTCGGCTTCGACGGTCTCGCCGAGCACATCGCCCGCTTTGATGAGGTACACTCGCTCCACCTGACCTCCGGCACCGCTGATCTGACGGTAGTCGTCGAGGGCCGGGATTTTCGCGACATCGCACGTTTTGTTGCAGAGAAGCTCGCGCCCACCGAGGGCGTATCGGCCACGTCCACCTCCTTTGTGTTGAAGACCTACAAGCTTGAGGGGCGGCTGATCGGCGAGCCGCCATCCAACCACAGACTGGCGGTGTCGCCGTGAGTGTTGAACAGACGCCCGGCAGAATCTCCAAACTCGCGCGCGACCTCAGGCCCTCGGGAATCCGCGAGTTTTTTGACATCGTGGTCGGGATGGATGACGTCATCAGCCTCGGTGTCGGTGAGCCGGACTTCCCCACTCCCTGGCGCGTGTGCGATGCAGTAATCGAGTCGCTGCGGCACGGCGCGACCTCGTACACGTCCAATCGCGGCATGCTGGACCTGCGCGAGGAGATCGCGGCGTATCTGCAGCAGAAGTACGGTGTCAGTTACGATCCTGAGGAGCAGATACTGATCACCATCGGGGCGAGCGAGGCCGTGGACCTGGCCATGCGCGCGCTCCTGAACCCCGGTGATGAGTTTCTCGTGACGGATCCCTCCTACGTGTCATACGCCCCATGCGTCGAGCTGGCGCACGGGAAACCCGTGAGTGTCCCCCTCTCGCTGGAGGATAACTTCCGGATCCGGCCGGAGGTACTCGACGACGCATCTACCGAGGACACACGCGGCCTTCTCTTCTGCAACCCTGCGAATCCAACCGGAGCGGTCATGCGTCGCGAGCATCTCGAGGGGGTGGCCGAGGTCGCCCGAGAACGGGACCTGCTGGTCATCGCCGATGAGATCTACGCCGAGTTGACATACGAGGGTGAGCACTGCTCGGTCCCGTCGCTACCGGGCATGTACGAGCGCACGCTGCTGCTCAATGGCTTCTCGAAGGCAGACGCGATGACAGGCTGGCGCGTGGGCTACGCCTGCGGGCCGCCGGATATCATCGAGGCGATGACGCGGATGCACGCCTACACCACGATGTGCGTGCCGATTATGGGTCAGATCGCGGCCATCGAAGCACTCCGCCACGGTGAGGACGACCGGGCGCGGATGGTCGCTGAGTACGATCAGCGGCGGCGGGTGTTCGTCAACGGCCTCAACCGCATCGGTCTGGACTGTTTCGAGCCGATGGGGGCTTTCTACGCATTCCCCTCGATCCGCGCTACCGGCCTGACTTCGCAGCAGTTCGCGCGCGCCCTGCTGGAGGATCAGCGGGTCGCGGTCGTCCCCGGCGACGCATTCGGCGAGGGCGGTGAGGGGCACGTGCGGTGCAGCTACGCAAGCTCGATCGGCGATCTACGGAAGGCGCTGGATCGGATCGAGACATTCCTGGGACGCCTCGAGGCCGGAGAGGTCTCGATCGAACAGTGAGTGCTCCGGGAGCGGAAAGTCCGAAGTCGGCGGCGGAGGCAGGGACGCCCACGCCTTCGGCCGCGCTGGGCATTACATGGCAGAAGGTCGCACTCGCCCTTCTGTCCGCGGTACTGCTCTACGCCGCGTTTCCCCCACTGGACCTCGGACCGGTCGCGTGGTTCGGCCTCATCCCTCTTTTCTTCGCGCTTACGCAGGTCCGGCCGATTGGCGGACTGGTCATCGGCTACGTCTTCGGCTTCGCGTTCATGGGGCTGTACGCCTCATTCATGCTCGACTACGGCTTCTTCGCGTGGGCGGGGAGTATCGCCTTCCAGGCGCTGTTCTTTGCGCTCTTCGGCCTGATGGCGGCGATGTGTAAACGCAGCGCCCACCCGGCGATCCGCGCACTGTCGGTCGCTGCCGCATGGACGCTGGTGGAGATGTTCCGCGGCGGCATCGGCGGGCTGGGCTTCACCGTCGGCAACCTCGGCTACACGCAGTACGATCGCCTCGCGCTTCTGCAGTCCGCATCCATGATCGGACACTTCGGGATCGGCTTCTTCATCGCCCTGATCAACTCCGCCATGGCGCAGGCCGGCCTCGCTGTCGCGCCGGGCGTCTTTGTGCGCGCCAAAATGCATCCGCGCCGGTTCGCCACCCTCGCAGCCAAGACCGCGCTGGCATGCTACGTGGTAGTCCTGCTGGTCTTCATCTGGGGCGCGCTGGTCATGCGCAAGCCGGAAGAAACGGCCGGGGAGGCGATGGAGGTTGCGGCCGTTCAGGCCTCGCTGGAAGACATCGAGGGCACGAGCGCAGACCGCGCGAATACGGCATTCAACACCTATGCGGCCCTGTCACAGACCATTCCGGACACAGTGGACCTGATCGTCTGGCCCGAGACGGCGATTCCGGTCGCTCTCAACACCCGGCCGGATTACGAAGAGCGCTTCGGAGCGCTCGCGAAAGAGAAGTCCGCGTGGCTCATCTCCGGCGCCTACACATTCACGGACGACGGCAGGGTCTTCAACACTCTCTACGTCTTCTCCCCCGAGGGGGAACTGACCGACAGCTACTCGAAGGTAATACTTGTTCCCTTCGGTGAGAGCGTCCCGTGGGATGACCGCTTCCCGTGGCTGAGGAAGTTCGCCCTGCGCAGCGTGGACTTCTCGCCCGGTGAGAGGCACAGGGCGCTACGTCTCGGGGAGCACAGGGCAGGGCCGCTGATCTGCTTTGAAGCGCTGTTCCCCCGCGCTGTGCGCAAGAACACGAAACTCGGTGCGGAGCTTATCGTCATCGGAACGAGCGACGCGTGGGCGGCGGGGACGCCGGAGATCGAGCAGCACTCGGTGACCGCGCCGCTGCGGGCCGTCGAAGCGCGCCGGCCCATCGTACGCGCCGCGACCTGGGGACGTTCGCAAATTATCGCGCCCGACGGCGAGGTGCTCGCGAGTGTGCCTGAGGCCGAACCGGGCGTGGCCTGGCATGAAATCCATCCGCGAAGCGAGCTTTCGCCCTATCACGAATGGGGCGATCTGCCGCTGCAGGTCTTCTGCGGGGCGCTGCTGTGGTTTGGACTGCTGGGGCTGCCGCGCGGTGAAGAGGGGCGGCTTGTGCGCGAGGAATCGGCTGAGAGCAGTGAGGCCGAGGACGCGTCGGACTGAGAGGAGCACGCGCATGTCAACACCACTCATCGGTGTGCTGTGCAACCATGCCGACAGCGATTCCGGGCCATTTTCCGAGCGCCAGGTGGTCAATCAGCCATACCTCGACCGCATCGCAGAAGCGGGTGGACGCTGCCTGCTGATCCATGATTGCGATGATGAGCAGATCGTGGACCTGCTCGAGATGTGTGACGGGCTGCTCGTCACCGGTGGCGGGGACGTGGACCCGCGCGAATACGGTCGCCAGCCGAACGCGAAGCTTGGGTCTGTCAATCCGAGGCGAGACCACCTCGACCGCGTGGCTGTCGAATACGCGCTGGAGCGCTCCGACATGCCGATGCTGGGGATATGCCGCGGGATCCAGGCGATCAACGTGGTGGCCGGCGGGTCATTGCACCAGGACATCGAAAGCGCGGTGGACAGTGCGCTCAAGCACAAGCAGACCGCCCCCGGATGGTTCGGCACCCACGACATCGAGATCCCCGACGGAAGCCTGTTGCACGAGATCCTCGGCTGCGGGAACTGCTCGGTCAACAGCTACCATCACCAGGCCGTTAATGCAGTCGCTGAGGGCTTCGGTGTGGTGGCGCGAAGCGCGGACGGAGTCGTCGAGGCGATCGAGCGATCGACGGATGGATGGTGCCTGGGGCTTCAATTCCACCCGGAGATCATGGCCCACCGCAACGAGGCGATGATGCGCATCTTCCGGGCGTTTGCAGGCGAGTGCTCCTGAGACCTAACGGCCGAGCCTCACGGTACGGTTCGGCTGCACCTCGTGCGAAGTCTGCCCGCCGCCGGGCCAGGTAACCTCGACGGTGACCGGCCCCTCGTGCTCGCCGAGGCCGAAGTGTAACACCATCTCGCTCTGATTTCCCTCGCCGGTGGATGACGCTACATGCCGCGTGAGGGTCCTCTCCCCCATCCGCACCCGCGCGATGGCGCCCACCGCCTGCCCGTCGAGTGCGACGCGCAGCCAGTTCCCCCCGTCGGTGCGGTTCTCGTAGAGTTTTCCGCCGGTGAGCAGATCGAGGTCGCCGTCGCTGTCGTAGTCGGCCCAGGCAGCCTGGTAGGTCTTCACCGCCTCGATGCCGGCGGCACCGGTAACGTCCCGGAAGTGCCAGTCGCCGTCGTTGAGGTAGAGCACGCTGTGGTCGCCACCGTAGACGGTCGTGAAGTAGAGGTCGAGGTCGCCGTCATTGTCCACATCGGCCAGAGCGGGGCTTGCAAACGACTCCTGCCACTTCAGCCCGGCCTCGTCGCTCATGTCCTCGAAGGACCAGTCCGGCGCGCCTGTATTACGTAGAAACATGGGCCGATCCTGGTAATCCGGTGGGTGGCTGAAGTTGCCAACGAACAGGTCGAGGTGACCGTCATCGTCCAGATCGCCCCACGCCGACCCAATTGTGTGGCCGCTGACGGCGTAGCGGATCCCGCCGGTGTAATCGATCTCGCTCTTGGCCACTCCTGCGACTCCGCGCTCGGCGCCCACCTCATCCATCGGCAGCGTACCCGTGTTCAGCCACAGGTAGTTCGGCTGCAGGCGGTAGTTGCTCACGTAGACGTCGGAATCTCCGTCCTCATCGAAATCCGCAGCAGTGATCCCGCGCGCTGAACGCTTACCCTCGGGGGTGCTTTCCCACCCGACGGTGAAGGAACCGTCCCCCTGGTTGACGAGCACCGCGTCGAGGTACACCGCATCCTGCCACTTCTCGTAGCCGCCGATGTAGATGTCGAGCAGGCCGTCCCTGGTGAGATCCACCCAGCAGGCTCCGCGAGAGTTGACGACCGGGATCTCGGGGAGGCCGTCAGACCGGGTAAAGGTGCCATCGCCGTTGTTGAGCGCCAGCGCGAAGCGGGCGCCGAAAGTGAAAAGGTCCAGATCGCCATCGTTGTCACAGTCGCCCCAGGTGCCACTGATCGCGCCAACGCCCTCAGGCAACTCGACCGGTTCGAAGCGGGCGCCATCGACGTTACGGAAGAGCTTCGCGCCGATCAGCACGTCAACGTATCCGTCGGAGTCGTAGTCGCCCCACGCGGCCTGGCGCCCGCCGGACAGTCCGCATTGGTCGGTGACATCGATGAAGCCGGGTTGAGCATGAGCGGAGAGGCACAAAGCGATGGTCGCGGCAATGGCCAGTAGACGGCGCATGGGGCATCCTCCCGGCGGGGCGACGCTCAGGGCATTCCGGCCTGGTGAAGCTCGTAGAATGTACTGCTGACCTTCTTGACATAACGCTGGGTCTCGGTGATATTCGGAACGCGATGGCCGGCGCGGCTCACCGCGTTGGGCCCGGCATTGTAACAGGCGAGGGCCAGGATCACGCGCTCGTAGTTGGGCCGGTCAGCGTACGTGGCAAGTTGTTCGGCGAGATAGCGGACGCCCCCCTCGATGTTCTGCTGGACGTTGCGCGGGTTGACCTCAAGTGAGCGGGCCGTCCCCGGCATAAGTTGCATCAGGCCGATGGCGCCGGCATGGGAGACACACCCCGGGTCGAACCACGATTCCCACTTGATCAGCGCGAAGACCAGCTTGTGGTTGACATTGTACTGCTGGGAGTAGTGCAGCACCCAGCGGACGATATTGGTGGCCTGCTTGTCCGTGAGCCTGGAGTTCTGCTCGAGCGCCCAGCTCTTCCATGCGTCGATTGCATCGGCCCTGCATGTTTGCGCGGCAGCGGGGCGGGGCAAGGGTGGTCGGGCAATTCGCTCTGCGGGGACTTTGCCACTGCCTGTTCGCGGCGGCGCAGACTGGGCAGGTCGCTGTTCCAGAAGCGTCTCAGCTTCATTCTCTGCCTCCGGGAGATCCCACTCGTAGACCCACTCTGTCAGGACCAGGTCACCGTTCCCCGAGGCGTCATCGGAAAGGCTGGCGATCACAGAAATGCGGTGGCCGACTTCAAGCCTGTCGATCTCCCTGGCGGCGCGCAGCGCCACGTTGGCCCCATCGTCGAGCGTCATCATCAGCGTACGCGTGGGAGGGCCATCAAGCGATGGGGCCGCGGAGGCCTTCCCGCTGACATCCCCGACCAACTCAATGTGTTCGAAGCCGCCCTCTCCGATCATCTGCTTCAGCGCCATCCCTGATCCGACAGGCGCCGGCGCAAGCCGCTCGCGGACTTGCAGGTATGCGGCGGCAGGATCGTCGCCCGCCCAGGTGGCGGCTGCGACGACGAGGAGGCAGAGGCCCGCAAGCACCACTCGTCGCATCACTCGCCCCACTTCTCCCCCGCGACCTCGTCAAACGCGATCCAGGCTTCCTCACCGAACAGAACCAGCAGAACCCGGTCGAGGTGGCGGCGACGGTCGGTGAAATGGTCAATGGCGCCAAGCATGTGTCGCGCACAGTCTTCCAGGCTGAAACCGCCGACGCCCGTTCCGAACGCCGGAAGCGCCAGCGACTCGAGGCCGAGTTCGTCGGCAAGTTCGAGGCAGCTGGTGGTGGTCCGGGTGATCAGTTCGCCATCGGTGCGGAGGTCCTGACCCATCACCGCACCGTGGATGACATATTCATAGGGCAGGTCGCCCGCCGTCGTTGCGACTGCGGACCCGACTTCGATGGGGCCTTTGTCCACGGCCTCGCGTTCGATCTGCTCGCCCCCGGCGCGTTTGATCGCTCCGGCAACGCCCGACCCCATCCAGAGGTGGTTATTGGCGGCGTTGGTGATAGCACTCGCGTCCGCGCGTGTTATGTCGCCCTCAACGACCTCGACGGTGAAGCCGTCAGTCTGATACTCACTCATGGGCACCACCACATAATAGAAACGGCCGCGCATAGGGTCTGCGCCGCCTCGCGATTCCGCGGGACCCGCCTGCAGCAG
>CAZAHB010000204.1:0-10077 GCA_964484945.1 uncultured Armatimonadia bacterium | reverse complement strand
GACGAGACATGGAAGCTTTGGGGCGTGGAGGCGGGCCTGTTGCGCGCGGAGATCGAGGTCGAAGACGACCTCGCCGCTGACAACGTCGCCTGGGCGCCCGCCGCACCCGGTGGGGGCGGGTCGGTGCTGGTGGTGGGCGAGGGGAACCTCTTCCTCGAGCAGGCGCTGATCATCCAGCCGGGCGTGAATGTCTTCCGCGCGGAATCGCTGACCGCGACACAGGCGGCTGAGGCTTACGAGGAATACGACGTGGTGGTCTTCGACCGTGAGCGTGTCCCTGCTCCACCGGCCCGGGGCGCGGTGCTGATGATCGACGCGGGAGGCTGGTCGGGGCTGGCTCTGCGCGGAGAGAGCATTCAGCAGCCGCAGATCGGTTCGTGGGACGACGGTCATCCCGCGCTCCGGCACGTGAACCTGGCCGCGGCGGGGATCGCGAAGGCTCACACGCTCACCCCCGGACCGGGCGCGGAGGTCCTGGCGGAAGCGGACGGTGCGCCGCTGATCGTCGCGCTGGAGCGCGATGATCTGCGAGCGGTCGCGCTCGGGTGGGACCTGCTGGACTCGGACCTTCCGCTGCGCGTGGGCTTCCCGGTGCTGGTGAGCAACCTCGTCCGGTGGCTGGGAGGGCTGGAGGGCGTGCAGGCGCGTGTGCTTCGCCCGGGCTCCACTGTGCGGTATCCCGTGCCCGCGGATGTAAAGCGCGCGACCGTGCGCCTTCCGGACAACAGCCAGCGGTCGGTTGAGGCCGCCGGGGGAGAGCTGACATTCGCGATGGCCGATCGCGTCGGGCTGTATGAACTTACCGCGGGCGAGCAGACCTTCCGCTGGGCGATGGATCTGCGCGACAGCGCCGAATCGGATCTGATGCCCCGCGCGGAATTGACGCTGGGCGGGCGGCAGGTGGCGGCGACGAAGCGCGAAGTGCAGACCGAGCGCCACCTGTGGCCGTGGCTGGCGGTTCTGGCATTGGTGGCATTGATCGCGGAATGGGCTTTGTACCACAAGAGGTACTGAGACAGGGGAGAGGGCAGCGGGGAGTGGGGAGAGGGAACGGCAGCGACAACGGAGTTCGGACGGCATCCAGGCGGGTCGGCTGGATGCCGAGCAGACGGGCTCAGGGAAGGCGCAAATGCCAACGATAGGCTTCACGCAACCACAGTGGCTCATAGCGCTGCCGGTGCTGCTGGCAGCGTTGTGGTTCGGTGCGCGGGGCAGCTATGCGGGCCTTCGTGGCTGGCGCCTGGCAGGGGCCTGGGTGGTGCGTGTGGCGATCGTGCTGCTGGTGGTGCTGGCGCTGGCCGGCACGCAGATCGTCCGGCCAGCAGAGAAGCTGACGGTCGTCTTTGCGCTGGATGATTCGTACTCCGTGGCGCCCGATGAGCGCGAGCAGGCCCTGGAGATCGTGCGTGAGACACTCCGCGAACGCGAACCCGGACGGCGCGCGGCAATGGTCGTCTTCGGCGGGGAGGCGATGGTCGAATCGGAGAACCTCATGCGGCCGGACGAGGTCGCGGTGACCTCAGAGATCGACGGCGGGCACACGGACATCGAGGCGGGCCTGCGTCTGGCGCTGGGCCTCATCCCGCCCGAGACCGCCGGCCGTGTGGTGCTTATCTCCGACGGGAATGAGAACCTCGGCGACGCCGCCGAGCAGGTTCTCGCGGCCGAAGCGGGGCGCGTTTCAGTGGACGTGCTGCCCCTGCGGACCCGCAGCCGGCATGATGCGATGGTCACCGGCCTCCGGGTGCCGGGGGAGGCGCGGCGCGAAGAGCCCTTCCATGTGCACGCTGATGTCCACGCGACCGAGCCGGGGGACGCGGAGTTGACGGTGCTGGTCGATGACGAGCCGGTGCAGACGGACACGCTCGCGCTGAGCGCCGGGACGCGGACGCTTTCGGTCCCGATCTCCGTCAGCGAGCCGGGCTTCCACCGCGTGGACGTGGTGCTGGAGGGTGCGGGCGACCAGGTCCGCGAGAATGATGTGGGCACCGGCTTCGTGCGCATCCGCGGCGAACCGAAAGTCCTCGTGGTTGATGCGAGTCCGGAGGAGGCGCAAGCTCTCGAGCGCGCTCTGCAATTGCAGGAGATTCAGGTGCGCGTGGGCGGCCCGGCGGCCCTGCCGGTGAATGCAGCGGACCTGGAGGCGTGGGATGCGGTTTTCCTGTCCGACCTGCCGGCCTACCGCATGAGCCATAACCAGCAGGAGATGCTCCGCGACGCCACGCGCGATCGGGGGATCGGTCTGGGGATGATCGGCGGGGAGTTCGGCTTCGGGGCGGGCGGGTACTACGGATCCCCGGTCGAAGAGGCGCTGCCGGTGAGCATGGATGTGACCAAGCAGCGCACCTTCCCCGCCGCGGCGGTGCTCATCGTGATGGATACCTCCGGCAGCATGGGCATGGAGGAGGACGGCTATCAGAAGATCGAACTTGCCGCCGAAGCGGGATGTGCGGTGGTGGACCTGCTGCAGCCCTACGACGCGGTGGGCTTCCTCGCGAGCGATCCGGCGCCCACGGCGGTCGCGCCGCTGCGCAAGCTCACCGACCGCGAGGCGATTAAGTCGGACATCCGCTCGGTGCGCGCGGGGGGAGGCGGCATCGCGGTCTACCCGTCGCTGGAGGCCGCATACGGGGTGCTGCGGAATGATGAGTCGCCGATTCGGCACATCATCCTGCTGGCGGATGGCAGCGACTGCGATCAGCAGCAGGGCTCGGTGCCGCTGGTGCGGCAGATGGCGTCGGAGAAGATCACGACCACCGCGGTCGCGTTCGGCGACGGGCCCCACGTTCCGTTCCTGAAGGACGTCGCGGCCGCCGGCAACGGGCAGTACTACCTCACCGAGCGCGCCCGCGACCTCAAGGGCATCTTCACGCGCGAGGCGCTGAAGGTCACCAAGTCGGTGCTGGTGGAGGAGACGTTCCGCGCTCAGCCGGCGGACACAAGCGAACTGACCGCCGGCTTCAACTGGTCGGGCGCCCCGCCGCTGATGGGCTACGTCGCGACCTCGCGCAAGGACCTCGCGCGGACCCCGCTGGTCTCGCACAAGGACGACCCGATCCTCGCGCACTGGCAGTTCGGCCTCGGGCGGAGCGTCGCCTTCACCTCCGACGCCAAGGCCCACTGGGCCGCACACTGGCTGCAGTGGCCCCAGTTCACGCGCTTCTGGGGGCAAACGGTGCGCTGGGTGCTGCGCAGGCCCGGAAGCGAGGTGCTGCATCCGCGCGTCGAGCGCAGGCCCGACGGGAGCACGCTGGTGGTGGAGGCCTTCGACGAGGATGGCTCGGCGATCAACGGCCTGGAGGTCGAGGTGACGCTGAGCATTCCGGCCGGTGGCACGGAGCACCTGTCGCTGCCACAGACCGGCCCGGGCCGCTACGAGGCGCCGGTGGAGGCGCGGCAGGCGGGCGCATACGTGGCGGGTGTGGTCGCGAGCGGGCCCGAGGGTTTCGAGGCCCGGCGTACCGCGGGATTCGCGGTGCCGTATCCGCCGGACTATGCGGATGTTGCAGCCGATCGCGATCTGCTGCAGCGCGCGGCGGCGCAGACCGGCGGGCGGGTCATCGAGCGCCCCGAGCAGGTCTGGGCGCCGCCGGAGGTGTTCCCGCACACGCGCATCGACATCTGGCGCGAGCTTTTGTGGCTCGCGGCGCTGCTGCTGCCGCTGGATGTGGCGATCCGCCGGCTGATGATCCGCGCTGAGGACTTCGCGCCGGTGTGGGCGGCCGTGCAGAACGCTACCGAACGGCTGCGCCCGCAAGGCGGCGAACAGGAGCCGGCCACGGTCGGCCACCTGCTGGAGAGCCGCCGCGCCATGCGGGAGAAGCAGGATGATGTCCGGGTGCGCCCGCCGCAGGAGATTCCCGACGAGGCGCCCTCGGGCGAGCGGCGGCCCGAGGCCGGCCCCGAGCGCGCGGAGCCGGTCGAAAAACCACCGGGCCCCGAAGAACCGGCGCCTGCGGAGGAGAAAGCGGATGAGCCGGAACCGAGCCGGACCACCGCGCAACTGCTGAAGCGCAAGCGGCAGATGCGCGGTGAGGACGACTGACCGCGAGCAGTTTCCCCGACGGTTCTTTCGGAATCTTCCGGCATTTGAAAACGTCACACTGGTTGAATGCGTCCGCGATGGACCGTTCGCGGACAGATTCATCCATGGACGATGAAGATGCCTTCAGAGGCAGGAGCGTTGCTGATGTTGAGATCACTGGCATTCGTACTGATGGTAACGATGTGCGGCTGCGGGTGGCCGCGCGATGGCAGGGCTGAGGAAGCCGAGAGCGAGGATGCCCGAATCCGCCTGCAGCGAGGTAGCGTGGACGTGGACGGCCTCACGCGGCGCTACCTCATCCATGTGCCGGAGAATCTGCTCGGGGGCGAGGGCGCTCCGCTGGTGGTTATGTTTCATGGAGGTGGGGGTACCGCCCGGGCTGCCGCGACGCAGAGCCAGTGGCACCACAAAGCGGAGCGAGAGGGCTTCATCGCGGTCTTTCCTGAGGGCACGGGGCGCGATCCGGAGGCACCGGGCAACTTCCTCCGCAATCCGCAGATCTGGTACGACGGCTCCGGCCGATTCACCGCTTCCCGCGAACGCGCGTACGACGATGTCGCGTTCATCGACCGACTGCTCGATGAGCTTTCCACCTCGTATCCGATCGATCCGACACGCATCTACGCAACCGGCTTCTCCAACGGGGCTTCGATGACGTTCCGCATTGGCGTCGAGCTTTCTGGACGCTTCGCGGCGGTGGCGCCTGTTGCGGGCACATTCTGGCTGGAGGCCGCGCAGCCTGAACGCCCCGTCCCGCTGCTGTATATCACCGGTGAGGAGGACACACTGAACGCGCTTGACGGTGGCATTCCAACGACCCTTACCGGCCGGGAGATGGGGAAGGCCAAACCACCGGTGATTGACTCGATCGAGAGGTGGGCGGAGATGATCGGGTGTCCGCAGGAGCCGGTGTCAATCGATGCGCCCGAGGGAGTAACGGCAGTGCGTTACGGGCCATGCGCCGATGGCGCGGAGGTGCGCTTCTACACGGTCGCCGACTGCGGCCACACGTGGCCCGGGGGCAGGAGCCTGCTGCCCGAGCGCGTGGTGGGCCCGAGGACGGATCGACTGGACGCGACCGACCTGATCTGGGAGTTCTTCTGCGAGCAGAGGCTCTGAACGGGGCAGCAACCGGGGGGCAGGCAGTGAGCCGTGACAGGCGTTTGCCCCGAAGGGCGCGACCGGTCCCCGGGGATGTTCCCTGAAGACAGATGGTGTGATCCGCTCCGCAGCCTGCCGGCTCCGATTCAGGAAGCATCCTGAATTTCTGTACACATCACTGAAGGATATTTTGACTGCTCCGAGGAATATACCCTCATCCAACTCTCGGACTCGTGTTTCAGTCGCTCCGGGATTTGGACGACAGGCGCGCACCCATCAACGTCTGCACGGGCCAACCGGTGATGTCGCGATGCCGGCGGAGCGGAGTATTGGCCCGGAATGGCAGACCACGGAGGTACAGACCAATGCGACGAGGATTTACCCTGATCGAACTGCTGGTTGTGATTGCCATAATCGCGATCCTCGCAGCAATTCTGTTTCCGGTATTCGCGCGGGCTCGCGAGAAGGCCCGTCAAACGTCCTGCCTGAACAATGTCAGGCAGCTCATGACCGGCCATGCGATGTACGTACAGGATTACGACGAAAAGTGCATAATGCGGTACTATGACGTGGAGCAGCCCCCCGGATCGGACAACTGGGGCGAGCGCATTGAGTGGTACGAGGCGATCATGCCCTACGTGAAGAACCAGCAGGTCTTCACGTGCCCCTCCAGCCCGCTCAGTAGCTGGCTGACCTACACGATGAACTGTCAGCGCGAGATCAGCTCCCAGAGCTATCACGGGAGCGGCGATACGCTCTCGCTGGCGGACATTGAGGCACCTGCTGAGGTGATCCTGCTGGCCGAGATGCCCGCGGGCGGCTCGGCTCATCGCGTCTGCCCGCCCTATCACGACGACAGCCAATACTGTCGGCCGATCACGCTCAACGATGGGGACAAGATACACAACGGTGGTGCCAACTACGGCTTCTTCGACGGCCACGCGAAGTGGTTCCGGATCGATCAGACCCTGGCGCCGAGTAACCTGTGGTCGCTTGATCCCGACGACTCTCGCTGACACGTCGCCACACACATCACCCCTGCCGCCGGCGGCCGTCTGGTCGCCGGCGGCGCGATTCCTGACGGCTATCGCTGCCCTCGATCAGGCGCGCCAGGCGTGCTGATTGGGGACCTCCGGCGCCACGTCCAGCGCGCTCTCCCACTCCCGCAACAGCTTCCGGTGATCATTCAGCACGTCGGCGTGTGAGGGGTCATCGGCGAGGTTGTTGAGTTCTCCGGGGTCGTCCTCCAGGTCGAAGAGCTGCTCCACCGGGTCATCGGCGTAGGTGATGTACTTGTATCGTTCGGTGCGCAGCGCGCGCCCGGTGTTGTTGGTGACCTCCGAGACACAGAACTCGCGCCACGTGGTGTTGCCCTGCTCCAGGATCGGTCGCAGGCTGCGCCCGCGCATGTTCGGCGGGGCGTCCACACCGGCGTAGTCGCAGACGGTCGGCGTGATGTCGAGGCCACTTGCCACGTGCTGCGCGTCGGCCCGCCCCTCACCGATCTCCCCGGGCAGTGACGCCACGAGTGGCACTTCCAGGGCCTCGTTGTAGAGAATGTTCTTGCGTGTCATCTGGTGATGGGCCGTGCCCTCTCCGTGGTCGGCTGTGAAGATCACCAGTGTATCGTCGGCGTAGTCTGATTCGTACAGGCCGCGCAGCACCCGCCCGATCTCCGCATCGACCATCTCCACGTGCCGGTAGTAGCACCACAGGTAGTAGCGCCATTGCTGCTCCGACCAGTTGTTCCCGACCCCTTCATTCCCGGCCCGCCGGGAGCTGACCACGGACGGCTCACGCTCGTCGAAGCCGAAGTTGTCCGGCAGCGGAGGAAGCTCGTCGGCGATACCCTCAACCGGCAACTCGTCCATCTGCCGCGCGTTCAGCCGCAGCCACTGGCAGATGTCATGCGGCTGGACGAAGCTCGCGACCATGAAGAAAGGATCGGTGGCGGTGCGATTGTGCAGCCATCCCCGGCATGCGCTCGAGACGGCGGCGTCGGCGAGGTTGCCCTGCCCGGCGACACCGGTGGCGATGACGCGGAAGCCGGGGATGAAGTGGGTCGCGCCACGCGGAAGGTGCCACTTGCCGGCGTAAACCGTGTCATAGCCCGCCTGTTCGGAGAGCCACTGGCCGAGATTGGGGATCTCCGAACGGATCGGACGGCCGTTGACGGGGACGGCCGTCTCGCAGCTTGTGCGACCGGTGAAGATCGCGCTGCGCGCCGGTGAGCAGAGCGGATTGGCGGACACCGAGTTCACGAAGCGCGTGCCGCGGCGCGCGAGTTCATCGATAGCGGGTGTGGAGATGTCCGAGCACCCCGCCGCGGATATCGTGTCAATGTGCTGCTGATCGGTAATGATAAGCAGCACATTGGGCCGCGCCTGCTGCGCCGAGGCGCGTGATGCGCCCAGCCCGCCCGCGAGTAATCCGGCGGTGGCCGCCCCGCCGATACGGAAGAAGTCTCGCCGTGTGATGCCCCGTTCACTCACCGTCATCATCCTCCTGGTTCTGCTCCCACCGGGTCCTGCGCCGCTCATATCGTTTTGCCCGCTTCGCGATCTCCTCGGCCAGCACCGCATCCGCGTTGGGGTCGAGGATATAAGCGCGGCAGTGTGAGATGACCAGCACCAGGCGGTGTGTCTCATCCAGCCAGTACCTGTACGCGAGCGTGCCATGCCCCGTCTGCTGGAAGCAGTGCAGTGTACGGGTATTCGCGCCGAAGGCTATCTCCTGCGCGCCCATGTAGCGGAGTTCGTAATCATGTTTGGGGAGGCTCAGCCCCTCGAGCAGGTTGAAACGATGGGTGGTATCTTCATCAAACGGCAATCGCTGCACCGCCTCGAACAGGCACCAGTCGGCGGTGACCGGCCCGGTAGGTGATTCCTCGACGGTATCGACGGACCTCAGGTCGGTCGCCTGCTCACGACCGGGAGTGATGAACTCGCTGGTGAGCGTCCACGTCAGCGGCGACGCGAGCGCGTCGAGCGCGCAGGTCACGTCGGCGGTCTGGACGTGCTGCAGACCCTCCGTGTTGAGCTGAATCTGGTCGATGCGCAGCTGGAAGGGATCGCCGGCGCTTCTGGTGATGCGGAGCCGCCCCAGATCGTGGTTGCCGCGCCTGACGTAACCGTAATTGGTCCAGATGCGCCAGGTCTGCTCCCACGATCCGGCCGGATCGAAATCCGGATCGAGCGCGGGAAGCTCATCGAACGCGCGCATCTCCCACAGCAGGCCCGGCCGAAGGGGAGTGCCCACTCTCATGCGCCCGCCACTGCCCGGATCGATGTCGAGCATGCGGCATACTGCCAGGTAGGACAGGTCTCCACCATAGTTGTGCAGTGACACGTCGCGAAGCTCCACGACCTGCCGCTGTGTGCCGAGGTTGATCCGCAGCGTCCCGCCGCCGGCAGGCATATCCACCGTGGGTGAAAGCGGCACCCGTATGGTCTGCCAGTCCTCGCCGACGCTCACCGTATCGCTCAGGGCATGGTGATAGGGCTTCTGCGTGCGCCTGAACGCGAGGTTGATCTGACCGGCCGGCTCACGCTCGCTTTCTGCGCGTGCGTCGAAAGTAAGCAGCATCACATCGCCCGCTGCGATCGGCGCAACGGTGTCCCACGCGAGGCAGATCTCCCATCGATTCGTCGGGACCTCGCTCACGTGAACGCGGCAGCCGAGCGGCTCAGCGCCCCCTTCAGGCTCAAGTACTTCCATCTCGGCGGTACCGTCCGGGGCGTGAAATGCCTCGGGCGTCCACAGGGTGTCCGGCAGCAGCGGCACGCTGTCCGGCATCTGCGCATGGACCGCCCCGACCGCAATCGCGACCAGAATCGGCACAACAGCGACCAGCGCACCTCGGCGCATATCTCGATCACCTCGAGCAAAGCTTCTCCGAAGCGATCGGTTTCTCCTTTCGCTCGCAGACGGTCCGTGCAAGGATTTCAGCCGGAACGAGGCTAACTTACGTCCGGCGGGTATCACAGGTCGATGAGGGAGACACGATCATGCGCATGATATGGCTTGCACTGGCCGTAGTGGTGCCGTGTGTTGCAGTCTTCGCCGACGAGTTCGAGTACACGCAGTTTGACGATTTCGAGGACTGCTCGCCGTGGATCAAGGGTGACCCCAGCACCGAGATGGAGCAGGAGGAGACGAGGGTGGTTCCCGGCACGGAGGTCGTGCATGAGGGCGAGCAGTCGCTGGCCTTCATGGTCCGGGTGGACTGGACGGAGAAGGAGGGCCAGCAGTACGCGAAGGGCTGGCCAATGATGAACCGGGAGCTTGACCCGCCGCTGGACTGGAGTGCGAACGACCGCGTCTTCTTCTGGCTGTACACGCGCACGGAAGACCCACTGCCCGAAGACCGGGTCCTGCGCGTGGGGTTCTTCAACCAGGACGAACAGGCCAAAGGAGGCCCGTGGTACACGATCCCCGGGATCGAGCCGAATCGGTGGCAGCGCATATCGGTCCCGCTGGAGCCGTCGCGCGAGTGGGACGCGGTGGACCGCATCAGCTTCTACGTGGCCGAGCAGTGGTATCGGGACGGCGACCGTGTGGACTTCTTCATCGATGACATGCAGCTTGCCCGGCGGACCTCGCCGGTGCTGCTGGGTGCCTCAGCCGCCTCGCGTGTGCCCGACCGTGAGACGCTCACAGTCGAGGTGGAGCTTGAGGGCAAGCCCGATCCGCTCAAGCACAGCGTGGAGTGCGTTGTGGCAGGACTTAACGGAGAGAGGCAGGGCCGCCTGCGCTGGCGCGTGGAAGACCAGCACGAGGTTTACACAATGCCGCTGGAAGATGTGCCCGCGGGCGGACATCAGGCGCAGATCAACCTGCTGGACGAAGACGGCGAGGTGCTGGACAGCCGTGAGCAATACTTCCGCAGCCTGGAGCCGGGGAAGCGGACCTACCTGAACCTGATCAGCTTC
>CAZAHB010000203.1:0-10104 GCA_964484945.1 uncultured Armatimonadia bacterium | reverse complement strand
GGCACCAGCCGCGAATTCGGCCCGACCGCCCCGCCGCCCGAGCCGGGGATGCCCCCGAGCAACGTCGTCGTGCATCACCGCATCGCGGGGACGCTGGCCGGACTGGGCGAGATCGGCTGGTCGAAGGTCTTCCTCACGCGCGAGTTCGGGCCCCGCCAGCGCCTGGCAATGATCCTCACCGACGCGGAGCTTGAGCCCGATCCGATCGAGACGGGCGTGCTCTGCGACCGGTGCAAGCGCTGTGTGGCGGAGTGTCCGGCGGGCGCGATCCCGGCGGACCGCTCCAGGGGAATCGAGGTCGAGGGGCATCGCATCGAGTGGGCGGATATCGACCTTGGCAAGTGCAAGCTCACGCACTTCGGTCTCAACAAGCGCTCCAGCCCGTT
Organism: uncultured Armatimonadia bacterium; assembly: GCA_964484945.1. Classification (GTDB taxonomy): domain Bacteria; phylum Armatimonadota; class Zipacnadia; order Zipacnadales; family UBA5352; genus UBA5352. Next base: position 9,718 of record CAZAHB010000203.1, on the reverse strand, counting down.
CTTCGCGAAGCGCTTCCCGGGCGTGAGCCTGCCGGTCAACCAGCAGGAGGTCACCTGGCTGGAGGCGTGGGACCTCGGCTGGGCGATGTTCGAGACGATGCCGGCGCTCGATGCCCTGTCCGCGAGCCCCGTGGCGGTCTGCGGCGCGCGCGGGTGCATCATCGGGTGCATGAAGCACCTCGATCAGACCGGCGCGACGGAGAATACCTTCCGCGCGCAACCGGTATTCAGCGACGGGAAGCCGTGGCGGCTCGATGATGAGCCGGGACACCGGTTCGAGGAGCACCAGGGCTTCGAGTGGCACCCCGATGAGGACGAGGCGGGAGAAGAGGCGGAGGCAGAATCACGCGAGGATGAGGGTTGGTACTGACCTCGCCCGTCATCTCGCGGTCACGCGAAGAAAGGGCGTATGCCGTGATGGAGGGGCCGCCGCGAGCGAAGCGAGCGGCGATCCCGCCCCCGGGCGGGATCAGGTTCCACCCCGGCCCACGCATTGCTCGGAGACGCGCACTCCACGATGGATCGCGGCAAGGTCACCGCTACGCAAGCTCCCGCGACAGCTCGATGTAGCGCTTGATCGCATCGGCAGGCACGTTCCACGGAATGTGGTTGCCGATGCACATCATGTACCCACCGGTCATCTGCGCGGTCTCGACCATCGAGCGCACCATCGCCTCGATCTCATCTGGATCGTTGCGCATCAGCACGCGGTTGTCGCCCTCGCCGGCGAGGAACGGGTCGTCGTAGCGCCGCGCGATGGACGTGAAGTCCGTGTAGGGCTCAGTGATGATCCCGCGCGCGCCGCAGGCCATGACGTCATCGGCGATCGGGTCGGCGCGACCGTCGGTCATGAACAGGACCTCTTTGCCCGCCTCGCGGACGATCCCCCAGAACTCTTCGTACCGCGGGTAGATGTGCCTGTGCATCCACTGCGGCGAGCAGATCAGTCCGCGAGAATTGACGATATCGTCATGGCACAGCACGAAGTTGACCGGAAGCCGCGCGAACACGCGGAAGACCCGCCGGTTGATCTGGGCGAACTCGTCCATGATGCGGTCGAACTGCGGCTCCAGGCAGGTCTCGAGGAAAAGCTCCCAGCCGAAGGTGAGCAGCGGCCACATGAACATGGTGTTGTAGAACGAGACCATGGCGGCCGAGCCCTCGGGCGCGGAGGTGCCCTCACCGTAGACCTCGCGGTAGCGCGCCTCGATGACCTCCTCGGAGGAAAGGTCGTGCTTCTCGACGACCTCGCGGTCTGAAAAGTCCGCGTTCTCCAGTGGGGAGAAGCTCAGCACATCCTTCGCGGTCTCGAACTCCGCGCCCCAGTCCCAGTGGCTGGTGGTGCTGTCGCCCCAGCGGACGTGGCGCCTGCCCCGCTCATCGCTCGCGGAGCTTGTCCCCGCCAGGTCAAGCTCGGGTCGCTCGATCGGCTCGTCGGTCTCCGGCACGCGCAGCCCAAGCTCCGGATACAGCTCCCGCATGCGCAGGCGGCACTCGCGCGGATGTTGGTAGTAGTCGATCCCTGTCAGTTCCGTCTCGGCGTCGGGATTCGACCAGTGCTCCCAGTGTGGCACCCTCTCCGGCGCGAGGCCCATGAAGGCCAGGTAGCGGTCGCTCGCATCGCTCACGAGATGTATCTCCTTCAACGCTGATTCCGAGTGGGAGTACGTGCTTCGCCGCAATGCCGCCGATGACCTTGACTCCGGGGGTCTGTATCAACGGTTAAGGATAGACCAGACGAACGCAGATGTTGTTCTTCCCCCCTCGTCCCGCCTGTCGGCGCGCCGTTTGCGTCGACAGGTCTGAGGGAGAGGGGGGACCGAGGGGGGTGAGGCCCGGTACGCGCTCCACAGGAAGAAGTCAATCATTAGATTCTGACACGGACCCTGACTCCGGGGCCCCCGAACTGCACGGCTGGCGTTTTCGTCAGCTTAACTCACCGCGAATACGCCTCGAAACAGCAGGTCCCGCGGTCCCCGTGCGCGAAACTGCCAGAGCCCGATGCCATGCTCCACCGGTCGCATATGAGGAGGCGCACCATGCACAGGAGACTGCTCGCGCTTATCGCTGCTGCATTGATCGTCGCAGGAGGAGCCGTTTACGCCGCGGACACCGACGGTGACGGTATCTCCGACGCCACCGAGGAGACCCTTGGAACCGATCCGACTTTCGCTGAAACCTTCAGCGTCATCAACGAAGATGGCGTGGAGGAAGAGCAGGGTGAGAACTACGATGCGACCAAGGATGTCGTGACGGTCGAGTGCGCGCATGTCGCCGAGGACCGCTTCCTGTGGCGAACGACCTTCTCAGAGCCGCCGATCCGCGAGGAGATGGTGCATCACCTCTACGTGGATGGTGACGCGGATGAGAGCACAGGGCGCGAGGGCTACGGTTGCGAGTACATGCTGACCCTGGCCGGAGGCTCCGCGCGGTCGAACCACTACCTCGCCGATGGCACCCGCGCGCAATCGGGGCCGGTGGTCCACGTGGTGGCCGAGGGCAATGCGCTGTTGACCTGCGCGGACGTGGATCTCGCGCGCAACGAGCAGGGCGCGCGCTACGGTCTGCGCGTGCTGGTGCACTCGATGCCGACGGGCGACCCGCCACGGGCGGAGTTCACCGACAGCATCGGACCGATGATGGTGGAGGGAATTGCGTTGAATGATCGCGAGAAGATCATGCGACCGTCCGATCTGAACGAGAATACGAACGTGACCGGGACCTTCGGTCTGGACATCATCCGGCCCACACTGCGCGATGACGACAACGTCGTGGTGCGCTATGACGAGCTTGAGCTTGACGGGTATGAGGTGGACATCCAGACCTCGCGCCGCTACGGGCACATTATCGCGCGCGGAATCGGCTCAACCGCGTCGTACACGGTGCAGCAGCCGGGCACATATTACGCAGGCTTCCTGATGTACGATGATTCGCGCGATGAGCGCGTGGCCATCTCCGTCAACGATGAGTTCGCGGGCCTCGCGGCCGCGAACGTGAACAACAACCGCCACTGGATCTACTGGCTGGACGAGGCGCGGGAGCTTCTGGCCGGTGATACCGTGAGCTTCGAGGCGGTCGGCTCGAGCGGGAAGCACGGGATCGCGCGGGTGCTGCTGATGCCCGAGCCGCCCGAGGTGCGCGAGGTCGAGTATACGGTAGAGAACACCGACTGGGTCGCGCCCGTCGGGACCGATGGCGAAGTCAGCATCTCGTGGACGACGACCTGGCCGTCGGATACGCGATTCGAGTATGGCGAGACGACCGAGTACGGTCGCGTAATGAACATCGAGAATCACATGCTCCTGCATCGCGCGCACCTGACGGGCCTCGATCCCGGTGTGACCTATCACGGCCGTGGCGTCGGCATCACGCCCGAGGGTGAGATGTACTATGGTCCCGACATCACCTTCACCGCGGATGGCATCGAGCCGCCGCCAACTGTCGAGGGCGTGCACGAGATTCCGCTTGTGGTGCGCAACTGGCATGACGTGGACGCTCAGGGCTGGCCCGTGAGCAACGGCGTGCCCTTCCCGGAGGGGCATCTTGCGCATCCGGACGACATGCGCGTAATGCGCGACGGGCAGGAGGTCATGGCGCAGTTCAAGCCGCTGGGCACCTGGCCGGATGGCTCGATCAAGTGGGTGCTGGTATCGCTGCTGGCGGATGTGCCGGCGGGGGAGAGCGCGCAGTACGCAATCGAGTATGGCCGCGACATCGACAACATGCTCGCCACCGCCCGGGTAGCGCCGATCGCCCGGGATGAGGGCGACCATGTAACGCTTGACACGGATGCAGCGCAGTTCACCGTGGACGAGCACGGGCAGATCGTTGGCCCCAACGGGCCAATGGTGACCGAACTGATCGAGACCGAGCGCGGGACGTTCAGCTCAGCGCTGAGCGACGCGGAGGTCACGATCGAGGAGTACGGGCCGATCCGCGCGGTGGTGAAGACCGTCGGCGACCTCGTGTCCGAGGATGGCTCAGACAGCTTCCGCATCGAGCAGCGGATCTACGCCTGCCGCGATCAGCCGTTCGTGCGCGTGCAACATACCTTCATAAATGACAATGGTGAGACGAAGTTTACGGACCTCGAGAGACTGAGCTACACGGTCCCCGCCCCCGCGAGCCAATGGGAGGCCGCGATGGCAGAGGCCGAACCCCTCTCGCTGGGCACGGGCGACAGTGTCTGGCAGCGGCGCGATCGGGAGTTCATCGCCGGTGACGCCGAGCCTGCTGAGGGGCGGATCATCGGAGGACTGGTCAGCGAGGACGGCTCAGTGGCCGTCTCGGTGCGCGATTGCTGGCAGAACTACCCGAAGGGCTTCGCGGTAGCCGATGACGCGCTGCGCGTGGACCTCGCACCGGACTTCGAAGCCGGCTTCTACGATCAGTTCCCGTTCGAGGAGGAGGGCCACCAGCTCTACTACTACCTCCGCGACGGGACGTATACGTTCCGGAGGGGGATGGCGAAGACGCACGAGTTGCTGCTGAACTTCGGCGGCAGCGCCGTGGCGAACGCACAGATCTTCCAGCGCCCGCTGCTGCTGACGGCCGAACCGGAGTGGTACTGCTCCACGAAAGCATTCTACAACGTGGAGCCGCGCGACGAGGAGCGCTTCGCCGCCTACGAGGAAGCCATCGACCGCAACATCCAGAACTACATCTCGCGCCGCGAGGGTCAGCACGATTTCGGGGTGATGAACTACGGCGACTGGTACGGGGAGCGCGGGTCGAACTGGGGGAACATCGAGTACGACACGCAGCACGCGTTCTTCCTGGAGTACATCCGCTCGGGCAATCCGGATGCGTTTTTCCTTGGTGACGCGACCGAGATCCACAACCGGGACATCGACACGATCCAGCCTGGCGTCGAGAACACCTACGGCACGGGCCTGGCCTACGTGCACCAGATGGGCCATGTCGGCGGCTACTACGACAAGTCCGTGCCCGACACGCTCGGCATCCCGCGCGCCGGCGGCAGTGTGAGTCACGCGTGGACCGAGGGGCACTTCGATCACTACTTCCTCACCGGCGACCCGCGCTCGCTGGAGGCCGGGAAGGCCGTCGCGGACTTCTTCGCGCAAAAGGAGTTCTCCCGCCCCTACGACTGGACGAGCTGCCGCGTGCCGGGCTGGCACCTGATCATGAACGCCGCGGCGCAGGCTGCCACCAACGATCCGTACTACCTCAACGGCTCGCGCATCATCGTGGACCGCGTGCTTGAGACGCAGGACAAAGAGCCGCGCGAGCTTCACCCCTACCAGAAGACCGGGGACTACACGCACCAGGTCGGCGGGTGGACGCGGCAGATGGTGCCGGGGCACTGCCATTGTGAGCCGCGCCATCGCGGGAACGCGAACTTCATGGTCGCGATCCTGCTCACGGGGATGACCTACTACCACGATGTGACCCATGAGCCTGCGGTCAAGGAGGCCATCATCCGCGGAGCGCACTTCCTGGTCGATGACATGTACTCCGAGGAAGTCCACGGCTTCAAGTACACGTCCTGCCCGAATATGCGCCATCGGGCGGGCGTCTCTCCGCTCTACGTCGAGGGCATCGCGCGTGCCTTCCGCTGGACGAAGGACGAGAACTTCCTCGACCCGCTGACGAACGGGCTTGCGTACGGCGCGGGAGGCTCCGGCTACGGCAAGGGCTTCTCGATGTACTACCGCGCGGCCCCGCGACTGCTGGCGGACCTCGCCGAGGTGGGCCTGAGCCTCGAGGAGCGGAAGAAGGAGGCGCTGGTGCCCTTCAAGAAGCCCGACTGGATGACGGAGACCCCCGATGAGCGCATGGTGGTCATCCAGGCGGAGGACTTCGCCGAGGAGGGCGTCGGGACGGTGGGCGTGATGGATGATCGCCACGCCACGTGGGGTACCATGATCACCAAGTGGCACGCGGACATCGGCCACTGGGTGAAGTGGGATTTCGAGGTGCCCGCGGATGGGCGCTACCGCATGATCTTCCGCTACGCGACGGGCAGCGAGGACACGCGCCGGAAGGTCGAGATCGATGGGGCAGTCCCCCGCGAGGCCGCCGCGGAGGTGGCCTTCCCGAAGAGCGGCGGCTACGGCAATCACCCGGATGACTGGCGATACATGCCGCTGGCTGATGCTGACGGGAGCGAGATCGCGCTTGAGCTTAGCGCCGGCGAGCACACGCTGACCATGACGAACCTGCAGGATGGGCTTGGCCTGGACTTTGTGGTGCTGGAAAGACAGCAATAGCGGTCGGGAATGGGGAAACGGGGAGCGGGAAGCGGGGGACGGCACTCTGCGGTCGTTCCCCGCTGCAGTCCGTCTGCGCGTATCGCCTTTCGGCATCCCCGGTTCCCGGTACCCGTTTCCCGGTTCCCGGTTCCCGCCTGAAAGGAAGGTTATCTCCCGCGAGCGGTGAATACTGCCGCAGCATACAAGGGCCGCGCGCGGCCCTGGACAATCAACAGGAGTGAAGTCCAATGGCAGACAAGGTCCGCTGCGCCCTGATCGGTGCCGGTGGGATGGCGAATGGCGTTCACTACCCGTCTCTCGCGGAGATGGATGACGTCGAGATGGCGGGGCTGTGCGATATTGTCGAGGAAAAGTGCCACACGACCGCGGACAAGTTCGAGATCGATTACCGTGGCGATGACTACAAGAAGATGATCGAGGATCTGGATCCGGACGCGGTCTGGGTCCTGATGCCGCCACACCACCTGTTCGACATCGTGGTCCACTGCCTCAACGAGGGGCTTCACGTCTTCATCGAAAAGCCCCCGGCGGTTACAACCTACCAGGTGCGCGCATTCGCCCAGCTTGCGGATAAGAACAACTGCCTGACGATGACCGGCTTCAACCGCCGGTTCATCCCGCTGCTGCAGCAGTGCCGCGACAGGGTCCTCGACCGGGGGAACATGATCCAGGCGGTCAGCACGTTCTACAAGTGGCATGGCGGCGGCGCATACTACAACGGCGCCATCGATATCCTTTACTGTGACGCGATCCACGCGGTTGACACGCTGCGCTGGATGGGCGGCGACGTGGAGGAGGTCGTGAGCGACATCAAGTTCCAGGGGCGCGAGTTCGAGACAAGCTGGAACGCGCTTACCCGCCACACAAGCGGCTGCACCGGCGTGCTGCTGACGAACTGGCAGACCGGCGGGCGCGTGCACCAGTTCGAGATGCATGGCAAGGGCATCTCCGCGTTCTGCAATCCGGACGAGGACGGCGGCGCGAAGATTCACGCAGACGGGGAGTTGAACGCAGAACAGATCGGTACCACAGAGGCCGCGGACAGCGACATGCGACATCACTACGGCGGCTTCTACGGGGAGAACCGGCACTTCATCGACTGCATCAAGGAGAACGTGGAGCCGGAGACGTGCTTCGCGGACGCCACGAAGACGATGGAGCTTGCCGACCGGATTTACGGGAACCAGATGTAAGGCGGCGTCCGCGCGCAGGATGCCTGCGCCAGATGCTTACAGTGGAGACGAGGCCGCTCCTTCTGCTGGAGGGAGCGGCCTTTGCGCGTACGAGGCTGGAACATATCCGCCACGCACGGGTTCATAACGAGCGGAGGCCCGCTTATGAGCGACTGGTTGCGGCAACATCTCGGCGAGATCTGGGCGGCATCAGCAGTGGCCGTGATCCTCTCATCGATCGCGGCCGGGGCGCTGCTTGTCAGCGACCAGGTGGTCGGCTGTACCGGCCCGGTGAAGCTGGTGTCGCTTCAGCCGGTTGAGGCGAACGGTAAGATCGAGCTTCCCGCCGGGATGGAAATCAGAGAGGCCGCGCGATCGCGGCCCGTTGATCCCGAGATATGGGTCGTGGCATCTGTGCCGCGCGCGGACGTCGAAGCGCTTTTCGATCAGGAGGTCTTCGAGAAGGTCGTGGAAGCGGGCGGTGAGTTGCCAGAAGACGCGTTGATGATGGCGTTCTGGGAGGACCGTCCGGACTGGATATCTCCGGTTCCGGATGAGACGAATCGGTACCTGTTCGCGGAACACACTTTCCGCGAGTGGGAGCACATGGCGGAGTTCGTCTCGATCCTCGCGGTCCTCGACGATGGGGAAGCCGCCGACACGGAGGTCTTCATAGCGGTGAAGCGAGTGTACTCTGACTGAGGAGCGACCGATGACGCTGCCACAATTGCGCGATGGCCACCCGTGGCTTGTGAGGACGCTGTATGCTCTCGCGCTCATTGCATGGGGAGTGCTGGTGCTGGAGCAGATCGACGCGCTGGCGGCAATGTACTGGGTCGTCCATGAACGGGACGTGGTGGCGCTTTCGGCAACCGATTGGGCGTATCTCCGCTGGGCTCCGGCGCTCTCAGTTCTGGCATCAGTCCTGTGCGCGTGGGTATTCCTCGCGGGGGCACTGTCCGAAGTGAAAACGCGAGTTCCCGGATGGGCGCTGCTGCTCGGCGCGCTCTGTCTGGGCGCATGGCCGCTGGGCACCTGGCTGTTTTTCCGGATCGTGGACATCCTGCCGCCGAGTGCGCTGTAGCTGTCGGCGCCCGGCCACACGCCCTCACGAAGCGCGCGTCCTAATCGGGCGGCGACATCCCGCATCTCCAGGGTTCGGCGAAATCCGCAACGAACTCCTGCCCCCTTGCCGTCAACGTCGCGCCGTTCCCTTCACTTTCGCCCCACTCCATGCCCTCCGCCAGCGCCTCAGTTTCGCCTGCCGAAAGCCCCGGGCGTACGATCATCGCGAAGCGGCAGCAGCGCTCGCCTGCTGTCAGGGCGCGGTTCTCCGCTACGAGTGGGAACTCCACCCGCAGCGTGTCATACATCGGAACGTCCTCTCGGAAGATGGCCGGTTTGCCCGGAACAGCCTCCACCACGCATTCCTCCGCGCCGAGGACCGCCCAGCCCAGGCGGTCGTCCACGTTGACCCAGCGGGTCGCGTGCTGGCCGCCATCCAGCGGTCCCGACGCACCGACGAGCGTTCGCGGCGCGTCCTGCCACGGCCACTTGAGATCGTCGAAAAGCCACAAAGTCCCCCCGGTCACGCGCGTGAGGGTCACGTCCTCGGTCGCCTCAAGCTCAGACATGAAGACCGCGCCGCCCTCGGGCAGCGCGATGAATGCGCAGTGCTGCAGCACGCGCCCTCCGCAGCGCTGCAGCGACAGGGCCACGTTCACGTCATCGCGCGGCGGCGAGTCACCGGAGAATGTTTCACGTGAAACATTTGTTCGTACGGGAGTCAGCCGGTGAAGCTCGCAGGGACCGAGGGCCGGCGCGTCGTCGGAGACCTCCTCGCACTCCACGTCCCCGAACCAGCTTCCCGGCATCGGGTAGCAGAGGGTGTCGAGGTCCAGCGGCATGCTCAGGCCCAGCACATGCCCGTGCGCCTCATCGCTGTGCCAGGCGAAGCTGGTGACCGAGCGCTCGGTGCGCCGCACGAGGAACTGCCCGTCATCGGAGATATGCGTCCCCGCGAGGCGCTCCTCGACCTCATCGTCAGGCAGCGCCTCCTCCGGCACGCCGAACAGCCGCGCCGCGAGGTAGTTCTGCGTCAGCCCCCAGCATGCGCCAAGGTCGCATGGCAGGCCGAGCCACCCGCTCATCGGCAGTGCGGGCCACTGGTCGGCCATGCGCTCAAGGCGCTCGAGCGAGCGCCACAGCAGCGCCGTCCGCAGCGGTGTTGGCTCCATGAGCGCGATGAGGCCCATCTGCCACATGCCGTCCACGCGCCGGGCGGAGTAGTCGGTCCCCTGCACGTAAAGCTGC
>CAZAHB010000202.1:0-10159 GCA_964484945.1 uncultured Armatimonadia bacterium | reverse complement strand
TTGTCAACTCAGCTTCGGATCACTTTGACCAGCAGCGAATTGCTTGAATATGAGTTCAAGCCTGCCGCTGTTTGCGCCCTTGAACAACCGCAGGCAGGGATGCCTGCGCCACATGTCATCCGATTGTCTAAGCCCAATTCGCCATGTGGGGCAGGCTCCCAGCCTGCCGCCGTTTACGCCCTCGGATGCGCGTCCTCATAGACGCGCCGCAAATCCTCGGTCGAAACGTGCGTGTAAATCTCGGTTGTCTTCAGATTCGCGTGCCCCAGCATCTCCTGAATTGCGCGCAGGTCGGCTCCGCCGGAGAGCAGGTGCGTCGCGAATGAATGGCGCAGCGTATGTGGCGAGGTATCCTCCGGCAGGTCGGCCAGGTGCACGTACTCCTTGAGCTTGGCCCAGAAGCCCCCGCGGCTGAAGGCCCGCCCGCGGTAGGTCAGGAAGATGGCGTCCTCGCCCGGGTGCTTCTCGAACTCAGGCCTCGCCTCGTCGATGTAGCGCTTGACCAGGTGCAGCGCCAGCGGCGCCACCGGGACGATGCGCTCCTTCGAGCCCTTGCCGGTCGTGCGCACAAGGCCCTCGCTGAGGCTCAGTTCGTGCATGCGCAGGTCCACAAGCTCCGACACGCGCAGGCCCGCGGCGTACATCAGCGCGATCATGGCTGCATCGCGCAGGCCGTCCGGCTCCGAGCGGTCGGGGGTCTCCAGCAGCCGCTGGCACTGCTCCACCGACAGGACCTTCGGCAGCCGCTGACCGGGCTTCGGCAGGTCCACGTCTGCGGCGGGGTCGAGGTCCGTGCGCTCCTCTATCAGCAGAAAGCGATACAGCCCGCGCACCGACGAGAGCTTCCGGGCGACGGTTGAGCGCGCGAGGCCGCGGTCGCGCTGCAGGAAGCTGACGAAGTCGATCACGTCCTGGCGGGATGCGTCAGTGTAGCTCTGCACCCCGCGACCGCGCAAAAAGTCCGCGAAATCGCGCAGGTCCGTGCAATACGCCTCGATCGTGTTCTCCGCGAGGCCGCGGTCGATGCGTAAGAAGTCCGCGAAATCCTCGACGGTGTCACGCATCGTCGGCCCCGTCCGCGGCGGGGGCTGCCTCCTCCGTGGACTCGGATGGCCGGGCCGGCTCGCGCACGTCCTCAGCAGGCTCGACCGCCTCGCCGGAGGGGCTGGGCCGCTCGACGCGGATCGGTCCGCCGGCCATGGCATCCTCCAGCGCCTCCGCCTCCTCGGGCAGCAGATCCCGATCGGTCTTCCCGTCGCGTATCGCGCGGAGGAATGTGCGCGAGTGGCTCAGGTCATAAAGCGTGGTGATGAGGAAGCCGTTGTTGTGCGCGTCGAGCACGCACAGGGCGCAGGACAGGCCGCCGCTGACGTCCCCGCTGGCATCGAAGCGGACTACTCCAAGCTTCTGCAGGTGGCCGCGGGCGCGCTCGGCAAAGCGCTCGAGAGTCCTGTCGGTCTCCCGGGCATGCCGCGAGAGCGATTCAAGCCGCTCGTGCGCGCCCTCCAGATACTCCATCAACTCGCGTACGGCGTCCTCGTCCCGGCCGTCGCGCAGCGCCTCGGCAACCGAGCGGGCCGTGCCTGACTCGATGCGCATCTCGTTAACCTCGCGCCAGAGGGTGTACACTGCCACGCCAAGCGCGATGACGAGTGCGGCGAGCACGGCGACAATGATGGTGAGTGTGGTGGTGGTCATTTCTCGCTCGCAGCGACCTCCTTTGATGCGCCGAGGCGTCGCCTGACAATCAACGCTCCAGCATATCCGGCGGCCGGCCAGGTGAGCACCATCAAGAGCAGCCAGGGCATGCGCGTAATGAAGATCGCGGTCACGAGCGGCAGCAGCGCAGTCAGTGCCGACCAGGCGGGATCGGCATTCGGCGCGAAGCGGCCAACGACCGCGCCCGCGATCAGACATGACATGGTGCCGATCAGGGCGAGTTCGAGCATCAGTCCGGCGAGGCGTTCATCTGCCCGTTCCCAGAACTGCCTGAACTCCGCCGGTTTCTCGGGTTCGGCGGTGGCCGCATCCGCGCCCGTACGATGCCAGGTGCTGAACGGCACGTAGGCCGCGTTTACGCCGATCAGCGATATGTAGAGGGCGGGCGATAAGACAGCGATCGCAAGCACAAGCACGATGCCGTTGCGAATTGGCGCCGACATCCCCAGGCTCCCCTTTGCACTCTCAGTCCTCGTCTTCGCCCCGTACCCTGCGGGCGGCGCGCCTGTCGAACGTCATCACTATCCCGTCCGAGACCTCCAGGTCGAAGTCGTCCTCGCGAACCCTGAGAACTTTGCCGTAGACGCCTCCGACGGTGATGATGTCATCGCCGGGCGCGAGATTATCGACAACTTCCTCGTGTTTCGCCCGGCTCTTCTTGGTGGGCCGCACGACGACAAACCAGAAGATCGCCGTCACCACCAGGAGCATTGCGAGACCCGGCAGGATTCGTTGGATCGATTCCCAGTCCATGGTAGGCTCCTTCGGAGCTATAAGTCGTACGTCATCAGTCACAGGTCACAGGCCGAACAGCTCGCGGCAGTCCGCGGATCACGGTGTGACAACAGCCTTGACCACACCATCTCGCCGCTCGTGGACGAAGGTCATCGCCTCGGGCGTGTCATCCAAATCAAAGTGATGTGTCACCAGCGATTCCACGTCCACGCGCCCGCTCTCGACCAGCGAGATAGCGGGCGGGTAGCAGTTGGCGTAGCGGAAGAGGCCGCGCAGGTCAAGCTCGCGGTTGATCATCTCATACAGCGGGATCTGAGGGTGCTGCTCGGCGGGCATGCCCACGATCTGCACGGTGCCACCGTTGCGCGCCACGCGCAGAGCCATCTGAAGCGTCGGGACCGCCCCCGCGCATTCGAAGGCCACGTCCACGCCCCGGCCATCGGTCAGGTCCATGATGACTTCTTCGGCATCTGCTTCCGAGGCGTCGATGGTATCCGTAGCGCCCAACTGAGACGCAAGCTCCAGCCGCCCGGCCTCGAGGTCGCTGACGATCACGTCTGTCGCTCCCGCGGCGGTCGCCGACTGCATGGTCAGCAGGCCGATCGGCCCCGCGCCGAGGACCGCCACCGAGTCACCGGGTTCCACCCCGCCCCGGCGCGCCGCCCACAATCCGACCGACAGCGGCTCCATCATCGCGCCATCGTCCATCGACAGCGAGTCAGGCAGCTTGAAGCAGAAGTCCGAGGGCCACGCGAGATACTCGCAGAACGCACCGTCGATCGGCGGGGCGGCGAGGAAGACCACGTCCGGGCACATGTTGTACTGGCCGGACTTGCAGAACTCGCACCGCCGGCAGGTGTATCCCGGCTCAATCGCCACGCGGTCGCCGGGTTTGAGGCCACAGTCCTCGTCACGGACCTCGACGACTTCACCGGCCGCCTCATGGCCCATGATCGTGGGCTCCTTGAGGGGATACTTACCGATGACCCCGCGCTCGTAGAAGTGTACGTCCGACCCGCAGACACCGACCGAGCGGATGCGGACGAGCACATCGCGCTCGCGCGAGACCTCCGGAACGGGAACATCTTCCACGCGCATGTCGTGGACGCCGTACAGCACCGCTGCTTTCATGGTATCGGGCATATACATGCACCCTCAGTCGCCGTCGAGTCTGAGATCTGGATGCTCATCAGACAGCCATTTCTTCACGTATTCTATGAAACCGTGTAGCGCTGCCAGCAATTCATCCAATTCGCTTTGCGAGATCTGACCGACGCGTCCGTAAAGCGCCTGATGCCGGCGGCGCCGGCAGCTGTCAAGATACGCCGCTACCTGGTCTGTCTCAGCGACCACAATTGGCAATACTTCAAAGACGGTCTGATGATGCCCCGCTGCGGACGGACGGTAGCCCGCTGCTGCGAGGACAGCGGTAGCGGCCGCGAGTGCGCCATGGTAGGCCAGCACGAAGCGGTTGTCTGCGGATAGTGCGGGCTCACTCGCATCGTGGAGAGCACGCTGGGCCTTGAGTATGTAGTCACGGATCTCGCCTCGCGTGGCGCTATGTCGGTGTAACCGACCGGCTTCCAGAAACTCGTGCAAGCTCATTATCGTCGCCGAACAGGAATATCTTCGGCTCCCCCAGGATCCGACGTACGAACGCCTCGTCATCGCCCACGCGACGCTTGAATTCGTCGATCTGCATCGTGACCGGATTGACCTCGCGTCCAAGCGTGTCCTCAAGCTCCCGCAGGATCGGGACGAGATCGCGTAGAGACACGTCACCGACCAACATCACGTCTATGTCGCTGTCAGGGCGGGCCGAACCCGCAGCCATCGATCCGAAGATGAAGCCGAACTCTATACGGTCCGACATCTCCTCCAGCGATTCGCGGATCGGCGCAGCGATCCCGACTGTCTTGATCGCGATGCCCCGCAGCTCCTGGAAGATCGGGCACGATGTGTCGGCCCCATAGAGCACCTGCCTGCCGGATGAGCGGCGGGTGAGAATCCCGGCCTCGCTCAAGGAAACAGCTTCACGTTGGACCGTTGCAGGAGCAAGGTCGGTTATTCGAGCGATGTCGCGCAGGTGCCACTCCTCCCCTGGATGGGTGAAGAGTAAGCCAATGATCTCACGACGCGCCCTCGGCCAGATTGTCTCCGCCAGCTGTTTCGTTTGCATAACGCGTACAATTGTACGCCTAAAGCGAACGGAAGTAAAGACCGGACGCTATGCTGTCTTCGGCCCGACAATCTCCCACACCTGCCGGGCGGTGTCGGCCATCGCGTGCATGTTCTCGCGCCTGGCTTCACGCGGGACGCACTCGCCGGAGTTGAGGATACAGCCGCCGTCGGCCATCAGCCGCACCTGCCGCCCGGTCTCCGCCGCGACCTCCGAGGCCGAGCTATCCGTGAGCATCGCGATCGGGTCCACGTTGCCCATCAGGGCCTGGGTATTGCCTAACTCCTGGATCGCCACCGCCATGTCCAGGCCGGGGCCGACTGAGAGGATATCCGGATTGGTCTCTGTCTGCAGCCACAGTCCACGAATGTTCTCCTCTGAGTTGTGCAGGAAGACGAAGGCGCCCGCGTCCTGGAACGCCTCCGTCACCCGGCGGCATGGCTCCAGCGCCCACTCGCGGTAGTGCTCGGGTGAGATCAGGTGCAGCGACGCGTTGCAGTCGCCGAGCCAGATGGCGTGACAGCCCGCCTCAATCTGCGCGAGGCCCCAGCTGATCGCCTGATCTTCGGCGAACTTCAGCGCGTCCGCGAACAGATCCGGGGCATCCAGCATGGTCAGCAGCGCAGGCTCCATGCCGAATATCAGCGTCACCGCCGAGAACGGGGCGGCCACCCGCCCGGTAACGCACTTGCTGTCCCCTACCTCCGAGCGCAGCCCCGATGCCGCGTCGAGCAGCAGAGGCATGCGATTGGAGCGCGGATCGGGGATGTCGAGGGACTGGAGCGTCTCGCGATCGAAGTCGAGGTAGTCGGCTGTGCATGGGACCACGTTCTCGCCGCCTTCGGCCACCCCGACCCCGAGGGGCTCGAACTCCAGCGTGTCATCCAGGTGCAGCCACGCCCAGTCCCAGCCGAAGGCCTCCATCGCCTGAAGCTGGACATCGACAATCTGATCCGAGGACTGGATGTAATCCCTGTACGTCAGATCCGCGTACTTCGCATCGAACTCCTGTGACAGACAGAAGACCGGCAGGTGGGCCGGCGCTCGCAGTTCGGCTACGGTACGAATGCTGTCCAGAAGTGACATCGATCGGCCTCCGAAGTGCGACAACGGGCGAACGCGCCCTGGTATTTGCAGTGTGATACGAGTTCGCCGTCCGTATGGAAACACCTTCGCCAAAGGTGCTCTGCGGTGGTGAGAACTGCGAGGAGGGCCGGTCTGTTCCCGGCCCTCCTCGGTGGTCAGTAACTCAGGTCGGTCACTTCGCTTCGTCCACGGCTTCTCCGAGCGTCTCCATCAGGTCATCGAAGGGATTGTTGAACTTCTCGATACCCTCATCCACAAGCTGGGCTGTGACCTGATCGATGTCGATATCAAGCTCCGGCAGCAGGTCCAGGACCTCCGCGGCCTCATCGAGGCCCTCCTCGAGCGTCTGCTGCGCCTCTCCGTGATCCCGCCACGCGTCCAGCGTCTTCGTCGGAACGGTGTTGACGGTCTGCGGGCCTATCAGCGCCTCGACATACTTCACGTCACTGAAGTCGGGGTTCTTCGTGGAGGTGGACGCCCACAGCAATCGCTGCACCCGCGCGCCCCGATCGGCAAGCTTGCGCCAGCGCGAGCTGCCGAAGATCTCCTTGTACATCTGATAGGCGGTCTTGGCTGAGGCGATGGCGACCTGCCCGTGCAGCTTCCGGGCAATCTCGGCCTCCCGGCCGTCGCCCTGGGCCTTCACCTCAAGCATCGGATCGACCAGCACGTCGATCCGACTGAGGAAGAAGCTGGCGACCGAGGTGATGCGATAGAGCGACCCGCCGTTCCTTACGCGCTCCTCGAGGCCCGAGATGTAGGCCTCGGCAACCTCCCTGTAGCGCGGAAGGCCGAACAGGAGCGTCACGTTGACGTTGATACCCTCGGAGATGAGCTGCTGAATCGCGGGAAGCCCCTCCTTCGTGGCGGGGACCTTGATCAACACGTTCGGCCGATCGACGGCCTCCCACAACCGCCGCGCTTCCTCGATGGTGCCGGAGGTGTCGCGAGCAAGGTGCGGGTTGACCTCAAGGCTCACGAAGCCATGCTGGCCGTCCGAGGCATCCCACATCGACCGGAACAGATCCGTGCCGCGCTGGATATCCTCAACCGCAAGCGTCTCGTAGATCTCTTCGGCTCCCATGCCACTTCCGGCCAGCTCCGCGATAGCGTCCTCGTAATCATCAGTGCCCGCGATGGCCTTCTCGAGGATCGACGGATTGGACGTCACCCCCCGCACTCCGTCGTCGTCGATCAGAGACTGTAGCTCTCCCGACTCAATCAGCCCTCGGCGGAGAAAGTCCAGCCACATGCTCTGGCCGAAGTCCTGCAGCTTCAATACCGGATTGTCACTCATCAGTGTCGCTCCCTGTCTCGAGTTGCTTTACCTTGTCAAGACGTCGCTCGTAACGCGGAAGCGCGAGGTAGTCGGCGGCGAGGAACGCCCGCACCAGCTCCAGTGCCAGTGCATGGCCGATCACCCGGCCTCCCAGGCAGATCACGTTCATGTCATCGTCCTCCACGCCCTGCCGGGCGGAGAAGACCTCGGTTATTAACGCGGCGCGCACTCCCGCAATCTTGTTGGCCGCCACACACGCACCGACACCACTGCCGCAGATCACGATACCGCGATCGATCTCTTCGGCCGCCACCGCGCGCGCCAGTGGCGTCACGTAGTCAGGGTAGTCATCCTCAGGGTCAAGCTCACCGGCGCCGTAGTCTACGAATTCGTGTTCGCCCCCGTCAAGCTCCTGACGCAATACCTCTTTGAGAGAGAATCCGCCGTGATCCGCCGCCAGCCCGATGCGCATAAGAGACCCCTTCCATCCCTTCGAACACTCACAACACAGTTTCGCCGGAGGTGGTCTGCGATCCTGCCCCCGGCGGATGTACAGGCGAAACCGGACGCAGATGACGTGCGCCCGGCCTCTGCGGTGTCAGTCTATTGCGCTCAGGAACCGACCAGATGTGGTGCGAACGGCTCCAGGTAGTAGCGCCACTCCGGATTCTTGACCGCCGCGGTGAAGACCGCGTAGCTCAGATACGGGATAAATTTGGGACGTCGCGGCCGGCGGATCAGGTGCATGCCGGCCTCGCGCGGCGTGCGGTTGCCCTTCTTGTTGTTGCAGTCCGCGCAGCAGGCGACCAGATTCTCCCAACTGGACGTGCCGCCGCGATCTTTGGGCATGACGTGGTCAATGGTCAGGCGCTTGCTTCGTCGGCCGCAATACTGGCAGGTGTAGCGGTCGCGGGCAAGCAGATTCTGGCGTGAGAGCTTCAGCTTCGGCATGGGCCGATTGACGTGGTAGGACAGCCGCACCACGGTCGGAAGCTTCATCTCGGTGCTCGGCGAGTGCAGCACCTTCGAATCCTCCTCGACCACCACGGCCTTCCCCACGTACACCATCGAGACAGCCCGCTGCCATCCGCATACGGACAGGGGTTCGTAGTTTTGGTTCAGAACGAGTACCTGGGCGCTGAGGCTCATGCTTTCGTCTCCGCCTCTTTCTTTGATGACCCCGCCTTTCGGTGGTGTAAACGCAAAAGCCCGCTGCCGGTGAGAGCAGCGGGCATCATGGACATTCAGGTCAGTTTCACCACAAATGGAGCGCTCGGTCGTATCCGGAAACCCGGAACGACCTCCACTCTTGCCCGCTTCACTATGTAGAAACCGCTCGTAAACACGGTCTGCGCTCCAGCAAACGTGATGACACAGCCAGCGATGTCCGCGCGCTTTTCGACGCGTGGACTGGTGATATTGTAGCAGGT
Source organism: uncultured Armatimonadia bacterium (assembly GCA_964484945.1). Taxonomy (GTDB): domain Bacteria; phylum Armatimonadota; class Zipacnadia; order Zipacnadales; family UBA5352; genus UBA5352. The sequence continues at coordinate 1,731 of CAZAHB010000202.1, read as the reverse complement.
CCCGCCGAGCGCTGTCAACCGCTGCAGGCCCCCTGAGCGGTTTCTGGGACCAGCCTGCAGGGAGGCCTCAGCGGGGCAGGGCACGAACTTCGATTCAACATCAGCCCTCTTCGTTTCAGGGAGCGAAACCGAATGTCACAGCCGACTGTGCTTGCCGATATGGCCTGCCGCCACACCGCCAAAGATGTCTACGATCTGTGGGTGCACAGCCGCGACGGAGAGCAGCGGGCGCACTCGATTCTGTTCGGCTGGCAGACCGCCGCCGGCGGAAATCGCACGTTCTGCTTTGAGGATGGCAACGTTCACCCTGTCGCCGTGCCCTGGGTGCCCCGACAGGCAGGTGATCGTCGCCGCGCCGCGGACCACGACGGTGTCACGCTTCGCGCCGAGCACGGCCTCGGCATCGGCGGCGATCCGGCGAACTTCGGCGTCCGGGTCCACTTCGACGGCGAAGCGAGCGAGTTTTCGGTCCCGAGCGCATCGCTGCTCTTCCCGTGCGTGTGTTTCGACGACGCGGGGACGCCGCACGTGGTCATGGTGCGCACGGAGGATGTGGAGAACGAAGACGGGGTGATCGATCAGCACAACTTCCTGATGGCGGCCCGGCACGACGGCGAGCACTGGGCCATCGAGGAGATCGCGGACCTGAAGTACGGTCTGATGCCGAAGGCGGGAGTCTGGGGATATCCGGGCAAGCGCCGCCACCCCTACCTTGTGCCCGATGACCGCGGCGGAGTCTGGGTCCTCTGGGAGCGCAAGGAGCCCCATGACGGCAACACCCGCAACTGCCACGGAGTGCTCGTCGGGCGGCACTGCGTCGGCGGCGAGTGGGCTGAGCCGGTGCGCATTATCGAGCAAGAGTACGTTGATTACGCGCCCGACGCCCGCGGTGTCATCGACGGCGAACTGATTGTCGGCGCCCAGCGCGGGGTGCCCGTCAGCGAGCGCGGACGCGGAGAGGTGCTCCTGCTCAAAACGCCGGTGGACGATCGGCCCGCGCAACCCGAAGACAGCGGGTGGGACGGCTGGACGAGCGTGGATCTGGCGCGCCGCGACTTCTACGCCCCCGAGGGCCGCAAGGTCGAGGTCGATGGCGAGGAGTATCATCTGCTGCTTGGCGATCCGCACACGCACACGGGGTTGTCGGAGGATGCCGAGGGCGACCTCGTGGAGATGCTCTCATACGCGCGGGACAGGGCTCAACTGGATTTCGTCGCGATTACGGACAACGACTATATCTACGGCGGGCGGCTTTCCGACGACGCGTGGCGGCAGACGATGCGCCGGGCGCGGGCGTGGTCCCGGGATGGCCAGTTCATCGTCATCCCCGCGTACGAGTGGACGCAGGCGAAGTGGGGCGCGGTACGGCCACAACACCGCTCGGTGCTCTTCGAGCGGTACGATGAACCGATGCTGCGCTGGTACGATGCGGGCGTGGGCCAGGCCGAGGATCCCTTCGATGCGCTGATCGCCTGGATCGAGACCACCAGCGGCGTCATGAATACGCAGCACGCGCGGTTCGCGCTGTCGCGCAGCGAGCGCGAGGCGGACATGGAGGTCGTCTGCGGCTGGGGCGACTACATCAACAGATCGGACTGCTTCCACGAGCACCTCAACGATGGCTTCCATGCGGGCTTCGTGGGCACATCGGACGGTCATCGGCGGACACCGGGCCTCGGGGGCGGCCTGACCGGGCTGTGGGTGCGCGATTTCACGCTCAGCGGAATCATC
>CAZAHB010000201.1:0-10243 GCA_964484945.1 uncultured Armatimonadia bacterium | reverse complement strand
CGGCCTCCTGCTTGACCTGCTCAGTCATCGGCGTGCCTCCCCGCTTCGGTTCAAGAGTGCTGCCGATCACCTGCTCGTACATGCAAGCGGCCCACGGTGCTACAGCCCCTGGGCCAGCTCATGACACTCCTCCGAGCAAATCCAGTCTACGAACTCATGTTCGATGCCCCGCCATATGCTTGGAGCGCCCTCCGGTCGGAGGGCGCTCTCGGTCTGTACGCTCGGTCAGTCGCCCGCTCGCGGGATCAGTGGCTCGATGCCGAATCGCTCGCACACCCCCGCAATTGGCTCCACGTGATCGCCGTAGGCCACGATGTAGTGATCGCCCACCAGGCAGCGGTGCATAAAGTCCTCCACATCTCCCAGAGCGACCTCAAACCCCCGCTCCGTGCGCTCGGTCTCCCCCGCCGCGAGCGAAAGGTGCCGGAAATGCCTGTCAAACCGCGCGATCGTCACCGGCCTCCCGGCCTCGATCGGCAGATACGACGCCACACCGCCGCGCCCGCCGTAGTCCGTGAGCCGATAGCCCTCCAGCGGCACATCCTCGCCCTCCATGTCCACTGTGCAGGCCGCATGGCCACCGATCCGCACGGAGTTGCGCTCCGGGTACACGTTCCCGATGTTCCCCAGAAACGCCGCCGCGCCGGTCACGTAATTCAGAAGCGCCATGCTCATCGTCGCGCAGATGTCAGCCTCGCAGGCCGCCGGGATGCCCCGCCAGCGCAGGTGCGTCAGGCCCATGCACGGAGAGTAGAACGCGCCGAATTCCTCACACGAGATCAGGTCCCACGCCCGACAGTTGACCGTCATCGCGTTCGCGCCGGTCTCCTCGATCAACGCGTCCATCGCCATATACATCTTCGCGCACTCGACGGTGTCGCGCCGGGCCGCGTCATCGACCCTGGCCGCGTTCTCCAGCCACTGTGCGGCTATCTCCTCCGCAGTTGACGGATCCGCCGCCTTCCATGCCGCGCGCAGGTCCTCGATCGTGCGCTGCACAATCTCTGTGCCCAGAGCGTCCTCGACGACCCGCGGGGAACCGGGATTGCCCACCTGCGAGAATGAAGGCCAGCCCTCACCGATCACCACCGCGCGCGTCTCGCGCAGCATCTTCTCAGCGCGCAGGACCGTGATCTGGCTCTGCAGATCCTCCGCATTAATCGCGAGGTGCGCGTCTCGGCCACCGGATTTGAGCGTACCGTACACGTCCGCGAAGAACGCGCCAGGGAAGTTCTCCTTTCCCGCGATGATCACCGGGACATTCACCGACTCCAGTGCCGCGACCGTTTCGATGACCACCAGCAGTTCGGTCGAAAGCGCAACGATCGCGTCACACTCCCGCGCCGCCTCCGGCACTCGCGCGCCCTCCTCGACCGCATCGACCACCATCAGGTCCCGCCACCGGACGTCCTCGACGGCCTCCTGCAGTTCCGGCAGGCGTGCCCGCGCGTTTTCCGTGGGGGTCGGTCGCGGATCCATCTCCAGCTTCTCCCGACTCTGCCAGTCAATGCCCTCGAAGCAGACCGGCTGAAGTGTCAGTTTCATCAGTTGGCTCCCCTCTCATCAGTCATCCAGATCGTAGAGTGCAACCCCGTGTGCGAATGCGCGTCAACGGTCTGCAGCGCCTCCATCTCGGCCAGCAAGTCCTCGCGAAATGTATCACTCATCACTTCCCGGCTCCTTCCGGGACGGCTGCCCCAGTCTGTCGATGATCATCCCCGGCACCTGCGTTGCTTCCGGCTCGTACATGGTTATTTCGATCTGCACGGTGCGGCCGTCTGCCCCGAAAGAATATTCCATTGTTGCAGGCGACGCACGAACCCACGACGTCTACCGCGGCTATTCGCTGATCCATCTCCCGCCACCTGTCAAACGGAGGGCCTGGGTGAAGTCGCGGCGAATTATCCTCAACTACACGTCATTCTCACAATGGGAGGCGGCTTGCGATGCTGCCATGGATACTTGCTGCTGCAATAATGGGTGCCGGAGGACCGGATGGTGAGATCGCCATCGAGAGCGGGAACCTGACCGCCACGATGGGCCAGGCGAACGCGTGGACGATCATGACGATGGAGTGTGACGGAATGCCCGTGACGGTCAATGCCGGCGGCCAGGGCGCGGTCGTAAACCCGAAGGGTGTCGGCTGGATGGGCGGCGCGATGGGCGGCAACGCCGAGCAGGTGCAGTCGCTCGCGATCAACGGCGAAGAGGTCGCCGAGGTGCCGCAGGAGCCTGTGGCCGGTGAGGTAACCATCGTCAAGGAATCGATGCTCGCAGGCATCGAGCAGACCTCGACCACGCGGTTCGAGGACGGGGTCCTTCGCCAGACGAACGAGTTCGCGTTCACCGAGGACGCGAATCTCGCGGCGTTCTACCCCTTCATCTACTCCTTCTCTCCCGAGTTCACCCACTGGCTGGCGATCCCCGACACCGGATCGCCCGAAGCCGGTGAGTTCGCCAGCGAGGGCGCTCACTGCATCAACGCCTCGGTTCCGGCATTCGCGCTCTACAACGAGAGCACCAACCGGGGTGTCGTGGTCTACCTGCAGGAATCGCCGGGCGGCTCTGTGACGATCTGGGATCAGACGGGCTATCGCAAGTTCTGGGTGCAGCCGACCCGGGGCAGCATCACGGCCGGCACCGAGTTCGAGGGCACGATGGTCCTGAAGTGCTTCGAGGGCGGCGATGACTGGCAGGCAGTGGCCACGGACCTCGTCGAGTCGCTGCAGGAGGAGTATCCGATGCAGCAGGCGGAGGCGCGACCGAATCAGCTTTACGACGAGGGCGTGCCGGAGATCGGCTTCATGACAGTGGAAACCGAGAACCTTTCGGTGAAGTTCGAGGCGCCCAGTGCCTGGACCATCGACGAGATCCACTGGAACGACTACGAGGTCGCCGGGCCGACCGGCCATTTCGGGACCGTGCTCGTACCGGAGGGCGGCGAGTGGATCGGCACCGGGCACACCGAGGGCGGGCAGGAGATCGTGCACTCGCTGCAGTTCAGCGTTGACGGGGAAGACCAGTCTGTCGCGCCCGGCGAGACGCTGACCGGCGATGAGTTCGAGCTTTTCAAGAAGTCCACGATCCACAAGTTCGACGCAGAGCACACGGTGACCGTGAAGGACTCGGAGATCGTCGAGCGGGCGCTGCTGAAGGCGACCGAGGCTCACGATCTGAAGCTCATGTACCTCTTCATGCACTGCATCGAACCCGCGACCACAAAGTGGCTCGCTCAGCTTCCCGACGGTACCATCGAGGAGGGCGTTCTCGACAGCGACGGGGAAGCGGATCAGAGGTTCGAACTCAACAAGCCCGCCCGCTGGGTGGCGCAATGGTTCCCCGAGCAAAAGCTGAGCGTCCTGCTCTACCTCACGCGGGTCCCGACCGGCAACGGCGCCTCGATCAAGATCTGGGATCTGGAGCGCTACCATAAGTTCTACGTGACGCACAACACAGGGCTGTCGCTCGACGAAGGCGATGAACTCGATCACACGCTGGTCTTCACGGTGGTCGAGGAGCCCGGCGATTGGGAGGCGACAAAGGCGCGCGCTGCGGAGCTTCGCGACGCCTACCCGCCGGTGGATGAGGTGGAGGCGCCGCAATAGGAGTGGCGCGGGGAGGAACACAACCGTTGACGCGATGGCAAGACGAACTGGACCGAGCGAGATATCGATGGAGGCACCTCCATGACACCCCAAACACAGACGGTCGCCGTCCTCGGAGGAGGCGCGGGGGCGCGGGCGGCCGCCGCTGAGCTTGCGCTCAAGGGCTGGTCCGTGCGCCTGTGGGACCTTCCGCAGTTCCTCGAGGAGGTAGAGGACCTGCTGGCCGATCACCACCTGCAGGTGGACGGGGTCTGCGAGGGGCGCGCGGAGCTTGATCTGGTCACCGATGACATCCGTGATGCCGTCGCGGGCGCCTCGTTGATCCTGATCGTCGCACAATCCGCCGGCCACCAGCCCATCGCGGAGGAGCTTGCGCGCGCCGTCACGTACGATCAGCGCATTGTCGTCATGCCCGGCGGCACCGGTGGCGCTCTGCAGGTCCGCCACGTGATCGCCGAAACCAGCGACCTCGGCAGCGCGCCGGTCGTTGCGGAGACATCCACACTCCCCTTCGCCGCGCGCAGTTCCGGCCCCCGGGGTGTCACCATCCGCCACAGGGTCAAGCTGGTGAAGCTCGCGGCTGTTCCATCCTCAGAGACGCGCGCGATCGCCCGGGTGCTCCGCCCGGTTTTCCCGGGCATCCGCGAGGTCCCGCCCCGGGGCGGGATGCTGGAGACGATGCTGAGCAACGGGAACCCGGTGATCCACCCGGCGGTGATGGTCCTCAATGCCGCCTACATCGAGCGCGTCGATCGCGACTGGGAATTCTACGAGGAGGGCGTCACACCCGCGGTCGCGCGGCTGATCGAAGCCCTCGATAATGAGCGCCTCGAACTGGGCGAGGCGATGGGCATCGAGTTGATGCCCGAGCCGGAAATGTCCCACGAGCAGGGCTACGCAGACGTTCCGGACTATCTCATCGCCTACCGCGACGGTCCGGGCTTCCGGGCGCTCGGCGGCCCGGAGTCGCTACAGCATCGCTACCTGACCGAGGATGTCGCCTACGCGATGGTCACGTGGCTGCAGTTGGGCGATGTGTTCGGTGTGAAGTTGCCCACCATGGAGGCAATCGTCCGGATGGCCTCGGAGGTGCTCGACGAGGACTTCCGCGGCCGGCCGGGGCGCGGTCTGGAATCGCTGGGGCTGGGCGGAATGAGCGCGGAGCAGATCGTGGAGTTCTGCCGGGGCACATAGCCGTTCACGGAGTAGCTGCCCTACACGGAGGTCATACATGCATCGCATCATAATCGCAATCATTATCGTCACAATCCTCGCAGCACCGGGAGCGTGGGCCGAGTTGGAAATCCTCGACGAACCGCTGTGGGTGTTCCCTGGACAGCCCTTCCGCATAGCACTGGGCCAGCCGGCGGGGTCCGGCGAACTGGATGTGCAATACCCCGACAACGTGGAGATGTTCGACCGCTGGGACCAGGATGAGCGCCAGCGCTTCTACTTTCGCGCGCTGGAGCCGGGCGACGCGCCCATCGAGTTCTCCGGTCAGGCCGGCGAGTTGACAATCACCGTCCCGGTTATCCCCTGGAGCGACGTTTACGAGCCGCGCGAGTACGAGGGCATCGCCCTCCCCCGACTGTGGCCGATGGGCGGCGAGCTTGAGCAACTCAAGTCCGGCCACACGCTCTACACGGACGAGCAGCTTGCCGAGATGCGCGAGTCAGGCGGCTCCACCGGTGCCATCGCCGATCGGTGGCTCGAGATGAGCGATGGACAGATCTGGGAGATCATCCCCGGGCCGGCCATCCCGCGCACGTGCCTGATCGTCCTCGGCAGCCAGGAGCCTGACCGCGGCGTGGGCAAGGGCTGCCCGGTCTGCGGAATGGAGATATACGAGGACCGCAGTGGCTTCTACCCGTGGATCTTCGACTCCGAGGAGCACCCGTGGAAGGTCGGCTGCCCCAACTGCGGCACGTGGTTCCCATCGAATGACTGGCACGAGGGCGACATGCATTCGGGGCCGTTCCCCGATGATGGCTGGGGCTGCGAGCCCGCCGAGCCTGTTTCCGGCGAGAGCGGCACGCCCTGGCGCTGGCCGTTCATCGCCTACTACCACCAGTGGCAGGCCTACATGGAGACGCTCACACCCGGAATCATCCAGGCGGCCGAGGCCTACGCCCGCACCGGCGATGAGCGTTACGCCCATGCCTGCGGGGTGGCGCTGGCGCGCTTCGCACAGGCGCACCTTGACATGAGCCTGAACCTCAACCACCGGAAGCTCGCGAACCGCAACGGCGTCTACCGCGGGCCGGTCGGCGCCCCGGCGGAGGGGCCCATGAAGCGCGTCGGCCACAGCTTCTCCTACATCCAGCCCAACTGGGACACCGCGCGCATGGAGAACGCGATGCGCGCGTACGATCTGATCTTCGATGCGATCGCCGACGACCAGGCCCTGATCGACTTCGTCCGCTCACAGCACCACCCGGAGATCAATACCGCGCAGGACCTGCACCGTTTCCTGCACGCGGGCATCATCCGCACCTGCGCCCAGTACGGTATCGACAACGCGGTCTCGCGGAACTGGCCGATGCAGGAGCGGATGGTCGCGCGCATGGCGCTGGGCCTCGGCACACCGCAGTCGATGGGCCTGGTGGACCACCTGCTCAACGGCTGGCCGGGGCTGCGCTACTCGCTGAGCAACCAGTACCTCAAGGACGGCGCGGGCCACGAGACCGGCGGCTACAATCGCATACAGGTGCGCTACATGGCGGGCCTGGCGGATATCTTCACCCGCATCGAGGAACTCATGCCCGACCTGTACGAGCCGCCGCAGTTCATCTCGCTTACCGAGGACCCGAAGTTCCGGCAGATGTATGACTTCCCCCTGGATGCCTCGCTGATCGGCCGACTGGCTGATGAAACCGGTGACGCGGGCCATCCCAGCACCTCGCCGGCGCCCCCGCGACAGGGCAAACCTCTGACCGAAGAGGATTTCGCGAAAGCGTACGCGTGGACGGGCGTGGAGCGCTTCGCGCAGGCCGCGTGGGGCCCGGACGGAGGCGTCCCTGACGCCGTCACCGACCCGGAGGTCGCTGCCGAGATCGAGCGTATCGGCCGCGAACGCGGCTGGGAGGTCGATCTGCGGAGCGACGTCCTCGACGGTTACGGGCACGCCATCCTGCGCTCGGGTGAGGGCGATCGGCAGCGCGCCCTGTGGGTGCGCTACGGAGTGGCCGTCCAGCACAGGCATCATGACATGCTCACCATCGGCCTCGCGGCTCTGAGGCGCAATCTTCTGCCCGAACTGGGCTACCCGGTGGGCTGGACCTACGCGGGGGCGTGGGAGAAGAACTGGGGCACCCACTACGCCACGCATATCACCGGCGTGCGGACCAGCAACTTCCCCATCGGTTCCGTGAGCACATTCGCCGACTCCCCGCCCGCCCGATACGCCCGCGCCGAGACCGAGGTCCTCAGCGGGGAGCATCCGCGCCCCCGGCGCGAGCGGGCGGTGGTGCTGGTGGATATCGACGCCGAGGACTGCTACGCCGTGACCGTCGAGCGCGTCCGCGGCGGCGAGGAGCATACGCGCTCCTTCCACGGCCCCAGCGGGCCGGCGACGGTCACCGGCGCGAACCTGCAGGCCCAGGGAGGCGGCACGGTGGCGGGGCCGGACGTGCCCTGCCGCGATACGAATTACGCCCCACAGGGCGATGGCGAACTGGTCTGCCTGGCCTTCATGCCCGACCCGATGGTCGGCGAGGTCTCCGGGCCGCTTGGCATAAATTTCGAGCTTGAGGACCAGAACGACGTGTTCCTGCACACCACGCACATCGCGCCCGATGACTGCCGCCTGTGGACCGCCGAATGCACCGCCCCCGGAGGCAAGGGCTCGTACGACGCAACATGGTGCGTCATGCAGCGCTCGGGCGAGGCGCCGCTGCGAAGCCAGTTCGCGACGGTCATCGAGCCCTACGTGGGCGACCGGCGGGTCGAGTCGGTCACGCCGCTTGAGGTCACCGGTGGCGCGGAGGGCGAGTTCGCCCCGATCGCGCTGCGGGTGGAGACGGACGCGTTCACCGATATCATTGTGATTCAGCCGCGAAGCGGCGCCACCTGCTCCGTTGAGGGCGGGCTGAGCACCGATGCGGAGTTCGCGATGTGGCGTGAGCATGATGGTTCGATGGAGGCGGCGGTCCTCGCGCGCGGGACGACTGTGCGACGCAACGGGCAACAGATCGCTCTCGCGCGGGCCGAGTACTCGGGTACGATCGAGGAGTGCAACTGGAGCGAGCGCACGGTCACGGTCGCGCTGGACGGGTCCGCCGAGCAGCACCTCAGCGCGGCGATGCCGGACGGTCAGCAGGCCACGATGGACGCGCAGTTCACAGGCATGTCAGCCGCGGACGCGTCTGCGCTCGTCGGGCGGATGGTGCATATCACCAATGACCGCGGAAACTCGGCGACACACCGCATCCTCGCCGCCGAGCCGACCGAGGCGGGCCTTTCGCTGACGCTGGACTATGACCCGCGCGTGGCCGAGGGGCCGGTCGAGGAGGTCGCGGACGCGCAGGTGACATCCGGTGTCGGCTTCAAGCTGGACCACTTCGGCTACTACAACGGAAAGACCCTCGCGAACGAGGACGCGAGCGCCTCGTGGCGTATCACGCACGTGGATGGCAACAACACCCCGCTGATCGACACCGAGCACCACGGGGACGTGGGCGCGGATATGCTGCGCGGGGCTTTCGCGGACAGGGACGGTGACGGCCTGGCGCGCCTGATCATCTACGACTACGGCCCCGGCGACACAATCACAATCCCGTGCTGGGCGAGCGTGAAGCGCCGATAGAAGCGAACGGACGACTCGCGGGCTTTTGCGGAAGCCCGCACCACATGGCGATGAGCCAGGAAGCGGCTTCTCGTGCTCCATATGGGGCAGGCATCCTGCCTGCCGAGCCTTTGCCGTCCAGGAGGGGCGGCCCTCACGCCACGTCGTTTGAGGCGTGAGGGTGAGGGGCTTCCGCTGCCGTTCAGCGGAAGCCACGAAGCTTCCCTGCCCGCCCGCTGTTCGACCGGCGAACCGGCATCCGCACGCCCAATGCCCTATTCCACCCCCAACTCTATATCATCGAGATAGAAAACGCTCGGCTCCGTTCCAATGCTGACGAAGCCCACCCAGCGCAACTCCTTCCACTCCTCACTCGCGCAGGCGAGATCCGTGAACTGCTGCGTCGTGCCGTTGGGCAGCGTCACCGCCAGCGCCCACGTGCCGGCGGCCTCGCCGAGCGGTGCCGTCACCTCGATCCGCACCCACTCGCCCACCGGCAGCGCCACAGGGTCAATGCCCTCCGCGTCAAGGGCGCCTTCTGATATCCGCAGCGTCGGGCCTACATTGTAGGGATGCTCCCTGTCGCGCCACTCGTGGTAGAAACGCGTGGCGTCGTCGATCCGCATCGCGAATGAGCACCGCGCGGTCCCTTCGCTGTAATTCGGGCTGTAGTAGAAGTGTGGATTATACTCCTTCTCCAGCCCCGCGATATCCTCCACCCGCAGGCTCTGCTCGCCCGAGAGCGCTACCTCATCGCTGACCGTCACAAGCTCCGGATGGTCCTCCGTGTGCACCCGCGCATGCAGCGGATTCCCGCCCAGCGGGACATCCACCCCGGGCCACGAGTCGAAGTCATCGCTGATGCGCAGCGGCTCCGCCTCCACCGGCGGCGGGTCATCCGGCTGGTGCTCGAACGTGCCCGGCAGGCTCGTCCAAGCGTCGTCGCCGTACAGCCCGATCCCGTCCATGGACACCGGCTCGAACCCGATCTGCTCGGCCGGCGAGTCCTCCGCGAGCGTGAAGTCACCCTGCTGCGGATTGCGGAACTGCGGGTCCGCGATGATCGAGTTCTCATCATGCCCCTCCGCGCGCCACTCCTCCAGCGTCATGCCGCAGAAGTCCAGTGGCTCATCACTGATCGACCAGTACAGGTTGTGATCCACGTCCTCGTTCTCGGTAATGCGCCGCCCGGCCATGTTCGAGTGGTCGAGGTAGACGATATTGTGCTCGAAGATGAATGACCGATGCTCCTCCGGCTTGCTCAGACTCAGGCCGTACCTCTCCGCGAAAGCGAAGATGTTGTTTCGGACGATGTTGTCCTTGCCGTAGTGAACGATCAGGCCGCTGTCGGTGCAGCCATCGACGATATTGTTCTCGACGAGCAGGTCGGTGGTGCCCTGGTCGAAGTAGATGCCCGAGGCGTGGGAGTAGCCCGGATAGCACCAGATCTCCTCGAAGCGGTTGTGTCGGATCACGGTCCCCTGCGACTCGCCGAGCGTGTAGATCCCGCCCATGTCCGAGAGAACCCTGTGCCCACAGTGGTGCACGTAGTTGTCCTCGATCAGGTTGTCATGCGCGAGGCTGTCGCCGTAGTGCCACTTCCAGCCCACGGAGATACCGGTGTAGTTCATGTCCGCGATCTCGTTATTGGTGACCTCGTTGTATGAACTCTGCCCGATCCACACCCCGATCGCGCCACCGTGGACCTCCGTGAGATGGTGGATGAAGCAGTTGTCCACGATGTTCCCGCCCGCCTCCGGCTCCAGGCGCGTCCAGCCCAGGTAGACCCCGCCCGCGCCGATGTCCCACACGTGGCATCGCTGCAGGCGGGTGTTCCGGCAGCCGCGCTCGAGCC
>CAZAHB010000200.1:0-10288 GCA_964484945.1 uncultured Armatimonadia bacterium | reverse complement strand
CGGACAAACCCCCGCAAAGCCAGCAGCAAGTACCGACCGCCGAGGCCGAGGAGTTCGGCCGGGACGCGTACAACGACACCGGCGAGGACGGCTGCCCTCGGGTGGCTGCCGAGGCACTGGGCCGCTCCGCGAACGCCGTCTATGAGACGACCGGGGCGTATGAGGTGACCGTGGGGGCACTCGCGGCGCTGGCGGATGACGGCGTGCTCGGCCCCTACGCGGCCCGCACCAGCGAGCAGACTGAGCAGCCCCTGCCGGCGGACGAGCGCTTCGGGCCGGGCGGCACCGACGAGTCGCTGAGCCACGATGAACTCGTGAAAGCGACCCTCGACGACCGCATTGACCCCGAGCGCTTCATCAGCCACCGCCTTGACCCGGACCAGATCGCGCGGGGCTTCGACCTTATCGAGGCCCGCGAGGCGATGAAGGTTGTATTTGAGGTGTAAGTGAGCGCCTCGTACGGTATGACGGCCGCCTCAAACAGGCGGCCGTCACAATGCGATGATGGCGGCGTACGTCACTCGCCGCTCGCGCGCCAGTGTCGGTCGTACCCCTTGCTGGTGACGCCAACCCAGTCATCGTCGAGCTTGACCCATTTGGCGTGACCGTCCGCGAAGGCTATGTTCGCGCCGTCGTTGTGTCTGGGCATAAGCTGGCGGCGGCAGTCCTCCTCGTCCCACCAGCCCTGCAGCATGCACATGCGGTTCGGAGTGTCGGCGTCGGCAAACATGATCTTCTCAGCGGGGATCTTGATCGTCGCGAGCTTCGGTGCCGAATCATAGGAGCCCAGCAGGCGGCGATTCGCGCTGTAGCTGATCCGCCCGGTGCCGCTGGGGCAGGTGTAAATCTGCTCATTCTTCGTATAGGGCTCAATACACTCATACCACGTATCGTACCCTTCCCCGGCCTGGCCGATAAATGCATGCACCGTACGTTCGTCGTAGTCCTGGGCGTACATCATGGCCGCGAGTCCGATCTGCTTGAGGTTGCTCAGACAACTTGATTGGCGGGCCTTCTCGCGGGCTCGCGCAAAGACAGGGAACAAAATTGCTGCCAGGATCGCGATAATCGCGATGACGACCAGCAGCTCAATCAGGGTGAAACCGTGCTTCCTAACTTTCACCAGCATCGACCTCCTCTAAGAATGTGCTAAGCACAGCAGACGCTACAGAAACTTGTAGAGACTATTCCAGTTCGCGGGGCTGATCCCTTCACTAATCTTAAGAGACAATAGATTTTGTTGTCCTATTGTCCGTTTGGGCCCGCTGCCCGTCGCTACCTTTCATGCGAACGTGTGCGGGGCTTATGACACCGGGCGGCCACGTAGGACCGCCCCTCCAGACGGCTGGAACACGGCGCTACTGCCCGAGGCCTTCCGCCACCTTCACAATCGCCCGCCCGATGTCCCGCACGTCCTCCTCGCTCATGAACTGCGTGGGGCAGTTTGGCTGCACCAGGTGGTCGAGGACATTCTGCGTGCGCGGCGTGGTGCTTTCATCGTAAGTGATCCCCTCGCGCGCGTTCGGGTGGTCGAACGGATAGCGCGAATCGCCGAACAGCCGCTGGTTGCGAAGCGCGTCATGGCACAGGAAGATCGGGTTGCCGATGTAATGCGCGCCGCATGACACACCCTCGGCTTTCATCGCCTGCGCGAATTCATCCGCGGTGAAGGGCGCGTCATCCTCCACGCGCATCCCGAACTGCCAGTAGGTGTGCTCGCAACCGTCCAGCAGCTTCTGCGCGCGGACATGTGGGGCGTCCGCGACAAGCTCGCGCAGCAGGTCGCCGCGCTGCCGCCGCAGATCGATGATATCGCGCATCCTCCGTGTCTGCGCCAGAGCCACCGCCCCCGAAAGCTCGTTCATGCGGTAGTTCGGGCCGAAGACCTCGTACTTCCGCGGGCCGTACTGCGCGCGGTGCCAGCCCTTGTCCATGAAGAGCTTCCCGCGCATCCCGAACTGCTCGTCATTCGTGATCGCGATTCCGCCGTCTCCGCAGGTGATGTGCTTCGACTGCTGGAGCGAGAAGCAGCCGATGTCGCCGATCGTACCGACCAGTTGCCCCCTGTACTCGCTCAGGTGCGCCTGCGAGCAGTCTTCGATCACGGGCAGATCGTGCTCCCGCGCGATCTGCATGATCGGGTCCATGTTGCAGGGGTTGCCGAAGAGGTGGATCGCCATGATCGCGGCGGTCTTATCGGTGATCTTCGCCTCGATGTCCGCCGGGTCCATGTTGAACGTGTCCGGGTCCACTTCGGCGAAGATTGGGATCGCGCCCTGGTAGAGGATCGGCACGATCGAGCCCATGTCGGTGATCGGCCCGGTGATGATCTCCTGGCCGGGCGAGGGGTTGACCATCCCGACGCCGATGTGGATCGCCGCGGTCCCGGAGGTGCAGGCGACCGCGTACTCTGCGTCATGGATGGCCGCGAACTCCTCCTCGAACGCGACGACTTTCGTGCCGCCCCAGCGGTTCAGCGTCCCCGAGTCGATGACATCGACAAGTTCCTTCAACTCGTCCCGGCCGACTTTCTTCTGCGGCGGGAACGGCCGCGTGCGCACCGGCTCCCCGCCGTTGATCGCGAGTGTGTCGGGCATTGTGTTTCCTCCCTGGATCCCGTGTGTCGTTGGAGAGGCTGACCTCAGCGCCAGCCTGTGTCGTTGGGCGTGCGGAGAGGGCGGCTCGAAGGGCTGAGCCGGGGCGGAAGGCGCCTGTGCGCCACTGGCTCCCACCCTCATCCGCCGTCCATCGCCGGAAAGACCTCGATCTCCGCCTCGAACTCGTCTCCCGGCTTCACGAGTCTCGGCGCCTGGCCACTGTCGTCGATCTCGCACCCGCGCCGGAACCGCCACCACCGGTACATCTCGTCCCCGCCCATCGCCACCATGCCTCTCGCGTGCGCCTCGTCGATGATGTGCGGGAGCATCCGCTGCGCGTCCTTCGCCCCGTAGCGGGTCCCCGCCTCCTGCTCCACACCGGCGGTCCAGCCGTGCAGCAGGTAGCCCGCTACCAGCCCGTGTTTCGCCGCGTGGTCGAGGCGCTTCTCGGCCACGTTCGCGAACTCCTCCCACGTCAGGCGCATCCCGTAGCCGATCGAGGCGAGACGATCCGCGTCATCTGTGTCGAACGTCGGCAGCTCCAGCAGATCCATCCGCCGGCCGGTTTCGACATCCATGACATCGTGCGGCAGGCGGCTGCCGGTGCCGCAGGGGCTGCAGGTGGAGCGATTGGCGTGCGACTGCGCGGGCCAGGTGTTCGACCACGCGATGCCGCTCTGCTCGATGCGCCGCCAGACCCCCGGATAGCTCTCGGGATTGGTGCAGGCGTGCCGCCGCCAGCCGAGGATCGCGTGCTCGTGAAGCTCCTCGAACTCCCGGATGCCCGCGTCGATCTCGTCCTGTGTGGCAGTGTCCATGACATGCAGCGCGATGCAGTGGTCACCGACCTCGCCCGGGTCCAACCGCGCGGGCGGGCGGTCGAAGAATGTTGTCGGCACGCCCTTCTCCGCGCACACCTCACAGATCCAGCGCACACCCTCCTCGGAGTAGCCGCAGAGGTCGTGCGTCAGCGCGAGGACGCCGGCCGGTCGCACGCCGTCTGTCACTGGCCAGTAGGCCACGCGCAGCAGCGGCATCTCCGGCCGCGACCAGCGCAGGAGCTTGCGCAGGATCACCCGCAGCACATCGATGTAGGCCATCACGGGCCAGTCGAGCCACTCGTAATCGCGGCGGCGGTCGAGGTGCCGGCCCGTGCTCAGCGCGAAGAGGTGGCCGACCGGGAATGTAAACACCGCGCGCCGCGGGCTCTCATCGCGCAGCGCCAGGCCGGGTGCGAGACGCATGCCGTCCGCAAGCGCGATCGCAAGCACCTCCGCGCCCGCGATCTCCGTGCCGATCGTGAGGTGCGCCACGTGCTTGAGCTTCAGCCGCGCCTCGTGCGGGCCGCCGAGGCCCATCGTCAGGTCGTGGTCGCGCAGGTGCAGGTGGCGCAGCAGACCGTCGCGGCTGTGCGCCATCTCATCGATGCCAAGCAGCGCCAGAAGCTCGCGCGACGCATCCTCGCGCGGCACACCGACCCAGATCAGCGGTACCTCCCGCGCCGCGGCGACGATCGCGGCCTCCTCGGTAGCGCTGAAGCACTCAAGCTCGGCCACCACGAGCACATCGCCGGCCTGCCAGTCGACGGCGTCAAGCTCGGCTGCCTCCGTCATGAGCAGTGGCACGCCCTCCTGCTCGAGCAGTTGCCGCGTGCCGAGCAGGTTCAGCTTCGCGTCAACGTTCATATCTGCCGGATGCGCCAGCACGGTCCTGATGCAGTCCATTGGCGTCTCAGCCTCGGGTGCGGCAGGGTGACTACGCGCAAAAGTTGAACGCGCGGGGCGCAGGGACCTTCCTGTCCGGCGAACGCACCTCGACCGATTCCCGGAGGCGAAGGTCCGGCTCTGTGTCAAAGTTCCCGATTGTGATGAGCACGGCAACGAATGCGGGCATTGCGGCCCGCGTCGGGCGAAGGCTCGCCCGACCTCCGAACGATTCACAGGCGCGTCGTTGTCGTCCGGAGGGAGGGGGAGCCAGAGGTGGAGGCTACCTCCCCCAACGGTCGCGCGCAAAGCGCGAGAGGCCGTGTGCCTGTTATTCTTAATGTTTGACACGGAGCCCGAAGGTCCCCGTGCCCCTCCCGCCGAAGAACCCGCCGTGAGTCGTCGCCGTTCGCCGTTCGCCGTTCGCTCGTAGCTCGTAGCTCGTAGCTCGTAGCTCGTAGCTGATAGCTGATAGCTGATAGCTGATAGCTGATAGCTGATAGCTGATAGCTGGAGGTGGCCCTGCCCATGGACATCAACACTGTCGCAGTCTTCGGCGCATCCGGCAAGATCGGCCAACACTTCGTTCCGGTGATCCGCGCGCGAGGGATGAACGTGCGCGCGCTGGTGCACCAGACGCCCGTCGAGGGCGAGGGCATCGAGAGCATCCAGGGGTCGATTACTGATCCCCGCGCGGTGCAGGATGTCGTGTCCGGCGCCGACGTGGTGGTGCAACTGGCGACCACCAAGGAAGATCCCGACACGTTCTTTGACGTGTCCGTGAAGGGCACGCTGAACGTGCTGGAGGCCTGCCGCGGCGAGGACATCGAGCAACTGATCCTGCTCGGTGGCGATGCGGCCTTCGGGATATGGTTCTACGAGCAGCCCGTCCCCATCGACGAGAATCACCCGCATATGGCCTATCCGGGCTACTACGCCTTCACGAAGGTGATGGAGGAGGTCATGGTCGAGCAGTACGCGATCCAGTACGGGGTGCCCTATACGATCCAGCGCTGCTCGTGGGTGTTCGAGACGGACGATCTGCTGGAGCATTTCTCGCTGCTGGAGAACGTGGACCCGGCCGAACCCGGGCACGGCTTCGGCGAGGTGCCCGATGAGATCATGGCGCTGGTCGAGGCGGGCGAGGAGCGGATCGCCGCGCAGGTGGACGCGGAGGGCACACCCTACCATCGCCACATCGTGCATATCGACGACGTGGTGCAGGCCTTCGACCTGATCCTGGGCAACGACGCCGCGCTCGGCGAGAGTTTCAACATAGCGGGCCCAGCACCGTTCAACTACAGGCCCGCGACAGATTACCTGTCGGAGAAGACCTCAATCCCGACGATCGACGTGCCCGCGCCGGGTTACCACTCGTTCGAGATCGACATCAACAGGGCCCGCTGCATGCTCGGGTACGCGCCGGAGAATGATATCTTTACGATGATCGACAGGGCGCTGGAGTGGCGGGGGAATGGCAGCTAACGGAAACGGCAGTCACAAGTCGCAGGTCGCAAGCTGACGGCGACGGCAGCGGCTGTCGTTTGCAGGACGGGCATCCTCTCATATTCCAGAAATTGCGAGGCCATCAACGGAGGTCGTACGGAGGGGCTGCTTTTCGCGCCTGCGGCGGGAAAAGTGGCGCCCGAGTGTCCGCTGTCGTGACTCCCGCTTCGCGGGGTCCTGCGGCACGCGGGCGACAGCTTCCCTGCCGGCCCGGCGTTTGGCCTGCCCCACACCCAACGACAAACAGCGGGCGGGCAAGGAAGCTTCGTCGCTTCCGCTACACGACAGCGGAAGCCCCTCCTGACGACAGCAACGCGCTCACTCAATCGGATCACTTTGACACACCACGAATTGCTTGAACATGAAATCCTGTCCGTCGCCGTTCAGGAGGCGAAATGTGACCCCAATCAACATCGGATCGCGCCGGGAACTGATGGTAGATGACCACCTGATCGACCGCATGGAGGGTGCTGATCTGCGCCTGCAGCACCCCACGCCACGGGAGACCGTGATGGTGTTCGACCGCCCGTGGGAGGGCGCCGGCTGCGGGTACGTCACCGTTTTCGAGGACGATGGACGCTACCGCATGTACTACAAGTCGTGGCACCTCGGAGTAGGGGAGGATGGCGTCGAGAACCGCGGCGTCGCTACCTCGGACCTGCGGGTCTGCCTCGCCGAGAGCGATGACGGGATCACCTGGGAGCGTACGGAGGTCGGTGTCTTCGAGCACGAGGGCGCCACCGCGAATAATATCGTCTGGGCCGGGCCCGGCTCCCATGGCTTCGCGCCCTTCAAGGACCCAAATCCCGATGCCTCACCCGAGGCGCAATACAAGGCATTCGGCCACGGGAAGAGCGAGGAGGGCAGCCGCGTGGTCTGGGCGCACCAGTCGCCCGACGGCGTCCACTGGGAGCGCATGCGCGAGGAGCCGGTGATGGATCAGTACGCGTTCGACTCGCAGAACCTCGCGTTCTGGGACGAGACCCGGGGCGAGTATCGCGCTTACGTGCGCGAATTCAGCGAGCACGAACTCGGCAAAGGCATCCGCGGGATCCTGACCGCGACCTCCCCGGACTTCCTCGATTGGACCCAGGCCGAATGGCTTGAATACCCGGGAGCGCCGACCGAGCAGCTTTACACCAACCAGATCTACCCGTATTACCGCGCGCCACATATCTTCATCGGGCTTCCGGCGCGCTACATCGAGCGCGGATGGTCGCCGTCGATGCGCAAGCTGCCGGACCCCGAGAACCGAGAGATGCGGGCGCGCACCAGCGACCGCTACGGAATGGCGCTGAGCGATTCGCTGCTGATGACCAGCCGCGACGGCCGCACTTTCAAGCGCTGGGGCGAGGCGTTCGTGCGACCCGGCATCGAGCGCCCCGGCACCTGGGCCTACGGCGACCACTACCTGAACTGGCAGCTTGTGGAGACGGAGGGCACTCTGCCGGGCGCGCCGAACGAGATATCGCTCTACTCCGTTGAGGACTACTGGCAGGGCGAGGCATCGAGCCTGCGGCGCTACGCGCTGCGTGTGGACGGTTTTGTATCGCTGAACGCGCCGCTGTCGGGCGGCGAGATGGTGACGAAGCCGCTGATCTTTGAGGGCGATGCGCTGACGCTGAACTTCGCGACATCCGCCGCCGGAGAGATTCGCGTGGAGGTGCAGGATGCGTCAGGCGCGCCGACCGCGGGCTACACGCTGGATGACTGCGACCCGCTGATCGGGGACACGCTGGACCGAACGGTCACGTGGCGCGACGGAGAGAGCGATCTGACCGGCCTGTCGGATGATCCGGTGCGGCTGCGGATCGTGATGAAGGATGCGGATCTGTTCAGTTTGAGGTTTGCATAGTCCGCGGGAGGGAATGTAATCCCTCCCCTCCAAACGGCTGGGAAAAGGACAAGGAGGAGGCACCATGCGCAAGTTTCATCATATCGGACTCCCGACGGATGAGCCCAAAGAGGGCGAATGGTACGTCGAGGAGACGAAGGTCTGGGTAACCGATCCGGAGGATCATCCCTACATGGTCGAGTTTCTGCGCTATGAGGATGACAGCCCGGTCGAGGGCCCGCTGCGGGAGCTGCCGCACGTGTGTTTCGAGACCGACGATTACGACAGTGAGATCGAGGGCGCAGAGGTCATCCTGGGCCCCTTCCGGCCCGACGACCAGCGCACTGTGATCTTCGTGATGCAGGACGGTTGCGTGTTCGAGTACATGGAGTATGACGAAGGTATGGATCGCGACTGACCAGAGGCGCCGGGAGGGCCGAGACAATGCGTGTAATTCGATGTGGTGTTATGCTTGTTATGCTTACAGTCATGATCAGTTCGGCGTTCGCGCAGCAGGAGGGAGAGGCCGATACAATGACGCTTGATCAGCTCCGAGAGCAACGCAGGGAACTGGCGTTCGCGCCGCGCGGGATCCTCGCCAACAACGACGGCTGCGACTGCCTGTACTATCCGAAAGACCGCGAACTGACGATCGAGAACTTCCTCGACATGCGCACCACCGCGCTGGCCGACGAGGACTCGCAGGTCGGCTCGATTGCGTACTGCTCCATTAGCTCAGGCTTCAGCTTCTTCACCCATAACACCGAAGCCGGGACGATCCTCGACCGCCAGCCGGAGGACTTCGGGCTCAGGCCCGACGCGCGCAATGTGACGCGGCCGCTCATCGAGATGGGTTCGGACTGCCTCAAGAGTGTGGTCGATTTCGGGCACGCAAACGACATCGAGGTCTTCTGGTCGATGCGCATGAATGACACGCATGATAACGCGCACTCGCCCGACGATCCCTACCTGCTGTTCCCACCGCTGAAGGAGGAGCACCCCGAGTGGCTCGTCGGCGCGCATGACAATCGCACGCCCTACGGCCGGTGGAGTTCGGTGGAGTACGCGCTGCCCGAGATCCGCGACCGCGCGTTCTCCTACATCGAAGAGGTCTGCCGCAACTACGACGTGGACGGCATCGAACTGGACTTCTTCCGCCACCTGTGCTACTTCGAAAGCGTTGCGCGCGGAGGCGTGGCGAGCGACGCAGAGCGCGCGGCTATGACCGACCTGATGCGCCGAATCCGCGAGATGACCGAGGAAGTCGGCCGCGAGCGCGGCCGGCCGATCCTCGTTTCGATGCGCCTGCCCGATGACGTGCAGTTCTGCCGCGACATGGGCTTCGAACTCGACACATGGCTCGAGGAGGGGCTGCTGGACATCCTCATCCTCAGCGGCTACTTCCGCCTGAACCGATGGGATGAGTCCGTGCAGTTGGCTCACGAGCACGATGTCGCGATCTACCCCTGCCTCACCGACTCGCGCGTGCGGAGCGAATCGCGCTTTCGCCGGCGTTCGATTGAGAGCTATCGCGGCCGCGCGATGAACGTGTGGGCCGCCGGCGCCGATGGCGTCCACACATTCAACCTCTTCTCACCCGAATCGCCCGTCTTCCGCGAGATCGGTGACCCGGCGGACATGGCGACGCTCGACAAGCTGTACTTCGCCACCGTCGTGGATGGCTCGCCGAACCGCTGGCTGGCCGATGGGGCGAAATACCGGGAGATCCCGGTCCTCACGCCGACCAACCCGATGACCATCAGCCCCGAGGACCCGCTCGAGATCGAGATCATGGTCGGTGAGGACTTCGAGGCCGCACGCGCGGCCGGCGGGGAGCCGACCGTCATGCTTCACGCGGAGATTCCGGGCCTCAAACGCCTCGAGCAGGTGCAGGTGTCGCTCAACGGTCATACGCTGGAGGACGGCACCGTCACCGACTGCTGGCTGGACTGCCCGGTGGACCCACAGTGGTTGAAGCGCGGTGCGAATACCGTAGAGATCGCACCGAACCCCGATGCGGCCGTTGACGAAGATGAGTGGACCATCGAGTGGGAGGCCACAGAGAAGCCGGAGGAGCCGTGGTACCGCGATCGCGGCTCGGCCCGTACGGAGGAGAAGCTTGAGGACGGCGCGCTGCTGCTCGCCGACCGCGGCACCGAGGGCGGCGACTACGTGCACTACCGCTATGCGTGGGGCGCGGATCCATCCGAGCGTGTTGTGGTGGAGGCTGAGGCCAGAGTCGTTGAGGGCTCGAGCTTTATCATCGTCTCCAACGGCGTCGCCCAGGAGCGGCTGACGCTCTGGCCCGACCGAATAGAGCTTCACTTCAACCGCGACATTAGCTACGAGATGGACACGACCGACGACTTCCACACCTACCGGATCGTGACTGAGGGCGATGACATCCAGGTCTTCGTCGATGGCGAACTGCGCCTCGACGGCTCCGGCACCTACACGGGCCGCGGAAACGCGAAGCAACTGTCCTTCGGCGCCGCCAACAGCCCGATGGAGGGGGCGGCGTGGTGGCGAGCCATCCGCGCGCGCCTGCAGAGCCAGAGCTGCCGGGATCTGCTTGTGAGTGTGGGGTACGGATAGCTACGAGCTACGAGCTACGAGCTACGAGCTACGAGCTACGAGCTACGAGCTAC
>CAZAHB010000199.1:0-10339 GCA_964484945.1 uncultured Armatimonadia bacterium | reverse complement strand
CTGCGTGTTCTCGAAGCCCCTCGCGTCCCCGGACTGGCCCGGCGAGTGGTCGGCACAGATGCGAAAGACTTTCGGCGAGGAGTGCGTTCCACTGGTGATCAACGGGGCGTGCGGGAACATCAATCCCGCCGATCGAGGTGACCATCGCGCGATGGGCCGGGGCCTGGCGGAGACCACCGAGATGGTCCTCCCGCGCCTGCAGTTTACCGACCGCGCCACGCTGGACTGGCGTCGCGTGGAGCTGCCGATTCCGCTGCGCGAGGTGACCGACGAGGAGCTTGAGTGGGCCCGGGACGTCCTTGACGCGGACCCGGAGCCACCATGGGACCCGGAGAAGCCGGGCCGACTGGTGCGGGAGTGGATCAACGCCGCGAGCACCTGGAGCGTGCACCTGCAGCGCCGGCGCGACGAGAACCTGAGCTACGAAATCCAGGTGCTGCGGATTGGCGATGCGGCCATCGTGGGGCTCCCCGGTGAGCCGTTCGTGGAGCTTGGGCTGGCGATCAAGATGGCGTCACCGTTCCAGCCGACCTTCATCGCGCACTGCACGTCGCACTACACCGGCTACATCCCGACTGCCGAGGCACTTCAGCGCGGTGGTCACGAGGCGGACACGCGCTATTGGGCGAAGCTGATGCCGGAGGCGTTCGAGATGATCCGGGAGGAGGCCGTGCGGGTGCTCGGAGAGATCGGGGAGTAGGGGCACCTGCATGAGGTTGGGCATCCCCGGGCCCAACCTCCGGACGGCAAAAACACCAGCAGCCCTCAGTCAGCTTCGCTCAGAAGCTGCTGGTAGAGCCGCTCGACGTGCTCGCGTGAGCCCAGGCCGGTCTCCGCGTCCATCACCGCCGCGGCGCCCGCGGCTGTGCCGAAGCGCACCGCGTCGAGGATCGAAGCGCCGCGGTCCAGTGCCAGTACCAGTCCGGCCACCATGCTGTCTCCGGCCCCGACCTTGCTCTCGACCTTGACCGGAGGCGCGGGCACGCGCGTGCACATCTCCTCGGTCACCACCACAGAGCCACCGGCGCCGAGAGACGTAACGATAACATTTGCCCTGCCCTCTTCGACGAACTGCTTCGAGACGGCCTCGATCTCCTGCCGGCCCTCTACGGTGTGACCGACGATCTCGCCGAGTTCCCGGGCGTTCGGTTTGAGCAGGTAGACGCCCCTCTCCAGCGCGGGACGCAGGGCCGGGGCCTGGGTGTCGATGACGATGCGCGTGTGGTCGTGCGCCGTTTGAATGACCCGCGCGTAGAAGTCATCGCCCGCCCCCGGCGGCAGGCTGCCGCTAAGCACGAGGTAGTCGGGCTCTGGATCGAGGTCGCAGACCGTGCGCAGGCAGGCCTCGGCCTCCGCGTCCGACAGTTCCGGACCATCCTCTCCGAAGCGGTAGTCGCGGCCGGTGGAGGTCTCCATCACCATGATATGCTCGCGCGTGATCCCGTCGATCGGGATCGAGGTGTTCGGCAGTCCTTCCTCTTCGACCAGATCGCGGTACATCTGTCCCGTATATCCTCCGCAGGTGAAGACGGCCAGAGAATCCCCGCCGAGTTCATGGATGCCCCGAGTGACGTTCACGCCACCTCCTCCCGGATCGCGGCGACCGCTTGTGCAGCGCAGCTTGGCGTCAGGGGTGACGTGATCGATGGTCAGGATTCGGTCAATGGCCGGGTTCATCGTGAGGGTGACGATCTGCGACACGGTTGTATACCTCCGACATCGGGTTGAGCGCACGTTTCCAGCACTGGTCAGGGAGCGATCCGCGTGGACCGGGGAGGCTCGCTTGCTGACGCGTATGTTTCAATTCGAGCCGTGCCACCGACCATCCTCCTCGCCGGTCGAAGCGCCCGAAAGGGGCGCGGAACGCGCGAATTCGGGCAGGACAATTCGTTGTGCCACAGAATCCATACATTGGGACTGCTTTGCGCTGGTGTTTCATCACACCTGCAGCAACTGATATGGTTCAAGCTCGCGGGAAGTCCTGCCGGCAGCATACGCTGTGGACTGTTCGCACGACGGCTCGCAAACCCGCGATAGCAAGCGATCAAGTTGCACAGGAGAATACGATTGCAATTGCAGGAGAAGATATGCATGATCTGGAGGAACAGGACATGGAGATTTGCCTGATCGATGCTGAAAGCGCGAGATATGACGGAGATGATTCCAGACTGGGTGATCCATTGTTCCCGCCACTTGGTCTGATGACCGTAGCAGCGTCCACCCCCGAGAAGCATAATGTCACGATCATCGATGAGAGTGTGGAGGCGGCAGATCTCGACATCGAACCGGACCTTATCGGTGTGACGGCCATGACGGCCGCTGCGCCCCGCGCCTATCAACTCGCGGACGCCTATCGGGCCCGCGGCGTTCCGGTCGTGATGGGCGGGATGCACGCGTCCGCCCTGCCCGACGAGGCGCTGGAGCACGTGGACTCCGTGGTGGTTGGCGAGGCGGAGGGGAAGTGGCCGCAGTTGCTGGGCGACTTCAGCAGCGGCGAGATGAAGCCGGTCTACCAGAGCGACGAGTACCCGCCGGCGTCTTCCATCCCTCCAGCGCGCCGCGATCTCATCGACACCGACCAGTATACCGCCAAGCATGTGATGCAGGCGACCCGTGGCTGCCCGTTCGCGTGTTCGTTCTGCTCGGTTTCCACTTTCTTCGGCCGGAAGCTGCGAACCAGGCCGATCGACCACGTCCTTGCTGAGGCCGAACAGATCGACGGAGAGCCGGTCACCCTGGTCGATGACAATATCATGGGGCACCCGGAGTACGCCCGGGAGCTTTTCGCGCGGTGGGCGGAGACGGGCAAGTCATTCTGGAGCCAGGCTTCAACGACGATGCTGAAGTCGCCCGAACTGATCACCCAGGCTGCCGAAGCGGGGTGCAAGGCCCTTTTCGTGGGGTTCGAGAGCATCTCTCAGGACCAGTTGGACAGGGTCGGAAAAAGTTTCAATGCAATCGACAGGTACCATGAACTCGTCCAGCGCCTCCACGATGCCGGGATCGCCGTGGTCGGCAGCTTTATGTTCGGACTCGACGGTGATGACGAGGACGTCTTCGAGCGGACCGCGGAGTTCGCCGAGGAAGCGCAGATCGACATCGGCCAGTTCTCGATCCTCACGCCACTGCCCGGCACAGCGCTTTACCGGGAGCTTGATGATTCAGGGCGCATCTTCGATCGCGACTGGAGGCGTTACGACGGCTCGCATGTCACTTTCGAGCCGGTCGGCATGTCGGTCGATGCTCTGCAGCGCGGGTTCGAGTGGATCTATGAGCGCGTGTACTCGTGGCGCGGCATCGCCCGGCGGGTCGGCAGGCGGTTTACGCCACTGGTGTGGACCGTGAACATGATCTACGGCAAGCGGGTCTCGCGCTGGCTCGACGCAATGCGGCAGCGCCCGGCTCGCTGACCGCTATTGGGTGCTGGAGATGAGGGGGTGCATGCCCGGCCTGCGAGCATCCGGCGGGGCAGGGGCGTGCCGCCCCCGCCCCGGAACCGCACTCGTGCAAGCCCCTTCCCCCCCCTGCCACTTGCGACTATCAGTCGCCAGTCTCCGGTCGCCAGTCGCCAGCAAGCGGAACGCCCCGGCCGTCGGCCCGTGATGTCGCCGTGGGCTGTCGTTGCCGACGTCGTAGTCGTTTGCCGTTACTTGCCGCTTGCGACTGCCGTTCACTTCCGTTTGCCGTTGCTTGCGACTTGTGACTTGCGACTGTCGTTCAATACCACCGCCAGCCCATGCGGCCGGCGTTGAAGCAGTCGCACTCAGCGACACTCTCGTCGGTCGTGACCAGGTCGCCGGCTGCGTCGAGCATCGCGTCATCGCCATTCTCGCGCACCCAGTCGATCAGCGCCCCGCGCATCTCGGAGACGATCTCCGGTCGGTCGGCGGCGAGGTTCTCAAGCTCCTGCGGGTCGGCCTGCTCGTCGTAAAGCTCCTCCACGCCGCCAAGCTCGTGGTAGACGTACTTCCACTGGTGCGTGCGGACCATGTACCGCTGGTTCGGTGACTCGAGGCTCTGGGAGACGATCATGTCGCGCACGCCATCCTCGCTGCCCTTGAGTACATCGTCCAGACTCTCGCCCATGACCTCCTGCGGCAGAGGGGTATCGGTCATGTCGGCCACACTTGGCAGGATGTCCTGCAGGCCCACCAGGGCGTCCACCGAGCCCTGTGCGCTCACACCGGGCCCTGCGATGATCAGCGGCACGCCGACTGAGCCCTGGAACATGTTGCACTTGAAGAAGCAGCGGAAGTCGCCCAGAAGGTCGCCGTGATCGGCGGTGTAGATGATGATCGTGTTGTCCAGTTCGCCGGCATCTTCGAGGTATCTCAGCATCCGGCCGATGTTGGAGTCCTGGAAGCTGACCAGCCCGAAGTAATGCGCGCGCGAGTTCTGGATCGCCTCCGGCGACATCTTATTCCAGCCATAGGCGACATGCCAGTTGCGGTACATCGGATCGCGATCACAGAGCATATCGTACTCGCCGATCGGCGGCGGGATCTCCCGCGGGTCATACATCGCGTCCCACGGTCGCGGCGGATCATAGGGCGCGTGGGGCTTGGTGAATGAAGCCCACATGAAGAAGGGCTGGTCCGAGTCCCCGTTGAGGTGATTGTCCATGTTCGCGATGGCGCGGGTGGCCACCCATGATTCCTCGTGGAACTCCTCCGGCAGCGGCGATGGCGCGGGATGGACGTCATTGTTGCCGATCGCGTGGGCGCGTTCGTAGCCACCCCAGCCGGTCTGGTGGAGCCAGTCGTGGTAGTCCTCCAGGCCCTGCGTCTCGCCGGTCGGGTCGAAGCTGGCGATGATGCGGCCCTCCTCGCACAGTTCCGCGTGCTGGAAGCCGTGCAGCAGCCTGGGCTCGCCGGGCGGGGAGTAGGGCACGTAGTGCAGCTTCCCGACCGCGGTGGTCTGGTAGCCCGCGTCGGCGAAATGCTCGGCGATCTTCACGTTCTCATCGCGGATGCGGCCCCCGTTATTCTTGGTCCCGGTGGCCACGTGCGAGTAGTTCCCCGTGGTGATCGAGGCCCGGGCCGGCACACAGATGGGGTTCGGGGTGCAGCAGTTGGAGAATGTCACCCCGCGCGCGGCGAGGCGGTCGAGATTCGGTGTCTCGATGAAGTCCGCGCCATTGCAGCCAATCGCGTCGCGGCGCATGTGGTCGGCGGTGATCAGCAGAACGTTCGGTCTGTCAGCCATCAGTCAGGTCTCCCTCCTCGGTAGCGTTATCTGCCTGTTCGCCACCGGTGCTGGATACGCCTTCGTGAGGGTCTGTATCAACGATTGGGGTTCCGTTCACAGCGCGCGTTTGTCGTTCTCCCCCCCTCCTCGTCCCGCCGGCGATGTCGCTTATCGCAGGGGGGTGAGGCCCGGCAGCCGCTGCACCGCGGAAGCCAATCACTTGACTTTGATACAGAGCCGGCAGGGGAAGGTCCGCCCGATGGCGCCGCGAATTTACCACCGTCCGCTCGAGGCCGTCCACTTTCGAGGGGAAGGTGCCTGACATGCGGATCCGACGGGCGTTGATGCTTGTTGCAGTGCTGAGCGTGTCCGGGGCTGTACAGTCCGCCGACCTCCAATCCGGACGCCACGGCGTACTTCTCGACCTCCACGGCTACAACCACGAGGGCGCGGTCGTCGTCGCGCTGGCGCCGATGGTGCACTGGCTGGGAGCGAGTGTGTCCGAGACCGGGCGCTGGGCGGCCATATCGCGGGGTGAGCGCGCGGTCTACCTCAAGCTGCCCGAAAGCCGCCCGGACGGGTTCGGAGCGCTGGTGGGGCTGCGCTACGTGGCGGAACCTCTCGGCGTGGAGGTGCAGTATCAGGGGCAGGGCAGCGACGAGGCGGCGATGCTCGGGCACATCCCCCACGTGAAGCTTACTGACGGGGACCGCACCGCGCGGGTGCTGATACACGCGGCCCCTCCCGGAGTGGTGGCCGAGATTCTCGCGGATGTTGAGCGCGGCGACCGCTGCACGGGCTTTCTGCTGCGCGTGAGCGCGGTCGCCGGCGACTGGGCGAAGACCCATGAGCCGCAGTGGGACGCGCAGTTTGGCTTCCAGCAGCGCCACGTCACGGGTGTGCTCCACCGGGTCGAGGGTCAGTGGCAGTATGCCATGCGCTCCACGAAAGTCTCGCACACCCGCGATGAACTGGTCGCGTCAGGCGTGCCCGTCGAGGTGGCGCAGGCGCTGGGGATGGAGATTGAGGATTAGGACCGAACCGGTTCGATCGGGGCGGCAGGGATGCGCCCTTCCTGTCACCACGAAGGCGATCACCATGCGTACCATGTTCGCCGCGCTTGCCACAGCCGCGATGCTCTCGCTCCACGCCACCGCGTCCGCCCAGGGCGCGCACGTAGACCGCTGCGAACTGTGAATCCGCTCGGTACCATCAGCGTCCGCTTCCGCAACGAGCAGCTTTCCAGCGGAAACAACGGAGGCCCTGCCATGACGCGCACAACCGCCGCGATCATCGCCGTGCTCGCCCTCACCGCCTGCGCGTTCGCGCAGGACATCGATGTGCCGCTGGCGCGGGAGGCCTGGGGTGCCAGACCCGGCTGGACGCCGAACTCCGCGGCGGAGGAGCACGCGCACACGCTCCAGGATGGCGTGGCGACCTTTCGCGCATCCGGTGGCGGGGCCACCATGATCTGGTTGCACTCGCTCGCGAACGCGCCGCTCACCGACGTGCGCTTCGCGTCCCTGCGCTACCGCGCCGAGGCGCTCGACCCGAACCTGCGCTCGTACTTCCTCTACGGTGACGAGGGCGACGAGTCCGGCTTCTCAGGCGAGAACATCCTCCTGGGCGCCGATGAACTGATCATCGATGGCGACTGGCACGTCGTCACCGCCCCGATCCAGCTTCCGAAGCTCGCGCGCATCGGTCTGCGCTTCGCGGGCATCGAGGGCGCGGAGGCCACGCTGCAGATCGACTGGCTGCGCCTGAGCGCCACGCGCCCGCGCTTCCCCATCGAGGCGACGCTGCCGTGGCAGCCGGCAGACGCCCCCGCGCGACCGATCGACCTCTCCGGCGCGCGTGACCTTGACCTCGCGGGCGTGCAGCAGGCCCTTGCGCTCGAGGACTGGTTCGACGCGGAGGCCGTGGAGGTCGCAGGGGCGCGCTTCGCGGTCCCGCGGCAGGGGCAGATCGCGCTGGCGACCTCCCGGGACGAGGATATGTCGCTGGAGGTCCCGGTCGGGATGGCCGCCCGCGAGATCCACCTGCTGCTGGGCGGGCACTACGGCCCGAAGCTGCTGTCCTATCACGGCTGGCAGAACGGTGACCGAATCTTCCGCCCCACCCAGTTCCTGGTGACACTCCACTACGCCGATGGCACCACCTTCGAGCAGATCCCGTGGTGCCTCGACCGGGAGGGCTATGGCGTCTGGCGCGGCCTGCACGCCTGCGCGCTGACAGCCGACCCGGCGAAGACCATCCAGCGCATGGTCATCCACGATGGCGCCGAGAACAACCGCTTCCTGCTGATCGCCGCGACCGCGTCGGGTGAGGCGCTCATGCCGGAACTGCCCGGCGCCGCCAAAGCAGTGCCGCAGGCAGAGGGCCCGCCTCGTGTGGCGCCGTCAATTATCCGGGACGCCGAGTTGCTGATCGCTCGGACCACCGGCGGGACGCTGATGTTCGATCTGACGAACGGCGCCGCCATCACCTCCATCACCAACCGCTACTACGGCGATCGCGCGGTGCAGACATATCCACGGCCCCTCTTCGCGGTGACCGAGGAGTTCACGACGTGGAACTCAATGCAGTTCGACCTGCAGACCTGCGAGGTCAGCGGCGATGAGGCCACGCTGACCTTCCGCAGCGATGAAGCGCGCGTTGAGGTGGGGCTGATTGTGCGGCCGCTGCCGGGGGATGAGTTCGAATTCCTCACCGAGGTGCGCAACCTCGCGGACGAGGCGCGCAGGCTGCACATCCAGACGGCGCAACTGTCGCTCGCCGGCGGCGACCTGTGGTACTTCTACCCCCGTCTCGGAGCCATCCACAGCAACCGCGACCGCAGCTTCCGTGAGGCGCAGGCCGGCCACTTCCCCACGCAGGTCATGGACGTCTACGACCGAACCAGCGGCGGCGGCGTCTACCTGATGACACGCGACAGGACCGGGATCTACCGGCATTACGTGCTCGCGAAGAACGAAGACGGGGTCAGGCAGTCGATCGAGTTCCGCGAGGCCAACTTCGAGGCGGGGGAGAGCCGCGAGTTCCCGCGCGTCTACCTCGGCGTGCACGCCGGCGACTGGCGCGCGCCGTGGGACCGCTATCGCGAGTGGCTCGACACGTGGATGGAGCCGATGCAGCCGCGCCAGGACTGGTTCCGTCGCGTCTGGAACTTCCGCACCTCGTGGCTGAAGTATTTCAAGGGCGACACGTGGTTCGACGAGGAGAGCGGCGAGTTCGTCGCCGAGCAGATGATCGAAAAGGACGAGTCGCTGTTCGGTCCGGTGGACATGAACCACATCTTCGACTGGCGCCAGAGCGAAGAATACGGCCGCTGGGGCGACTACGATCACTACGAGCAATTCGGCGGTCCTGGCGCCTTCCGCGAGTTCGTCGAGACACATCACGAGCACGGGGTGAGGCTCGGCCTGTACATGGACGTCTACCTGTGCTCGAAGAAATCCAGGATCGGACAGGCGCACGGCCGGGAGTGGGCCATACAGCGTCAGAACGGGACCTTCCCCGGCGGATACTCCACGCCCGATGACCCGCTCTGGAACATGTGCCAGTGGCATCCGGGCTGGCGGGAGTACCTCTCCACCCGCGCGGGGGAGGTCGCGCGCGAGACCGGCTGTGACGGCTTGTACCTCCATGAGGGCGGAACGGACCCCGGCCGCTACTGGTGCTGGCGCGACGATCACCCGCACGAGGTCCCGGCCTGCAGCCCCAGCGGCTTCCTCGAATTGTGCCGCGGGACGAAGCAGAAGCTCCCTGAGGGCGTCGTGCTCTATACCGAGCACGCCCCCGCGGACATCGTGATCCCGTATCTCGACGGCGCGTACATTACCGCCCTCGGGCGATCGGAGGCGGAGATCACGCCCGGATACGTGCACATCCACCGCTTCGCGTTCCCGGACTTCAAGCTGCTGCCGATCACCAGCCGCGGCAGCCTCTCGCACGGCATCTGGGATGGCCTGCGCTACTCGATGTTCAACGGCGCGGCGGCCTACAGCCTCTCGTGGGGGCACGAGGACGAGGCCTTTGCGCTCATCCGCAGGATGAACCGCGTCCTTCGCGAGCACGAGGACGCGTTCCTGACCGACAGGCCGCAGATGCTGGTGCCCACGCTGGCCGAGCAGGTCCTGTGCAATGCCTTCCCCGGTGAGACGGAGACCGTCTGGACCTTCTGGAACGGGCGCTTCCAGCAGTTCGAGGGCGAAGCCCTGCGCGTGCCGCACAAGGAGGGCGCGACCTACCGGGACCTGTGGCGTGGCCGCGACCTGAACCCGCGCATTGAAGACGGCCACGCGATCATCCGGCAGACCCTCGGCGCGCGGAACATCGGGGTGGTCGCGCAGGTGAGGTAGAGACAGTGCGTCGTTCGCTGTTCCGTTTGGAGGGGAGGCATTACACTGCCTCCCGCGGTCCACCGAGACGATCCGCTCTGCGGTATCCCATTCGGCTTGCATTCGCGACCGCACGTCCTTGCGAAACCGGCGGGCGGGAATGTAATGGCCCACCTTCGGTGCGGGCGGCGCCCTCCAAAGGGCCGGACAACAACCCTCACGTCTCCACCGAATACACCACTCCGTCCTCGACCTCGATCCGCAGGCTCACCACGTCATAGCGGTATTCCGCGCTCGTCTTCCCATCCCAGGTGAGGACGTGGCTTTGCGAATCGCCCACCACCGGCGCGCATGAGTTCAGCTCAAATCCCTCCAGCGGCCGACCGTACGGGTCGCGAAGTTCCGCCTGTAGCCGCCCCTGCACGTCCGCGTCCACCGTGATCTGCTCCGCGGTGTGGTTGAAGCGCTTCAGAGTCAGCGCCCCGATCGCCCTGTCGGTGGTGCTCAGGCCCGCGAAGCGGCCCTTGGGCGCGTCCGCCACGAACGTCTCCTGCCGCGCCTCCTCGACCCCCTCCGGCAACTCATGATTGTGTTTCGAGTTCCCGCCGCGGTAGAGGACGCGCCAGTGGTCCCCCATGTCCATCATGCGATTCGTCGAGTAGATCGACATGTAATCGATCTCATCGGCATCCCCGCGCGGGATCCAGCCT
Source organism: uncultured Armatimonadia bacterium (assembly GCA_964484945.1). Taxonomy (GTDB): domain Bacteria; phylum Armatimonadota; class Zipacnadia; order Zipacnadales; family UBA5352; genus UBA5352. The sequence goes on along the minus strand of CAZAHB010000199.1, from coordinate 99 downwards.
CCCCGCAGCGGGCGCGTCCAGTCCCGCCGGTCGCGGGAGAAGCAAAGCTCCAGGTCCATCGTCTGCTCCCAGCAGCGGTAGTGCCCCAGCATCCCCACA
>CAZAHB010000198.1:0-10414 GCA_964484945.1 uncultured Armatimonadia bacterium | reverse complement strand
CCCCGTCAGTCACAAGCCGGGAGAAGTCCACGCCGGTGCCCCCCGCGACGGACTCGACGACCTTCACCCGCGCGAACGGCGGCGTCACGTCGATCTCATGGTCCCTATAGGTGAAGGTTGAGCCGCCACAGACCTCGTCGGCAAGCTCGGACACGATGGCTTCCATCAGCTCCATCATGTCCTCCCAGTCGCCGAAGGCCTGGTAGGCCTCAAGCAGCATGAACTCCGGGTTATGCCGCGCGTCAACGCCCTCATTGCGGAAGCACTGGCCGAGTTCGTAAACCTTCTCGAACCCGCCGACCAGCAGGCGCTTGAGGTAAAGCTCGGGGGCGATCCGCATGTACAGCGTCATATCCAGCGCGTTATGGTGCGTGGTGAAGGGCCGCGCGTTCGCGCCACCATAGATTGGCTGGAGGATCGGCGTCTGGAACTCCATGTACCCGCGGTCCTCCAGTGTTCTCCGCAGCCGGGAGATCATCCGCGAGCGCGCCTCGAGCATCTCGCGCGATTCGGGATTGACGATCAGGTCCAGATAGCGCTGGCGATAGCGAAGCTCGGGGTCTTTGAGGCCGTGGAATTTCTCCGGGAGCGGCCGGAGCGCCTTGGCCAGCAGCGTGAACTCGCTCGCCTCGACGCTCACCTCGCCACTGCGGGTCTTCATAAGCGTGCCGGTCACGCCGAGGATATCGCCGATATCCAGGTCCACGAAGTCCGCCAGGCCCTCCTCGCCAAGGTTGTTCTGGCGCATGAAAAGCTGCACTTCACCGGAGCCGTCGGCCAGATCGGCGAATGCCGACTTCCCGTGCTCGCGCAGAGCCATCAGCCGCCCGGCGATGGAGACCGTTTCGCCCTCAAGCTCATCGAAGCGGTCGATCAATTCCTGAGCACGATGGGTCCGGTCATAGCCTGTCCGCGCGAATGGATCCTCGTCGGCCTCGCGCATGGCCTGCAACTTCTCCAGCCTCACCTGCCGCTGGTCAATTTCGTCGCTCATCTGGTCTGCACCCTTCCGTCAATCGGGCGGGGCTCTCCCAGCGATGCTCCACGGTCGATTGCCCGCCCTCTGATTTCTTCGATAACTTTGCTGTCAACGGCCCGTTCGAAGCTACGGAAGCCCGATAGTTCGAAGCCGTGCTTGTCCGCGAGCGCCGCAATCTGTTTGACGCGCTCGACTGTCAGACGCTTGCCCAGCGAATAATCGTCGGTGTGCCCCTCGAGCGCCAGGATCATGGTCTCGGCCATGCACGCGTAGGCCGTCTTCGGTGGGAAGCCGAAGTCGAAATGAAAACTGACATTCTCACCGGGCACCCGAACCGCCCCGCCCTCGATGACAAGTACATCATCGCGTTCGCTGGCGACCTTCACGGAGACGTCCCGGGGGCGTGCCACGTCACATACGACAGCGCCGGGCCGAAGCATATGCGGCTCGATGACCGCCTCCAGCGCGCTGGTGACGGTCACCACGATCTGCGCCTGGGGCAGCGATTCGCCGGGGCTAAGCGAGATCTCCACCTCCGCGCGGGCTTCGGCCAGTCCGTCCGCGACCTGCTCGAGCCCGTCCTTGCGCCGGCCGATCAGCACGATACGCGCCACGTCATCGGCCAGCAGATGCGCGCAGACGCGACCGATCGAGCCGGTTGCGCCCATCACCGCGGCGGTGGCTTCCCCTGGCTCGACGCCCATCATGCCCGCCCCACGCAACGCGCCCTCGACGGCCGTGGCCACGGTGTAGGAGTTGCCGGTGGTCACGCCGATGTCAAGGGCGTCGGCGACCTGCTGGCCGCCATCTCCAACGACGGCGGTGAAGGCCCCAAGTCCGACGATATCGGCGCCGATATCCTCCGCGAGGCGGGCGGCCTCAATGACCTTGGGTACGGTCTTTGACTCGTCACGATTCACGAATTGCCGTGTGGTGAGCGTGCAGCCGACGAACCATCCCTCGGTCTCCGCACCCGTGGCGGACTCAATGCCCGTGATGTGGCTGACCGTTTGCGGAGACATGTGCGCGATGATCGCCTCGATCAGGCAATCCGGGAGGAGATAGGCCAGTTTGTATTTCCGGGCAACATCCCGCGCCGAGATCGGATGGAGAATGAACGCAAATCGTGTCACTCGCAGCGCCCCTCTTCCGTCGATGCGGTCAGTTCGCGGACTGTCGGCTTCCATCCGATCTGTTCGGCGATCTGCACGTAATCCTCCGCCTCGATGTCAGCAACTGGTTTGTCAAGGAGGCTGACGAAGGCGCCCTGGAGGACGTTGGTGGCGAATGTCCGGCCCTCAATCTCCGGGGTGCTCGTGATCAACCTCGCCACGTGACGCCGGCGCAAATGCCCAATGTCATTCTCGGTGATGGTGTTGGTCAGAATCATCTTCCCGCTCAAATCATCCGGCATGAAGCGCCGAATGTAGTGGAAGTCACCCGCGATGAGATCCGCCCATGCGTAGTGCCGCTCGTATTTCGGACTGATCTCATCCTGCTTGTGCCCGGTGGGATAGACCCAGCGGAACGGCAGCCGTGTCACAACGGGCAGCGCCGCTGCCCCGAGTGCCTGCAGGGCCCGCAACGACGGCAGCGGCCAGGGCAGCCCGAGTATAAACATCGTGTCCCCGAAGATGACGTTGGCGCCCATCTCATCGAGCGTCTCCGCCAGCCCGAAGCGATCGATGCCACACGTCACGAGCACCTTTGCGGTCGAGAAGTCCACGATGCCCTGTTCCTGCAGCCAGTGCAGGGTCCGGCGCTCAAGTGTGTCCTTGAGGCCCGCCCCGTCAACCACCGGCGTGCTTTTCACCCGATCGGCGATATTGCTGATCTCGCGGAACGGGTAATATCGCCCAGCGCAGTAAAGGCCCAGGTTCGTTCCGCCAACGCACAGGCAGTCTACTACGCCATCGTTGGCGAGCATCATCCGCTCAAACCGCTCGAGCGAACCGTCCGTACCGCGGCGCTCCAGCAGCAGCCGCTGACCGAGCATCTCGATCTCGGCCGAGCTGTCGCGCGCCGACGACCCCAGGCTGATACTCAGTATGTGTTTCATGGTGGCCTTTCAGTCACCGTGCGCAGGTCGGTGCCTTCGCACGGATGCGTCGCAGATCGCGCATGTACCACTCGATCAACTCGCGAAGCTGCTCGATGGTTTCGAGTGCATTCGCCTCGCGCCGGAAGTGGCTCGCGTTCGGCAGCCCCTTCACGTAATGATGCATCTGTGCGCGCATCTGGTGCATCGCAATCCGCTCACCGGCATCGAGCACCAGCATCTGTGCGTGCAGCAGCGCTGTGCCCAGTCGCCCGCCGACATCCGGCTCCGGCGGCACGCGTTCCCCTCGCAGAGCCGCCGCCGCGCGGTCGAAGATCCACGGGTGCCCCCATGCCGCCCGGGCGATCATCACCGCATCGCAACCGGTGTGCCGCATCATCATCGGGGCCTCTTCGGGCTGCTCGACGTCCCCGTTGCCGATCACCGGCACGTCGAGCGCGCGGGCCACCCGGGTTATCGGCTGCCAGCCCGGCGTACCCCCGAAGCCCTGCGACGCCGCCCTCCAGTGGATCGCCACCGCGGCTGCGCCCACATCCCGCATGCGCCGCGCGTAGTCCACGTAGCTGTCATCGTGCATGGTCAGACCCGCGCGGATCTTGACCGTGACGGGAACCTCCGACGCCTCGACGGCCGCGGCCGTCAGCTCCTCTGCCTGCTCGGGCTCCCCCATCAACGCAACACCCGCGCCGTTGCTGCGGATCTTGCGCACCGAGCACCCCATGTTGATGTCAATGATATCCGCCCCGGCCTCGACCACCTCGGGCACCGCGTCCCGCATGATCTCCGGCTCAGAGCCGAAAAGCTGGATCGAAACCGGATGCTCGTCCTCGAACGTCGCGAGCATCTCCTGAGTGCGCGGATTCCCCTGCACGATGGCGTTGATCGACACCATCTCGCTGCACACAAGCCCGGCGCCTCCCCGGCGGCACAGCAACCGGTAGACGCGGTTGGTCGTGCCCGCCATCGGCCCGAGGATCAACGGGGGATCAACCGTCACCCCGCCGATGGTGACCGGTGCGGCCGGGTTGTCATCACGTCCGTTCGTCAACGACTCTCAGCCCCTCCAGCACAAGCAGTGGCTCGACGCGGTCAATCATCGCGTGGGACTCATCAGAAACGTGGGGCAGGCTTCCAGCCTGCCGCCGTTGCAGTCGGGACGCCAGCTCCGCATCTCCGCCGGTCGCGATCACCGGCGCCTCTCCAATCGCGGTCTGCATGTCCTCAATGAGCGCTGCAACCGTCCCGCGCAGCGAGGCAGCCAGACCCAGCACGAGGCTCTCAACTGTCGAGCGCCCGCTCTCCGGCAGCGCCGCATCAGAGCGCAGGATCTTTCGAGCGTCTGCTGCCGCCTCGCTCAGATGTGGCACAGCGTGGGCGATGCCCCGCACCTGCGCAGCCACCCCAGCCGCGATGGCGCCACCGGTTAGCGTTCCCTCAGGATCCACCGCCTGCGCGGTGATGCACGTGCCAAGCGTCATCACGATGACCGGCGCTCCCACCAGGGAGATCGCGCCTTCTGCGGCGGCCAGGCGATCCTGGCCGATCTCCTCGGGGTCCCGGTATTCGACGGGAACGTCCGCCTGCAACTCGCGCCCGAGCAGCCGCACGTCCATGCCGGTGGCCGCGGCGAGCACACGCTCGGCCTCGCCGGCCAGTAACGGGCGGCTGCACACGAGCGCGGCACCTGTGCACTCATCAGGATCAAGGCCCGCCACTGCCAGCACGCCCGCGAGATCCGTCCCGGCCGCCGGCAGCGCCTCGGACTCGATCCGCCCGTCGGCGAGCCATCGCCCGCCCTCCCGCGCTGCCCACTTGAGCGCCGTGTTGCCCGCATCCGCGTACATGCGCCACCCGGTCATCGGCCTGTCTCCACAAGCTGCGTCTCAAAGCTGTTGCGACCGTCCATGCGACGCTCCATTTTGATGACCGCGGCGCAGCGGGCATGACTGCCCGGGCGCGAGATCAGCGTGGGTCCGCTTCCCATCTCGGCGAACCGCTCATCGTGACTGTGTCCGCCCAGGATCAGATCGATCTCAGGGCATAGATCGGCAATAATCTCATCGTCCTCCGCGCCGCGATGACTGAGCGCAATCAACCAGTCCACCCTGCTCCGCAGACGCTCCACGGCCTCCTGGGCGGCGGCCTCCCAGGCCATGAAGCGCAGATCAGAGACGTACTCGAAAACGTGCCCGGGCCTGATCATCGTCGGCGTCAGCGCGAAGAGGCCGATCTTCGCGCCTGCGTGTTCGAACTGCACCCAACGTCGAATATGTCCAAAATCGCCCTCACGCGGCAGCAGGTTGGTCGTCAGCACCGGGAACTGCGCCTGCCGGGTCTTGAACAACATCCCTCGCTTGCGGAAAAAGAACTCGCGATTGCCCACCGCCATGGCGTGATAGCCGGCGGCATTCATCCGCTCCAGCACCGGTTCGGACGGGCGCACGTAGATATTCCCTGCTCCGACAGCGTCGCCGCTGTCGAGCAGCAGGGCGTTTGCGTTCTCCCTCAGAAAGCCCAGCGCCTCGGCGCGGGACTCGTCGAGGCTGTTGTGAAGGTCCGAGGTGTGTATGATCGTCAGCGCCATGTCGCAGCCGTCGCCTTTGCCGTTGCCTTCATCGTCGCATTTGCCGTTGCCTTTGTCTTTGCCGTCGTCGTTGCCGTCCCGGTTCCCCATTCCCGTTTTCCGGTTCCCGGCCGTTCACACCAGTCCCGCCTTCATGAGGTCCTGGATGTCAAGGATCCCGACGGCTCTGCCGTCCTCGTCGATGACGGGCACGTTGTCGAACTCCCGCTCGTCCATCACATTCAGGGCCTCGTAGGCGAGCGTCCCGACCGTCACCGTGGTGGGTTCGCGGGTCATTACATCTCCAATCGCCCTCGCCATCACGTCGTTACGATCCGCCTCTTCCTGCATGACGCGGCGGAAATCGCCATCGGTGAACAGCCCGCGCAGCATGCCATCGTCATCCACGATCGTCACCGCACCACGGACGGCCGCGTTGGTCATCGCCAGCAGCGCCTGCTCCACGGTGGCGTCCAGGCCCACCGCGGGATTCTCGTCACCACTGTGCATCAGGTCCTCGACCTTCAGGAGCACGCGCTTGCCGAGTTGCCCGCCCGGATGGGTAGCGCCGAAGTCCTCGACGGAGAAGCCGCGCGCGGCCATCAGAGCCATCGCCAGCGCGTCGCCCAGCGCCAACTCGGCGATTGCTGACGAGGTCGGGGCGAGGTTGAGCGGACATGCCTCACGCTCGACCGAGGCATCGAGCACCACATCCGCCGCCCTGGCGACCGTCGAGTCGTCGGCGCCGCAGATGGCGATGGTCCCGGCTCCGCGCCGCTTGATGATAGGCAGGATCCGCACGATCTCCTCGGTCTCGCCGGAGTTCGTGATCAGGACCACGAGGTCCTGGGAACTCACCATGCCCAGGTCGCCGTGTACGGCCTCGGCGGCGTGCATGAAGTATGCGGCGGTGCCGGTGCTGGCAAATGTCGCCGCGAGCTTGCGGCCCACCGCACCGGACTTGCCGATCCCGCACACGATCGCGCGACCCCGCATGTGCAGCAGCATCTCGACGGCCTCCACCAGGCGTTCGTCGAGGCGCTCGGCCACACATTCGATGGCGCGGCGCTCGATGTCCAGCGCGTTGCGGGCGTGCTCCAGAATTGCCTGCGGTTCCACCCCTGCGGGTGTCTGCGGCTCAGGTTCATTTACGGCTTCGTCTACACTCATGGGTAATACCTCAACGCACTGCCCGCCGGACGGAGAGCAGCGTTTCAATCAAATCCTCGACCTCTTCGAGAGGGATCATGTTCGGGCCGTCGCAGGGCGCGCTGTCGGGATCGGGGTGCACCTCCATGAAGACCGCGTCCACATCGGCCGCGACCGCCGCCCTGGCAAGCACCGGCGCGAACTCCCGCTGCCCGCCCGATGCGCCACACGCCCCGCCGGGAAGCTGCACCGAGTGCGTGGCGTCGAACACCACCGGGTTGCCCAGGTTGCGCATGATCGCAAGCCCGCGCATGTCCACCACGAGGTTGTGATAGCCAAAGCTTGCGCCACGCTCGGTCACTAAGACATCGTCATTGCCGGTGGATGTGACCTTCGCGATCACATGCTCCATGTCTTCGGGCGCAAGGAACTGGCCCTTCTTCACATTTACCGGCTTGCCCGTCTCCCCCGCGGCCACCAGCAGGTCCGTCTGGCGGCTCAGAAACGCAGGTACCTGCAGCAGATCAAGCGCCTGCATCGCCATGGGCACCTGCATCGGTTCGTGGACGTCGGAGGTGACACACACACCGACGTCCTCGCGCACCCTCGCGATGATCTCCAGGCCGTCCTGCCATCCCGGCCCGCGCGGAGAGTCCACCGATGTGCGATTCGCCTTGTCGTATGAAGCCTTGAAAACGAACGGGACGTCCAGCCGCTCGCAGATCTCCGCGAGGTCTTCCGCAATCGCGGCGGTCGTCTCGTAGTCCTCCACGAGGCAGGGGCCGGCGATGATTGCCAGTCGCTCCCCGCCGATACTGCATTCTTCACCGATATGTATTTCTCTGACGTCGGCCACGGTCAATCTCCTTTTGCGGCAAGCAAATCCCGGACGCGCTTGAGGTCCTCTGGCGTGTCCACGCCGATCGGTGAGTAGTCAACCGTCACCACACGGATGCGCCGACCGGCCTGGAGCACGCGCAACTGCTCGAGACCCTCGGTCTGTTCCAGTGATGAGGGCTCAAGCCCCGCGTACCACAGCAGCATCTTCCGGCGGTAGACATACAGACCGATGTGCTTGAGCGGCTGCATACCTGACTTCGGGTGCCGCCGGGGCGCGTCGGGTTCCTGCTCTCCCTCGGCCACTCGGAAGTACGGGATCGGCGCCCGCGAGAAGTATAGCGCGTATCCGGCAGCGTCAACAACCACCTTCACCGCAGCCGGGTCGCGGTGCTCGTCGAGATCCTCGATCGGTGTGGCTATGGTGCTCATCTGCAGGTCCTCATCGGCCAGGAGCGGCTCGACCGCCGCGTCGATGGCCTCCGGCGCGATCATAGGCTCATCGCCCTGCACGTTGACGATCACATCGCAGTCCAGTCTCCCCGTGACCTCCGCCAGCCGGTCGGTACCTGAGCAGTGATCACAACTCGTCATCTCCACGCGCCCACCGAAGTCCTCCACGGCCCTCCGCACGCGTTCATCATCGGTCGCCACCAGGACCTCGTCGAGAAGCTCCGCCTCCACACAGCGCTCGTACACGCGCTGGATCATCGGCTTGCCCGCAAGGTCCAGCAGAACCTTGCCCGGCAGGCGGGTCGAGGCGTAGCGGGCGGGGATCATCCCCATGACGGATGGTTCGGACATCGTCTCACCTCGGACATTACGGTTCGGGCTCAAGCAGCCGCGTGATGACCTGGAAGCCCGCAAACACGGGCACAGCCAGCAGGGCGCTGTAGGGGGCTGCGATTGCGGTCTTCAGCAGCCACGGTGTTGGACTGGGCGGTGCGGCGAAAAGCAGTCGAATGATTTGAACGACCGGCACCGCTATGAGCGTCACCAGCGCGGCCATCGGCGCCCTCTCGGCCAGCAGCGCCCCTCGCAGCAGGCCGACCACTGCGCCAAGCGTCATAAATGCCACGAATGTGCCGCCCAGCCACGCACCGTCCACGCTTCCGAGCAGCAGCGCGCCGAGCAGTCCGCCAAAGGTCCCGGCGACCGGACCGGCGCACAGGGCGATGCTGACCACTGCGGCCACCACGAGGGCAGGGCCCTGATCATAGATCAGCAGCCATCCCGGCCAGGTGCGCTCGATGGCCGTCAGGACGGTCAGCAGGATTGCATAGGCAAGATAGACCAAGGGCCGCTCCTCGGTTCCCCGGCGTGATCGGCCTCACTCGCCGCGGCGTTCAACCAATACGTAGTCGAGATGCTCGAGATCGGCGAATGGGCGAATGTATGCGGTGATTGACGCGACGTTAACTTCTGACGTCCGGATATTGACGATCACGCCGATGGGCAGGCCCTTGGGGTAGACGCCACCATCGCCAGAACTGACGACGACGTCTCCGACACGCAGGTCGGCTTTGTGGGAGTGGGGCACCATTCTCAGTGCCGCGCCCTCTTCCTCCTCGTCAAGCGAGGCCCGCACCATGCCGAAGTCACCGTTTTCGCGCTGCACGCGAGCGGCGACGGCGCTCTCACGATCATCGAGCAGCACGACCGTCCCCCTGTTGCCCTGCGCCTCGATAACGCGGCCGACAAGCCCTGCGCCGGTGCGGACCACGTTCCCCCGCTCAAGCTCTCGATTCGCCTCGATCGTGATGCGTTTGCGGCTCTGCCCGGACGACCAGTCGATCACGCGGGCGGCGACGCTCGGCGGGGGCTCCAGGGGCGGCCAGCCAAGCTTCTTGCGCATGGCCGTGTTCTCATGGTAGTAACTCACCATCCGCAGCTTCTCCGCCTCCAGCTGCCGCACGCGCCGCTCGAGACGCTCATTTTCGGCGACAAGCTCTCGCCCCCGGTATGCGGCGACTGCCACATTGCGCACGACCTCCCCCCCACTGGTAAGCGCCGACTGCAGCGGCCAGACGGTCGCTCTCGCGGCACGTTCGGGGAGGCTGACCTCGCCCGCGGCACGGGCGCGATGTTGTGTCCATGTGATGATCGCGGCCACCACCGCCATAATCGCGATCGCCTGCCATTGTAGCGAAGATCCGTGCATCGCGCGCATACTGTGTCAATCACCTCCCCGCCGGGAAACCGTCAAGTTCCTCGAGATACCGGGCGGCGCCAAGCACCACGGCGGTCAGCGGATCCTCCGCAACGTAGACCGGCACGTCGGTCTCGGCGCTGATAAGCTGATCGAGCCCGCGCAGCAGCGCCACGCCACCGGCAAGCACGATCCCGCGGTTCATCACGTCCGCCGCAAGCTCCGGCGGCGTCTCGTCAAGCGTCTCTTTCACAAGCTCCACGATGATCCCCAGCGGCTCCCGAATCGCCTCGCGAACCTGCTGGGAGGTCAGCTTCACGCTCTTGGGCAATCCGGAGACGAGGTCCTTGCCCCGAATCGACATCTCCATCTCCTCCTCGAGTGGAAACGCCGATCCGATCTGAATCTTGACCTGTTCGGCAGTGCTCTCACCGATGTAGAGGTTCAACTCGTGGCGCACATAGGTGGCGATGGCCTCATCCATCTCTTCACCGGCGACGCGCACCGAGCGCTCGGTGCAACTGCCCCCCAGCGAGATGACCGCCACTTCGGTAGTGCCGCCGCCTATATCCACGATCATGCTGCCGACGGGCTCGCCAACGGGCATACCGGCCCCGATCGCCGCCGCCATCGGCTCGTCGATGACCAGCGCCGGCCACGCTCCAGCCCCCCGCGCGG
>CAZAHB010000197.1:0-10421 GCA_964484945.1 uncultured Armatimonadia bacterium | reverse complement strand
ATCGACCATTTCCTCCGCCTGCTGGAGCCGATCCGGATCGGCGTACTCGGCTCCGCGGTCGAGATCGGCCTCCTCCGGAACCAGTACCACCGACGCTGCCACGATCCGACCCTTCTGCCGCCTCGCGAAAACAGACGCGATCCGCATCAGGGGCTCGACCCTGTCTGGATGCCCGAGCCCCACGAGGACTTTGTACTGCTCTTCGCGGAATCTTTCTATCGTGTCGCTCATCGTAACCTCCGTAACCGTCAGACGCGTCTCGCGCTTCACCCCGTGGGGGTGTACCGCCTGGTCAGTTCGGCCAGGTTGCGCTGACGGGTGATCACGAGCACTTCATCACCGGCCTGCAGGACGACCTCCTCGCGGGCAGGCAAAAAAGCGTCCTCTCGCAGAACAACAACGACCGCGGTATCCTCGGGCAACTCGCGGTTCAGCTCGTACACCGGTTTGCCGACAAGCTCCTCGTCCGCAAGGAACCGGAACAGTCGCGCATCGCCGCGGAGCAATTCGCCGATCTCCGCGAGGTTCAGGCCCCGGGCCATCTCGGAGACGTACATCGCGAAGGAAAGCTCCGGCAGCGCAAGCTTGTCCAGGCCGAGATCCTCGCAGATCGGGATGTAGTCGGGATCTTCGAGCTTGACGATCACCTCTTCGATCCCGAACTTGCGCGCGACCAGCGATGCCACGATGTTCGTTTTATCATCGCGGGTGGCTGCGATAAACGCATCCGCATCGGGGGCCTCCGCGGCCGCCTGCACGCTCGGATCGGCGCCATCTCCCTCAACCACCGCGACGTCCATGGTCTCCGCGAGGCTGGCCGCCTTCTCTTTGTCGATCTCGATGATGACGACCTCGTCACCGCGGCCGACGAAGATCTCCGACGTCTGCAGTGCAAGTCGGCTGGAGCCAACGATCAGCACTCTCATTATCCTACCACCTTCGGCATCCGTGTGCGAACCACAATCCCGATATCCGGCACCGGGCGATCCCGGGCCTTGTGCAGTTTATCGTCTCCGCCGGCGCAGCCAGACCGGCGGGTACAGGGCGAGGACAGCGGGCACGATCTCGACGCGCCCGACCCACATGTTGAATGTCAACAGCATCTTCTGCCACACCGGCAGAGCGCTTGAGGCCAGGCCCACCGTGAACCCCGATGCCCCCAGTGCGGACGAGCACTCGAAGAAAGCATTCAGCGCGTCATGCCCGGCCGCCACAAAGCAGGCTGTGGAGAGCCCGAGAAGGGCGAGATAGCCTATAACGAACGCGGCCACGGTCTCGACTTCATCGCGGCCCAGCGACCGACCTCCAACCATGAACGGCTTCACCACATTGGGCCGAAGCGCTATGCGATAGATGGTCATCTGCACCAGCGCGACCAGCACCAGCACTCGGTATATCTTGATCGCTCCAGCCGTGGAACCCAGAGATCCACCGATGTTCATCGGCAGGAGCATCAGCATCTTACCTGCCGATGAAAGATCGGCGGGATTGACAGTAGTGAATCCGGTCCCCGTCTGCAGTGAGATGCCCAGAAACAGCGCGTCGAAGACGCCGCCGGGACTGCTGCCGGCGGCCATGAACATGACACCGAAGCCGACTGCCCAGACGAGCGCCAGAATCGTGAGCACACGCCCCTGGGAACTGTGCAGCAGTGCCACCGGCCCCTCGCTCCGCCACCGTCGGTAGATCGTGAGCGGCCAGGCGCCGATCAGCATGAACGGGATCAGCACGGCCAGCGTCGCCGTCCCCGCTTCCGCGACGGAGGTCTCGGCGGTCGTGAACCCACCGGTGGAGACGGTGGCGAGGCCGTGGCAGACCGAGTCAAACAGTCCCATGCCGCTGACCAGCAGCAACAGAACCGTCGCGAGCGTGGCGACCCCGTAGTAGCTTGCAAGCGAGCGGGCGGCCGCGACTGCGCTGGGAACGATGTCGCCCTTCTCGATCTGCGTGGTGAGCAGGCGCGAGGCGCTGGAGCCGGGCGGCACCAGGACCGCGAGCGTGAGGATCACGAAGCCCAGGCCCCCGTACCACTGCAGCAACGCGCGGGTGAAGAGGAGCGTTCGCGGGACGTTCGTGACATCCTGGATCACCGACAGCCCGGTCGTGGTGCAGCTTGACATCGCTTCGAAGATCGCATCCTCCCAGGCAAGGCCGCCCATCGTCATCAGCGGCGCGACCGCGAGTGTCGTCAGGATGTAGATGAGGCTTCCGACGACGAGCGCCTCCGTCGTGCGGAGTGCCGACTCGACGGTGAGCTTGCGAAGCAGCCATCCGAGTCCACCAATCGCCGCACCGATGAGAACATGGCCCGCCGCCATCCACCACTCCGCGTGTACAAGTGCGACCGGAACCGGTACCAGCAGGCCGACTCCCAGCAGCAGCATGAGCTGTGCGAGGTAGTTGAGCACCACACCATGCCGGACCGGGCGCAACAGAAAGCGCATCTGAACTGTGATCTCCAGTAGATGTCGGGGAATCTTTGCCACGGGCGAAGTTCGCCTCCTGTGGCCCCATGACCTGCAGGAGGCAGTGCGCGCAACGGCGAAGTAGACATCTCGCGCTCATACATGCGATGGGAGAACGTGAATGTTTCGATTGACCGCGACCACGAGTCTTCTGGCAGTCTTGATCTGCAGCGGTACCGTCTGCGCAGCCGACTATGACCTGCTGCGCGAAGGCCATCCGCGGCTGGAGATGACCCCGGCCGAGATTGAGGATCTTCGCGCCGACGAGGATGCCGTCGAGAATGCGCGCAGGGCGGCTGACGACTTCATCAAGCGCGGGCGCACAACGACCTACGAAGAGTATTTCGTGACTCTGCCGGAGCCGGAGTTCCCGCCGGAACACGATGATCGCTGGCCGTACTGGACCGGTATGGCGGGGGAATTGCGCTCGGCGATGGCGTCAGCCGCGCGGGCATACGTGCTCACCGACAATCGCAAGTACCTCGGCTGGTGCCGGAAGTTGATGCTTGCGGTCGCGGACTGGCGGCAGTGGACGGACCCGTGGTACGGGACGCAGCCGTGTCTCGACACCCACCACCTGACCCGCGGGATGTGCGTGGCGGTGGACTTGCTCTGGCACGACCTGCCGGAGGAGGATCGCGCCACGGTGGTGGAGGCCATCGCGGAGAAGGGCGCCGAGTTCATCTACGAGCATGGCAACGATGACGCGTCCTACGTGTCGGCTCCGGGGCGATGGCCCAACGGGTACGCGATGATCAACACGGAACTGGGCGTGGCGGGACTGACGCTGCTGGGCGAACACGAGCGCGCGGACGAGTGGCTCGGGCAGGCGCTGGATAAGACGCGATTGTTCTTCGATGAGCAGGGCGGCGTGGACGGCGGGTTGGTCGAGGGCTTCGGCTATGGTTCAGCCGCCGTGGATAACCTGATGTATCTCGTGCGCAAGAGCGACGCGATCGTCGGGGTGAACCTCTTCGAACACCCGTATCTGTCAGAGGCGATCACGTTCCCGGCGTACTTTATGGTGCCCGGTGGCGGCCGACTGGCGAACTTCGGTGATAACGGCGGTCCTCAGGGCATTGGCCCCACGCTGACGGGGCTGGCGCGGGCCATGCTCGAAGTGGAAAGTAGCCCTCTCGCGGCCTGGTACCTGCAGAAGGCGGGGAAGATGGGCCCGAAGATCGAACGTCTGGCGCAACAGCCGGACCTGCCCACCGCGAAGCATTTCCGAGATATCGACTGGGTCGCTATGCGCTCGGGATGGCGCGACACCGGAAGTCTGCTGGCGCTCAAGTCCGGATACGTCGCCCATCACAACCACCTCGATCAGAACAGTTTCATCCTCGCGTACGATGACGAGTGGTTGCTCAATGACCCCGGCTATCAGATATACGACCGTCCCTATCCGCCAGAGCGCAATATGACCGAGGAGATGATCGACGCGCGCCACGCGTACACCTACGGCACCATCGGCCACAACGCAATCCTTGTCGATGGCGAGGGTCAACTGCCTGAGCGCGGGCACGTCGTCGGCTTCGCTTCGACCGCGGCGATGGACTACACGGTCGGCGACGCATCCCCCTGCTACGAAGGCCTCCAGCGCTATTTGCGCCACGTCATCTCCGTAACACCCGACTACTACATCATCTTTGACGAAATCGCGAGCGGTGGGCCGGCGCGAACGGTGGAGGTGCTGCTCCACACCACCCCCGATGGCGAGTTCCTCGTCGATGGCAGTTCCATCCCACGCGACGAGATCCGTGAAGCGGGGCAGTGCACGGTCCGGCGGACGGGAGAGGCCCTCGCGAGGTTCATCGAACCCGGCCAGGTGGCTATCGAGCACCGCCAGCACCCGCACTGTGAGAACTACGGGCATTATCTTTCGGCGAAGGTTCCCGGCGTGAGAGAGCAGACGATCGTGTGGGGGATTACTGCTGGCTCCGCGGGCACCGCTGAACTGCATACACGGTCGGTCGACGACAGCGGACGGGCGGTGCAGGTTCGCGTAGGTTCCGCGATGGACACGATTGCGCTGGGCGGGGACGAAGCGACGACCGCCGATGAGCTTGCATTCACCGCGGACGCCGCGATGGTCCGCGACAGCCGCGCGGGCGTGCACCGGTACGCCATGGTGAACGGGACGAAGCTGCAGGTGGGCGAGGCCAGGCTTCTCACCGCCGACGTCCCGGTGACCGCAGGAGCGGTGATCGACGAGCACGTCCTGCGGGCCACCATCGCCTGCGACGAGCCCACATCCGTCACGCTGTTCTCTCCGGTGGAGCCGGACATGATGCGCCTGACCGGCCTCGACGAGCCTGTGGACGTGAGCATCAATGAGGACGCGGGAACACTTACGCTCGGCCTGCCCGCCGGGCGCTACGAGTTGGAGCTGCGCGAGCTGTGAGCGAGACAACGAGGGTGATCTGAGATGCGCACGATCACGACGATCGCGCTGCTGATGACAGTTGCGTGGCCGCTGAGCGCGCAGACCACGATCCACGTGGCCCCGGACGGTTCCGACGAGGCCGCGGGGACGGCTGACGCGCCCTTTGCGACTCTGCAGCGCGCGCGGGACGAGGTGCGCGCCATAAAGGCCGAGGGCGATCTGCCCCGCGGCGGCGTGTCCATCGAAATCGCGGATGGGACCTACTTCCTCGACGAGCCGCTGACCCTTGGCCCCGAAGATTCGGGGGCCCCCGGCGCGCCGATAGTGTACGCGGCGGCCGACGGAGCAACGCCGGTGATCTCGGGCGGGCGGCGCATTACGGGCCTGACGCGGCAGGAGGATGGGTCGTGGACGGTGACGATACCGGAGGCGGCCGACCACGGGTGGGTCTTCCGGCAGCTTTTCATCGACGGGCGGCGCTACATCTACGCTCGCTCGCCGAATGAGGGGCAGTATCACACACTCAGCGGCGTCCCGACCGAGGAGGAAGAGGGAACCGCGAAGGATCGCTTCGTCTATCACGGGGATAATCTACAGGCATGGCCGGACATTGGTGACGTGGAGGTGCGATTGTACTTCAGTTGGAATGCCGGGACATTCCCGCTTGCTGCCGTGAAGCCGGACGAGCACATTGCGGTTCTGGGCGGGCCCGCGCGGTGGTCGATTCCGAAGCCCGGCATGGCGACTGCGCCCTATCTGGTCTTCAACCACCCCGCCGCCTGCGATGTGGCCGGCGAGTGGCAACTCGACCGGGGCACCGGAGAACTGCGCGTTATCCCGTTTGAGGACGATGACCTCGCGCAGGCGGAGGTCATCGCGCCGGTGCTGGGGCGGCTGGTCGTCGCCGAGGGCTCGCAGGCGGCCGGACGCTACGTCGAGAACGTCCGCTTTGAGGGCCTGTCCTTCCGGCATGCAGCGTGGCATCTGCCGCATGAGGGCTTCTCCGCCTCACAGGCCGCCAGCACGCTCGGCGCGGCCCTCGAGTTCCACGCGGCCCGTGACTGCGAGATCGTGGACTGCGAGGTCGCCCACGTGGGGCGCTACGGCGTGTGGTTCGGGCTGGACTGCGCGGCAAACACCATCGAGCGCACGCACTTTCATGACCTCGGCGCCGGCGGGGTGAAGATCGGCACGCCGGATCGCCAGAAACCGTGGGCCCGGGTGGCGGCCTACAACACAGTGGACAACTGCTTCATCCACAACGGTGGACACATCCATCCCGGTTCCACCGGCATCTTCGTCGCCATCGCGCACAATACCCGCATTACGCACAATGAAGTCTGCGATCTGCGCTACACGGGGATCTCGCTCGGCTGGAACTGGAGCAGCAACCGATCGGGCACGCGCGAGAACCTGGTCGCATACAACCACGTGCACGACGTCATGCGCGTGCTCGATGACGGTGGAGGAATCTACTCGCTGGGCCTGACACCGGGTTCTGTGATCCGCGGCAACCACATCCATGACGTCGCGCGCGACCGCGATGTCGGGCACGGCATCTACCTGGACGGTGGAAGCTCCGGGGTGCTGTGCGAGAACAACCTCTGCCACGACTGCGGCGCAGGCGGGATCCGCCAGCAGCACGGCACCTCCTGCCTCACTGTGCTGAACAACATCTGCGCCTTCAACGGCTTCGGCCTCGGCATCGATTCGGAGCGCACCAATATCTTCCAGTACAACATCGTGCTGATGGAGGGCGAGGACACGCCCTTCCGCGACGTCCCGGAGTGGAAGAGCTATAACAAGATCATCGACTACAACGTGTACTGGCACACCTCGGGTGAGCCGCCGCATTTCCTTGGCTTCACGTGGGACGAGTGGCGCGAGCAGGAGGGCATCGAGGATATCTGGTATACGCCGAGGATGGACCCCCATTCGCGGTTCGACGATCCTCTCTTCGTCGATGCAGAGGCCCGTAACTTCCGGTTGAAGTCCGATTCGCCTGCACTCAAACTTGGGTTCCGCCCGCTGGATTACGATGCGCCGGGTCTCTACGGTCCCGAGCAGTGGACGTCGCTGCCTGAGCGCCATCCGCCATTGCCCCTGCTGCCGACCGAGAAGAGCAAGGGGCAATTGCTCGTGCAGGACGATTTCGAGGCGACTGCGGTCGGTCACAAGCCGGCCTATGCGGCGCTGGTCGAGGCGGAGAAGGAAGGGGCGTACATCGAGGTCAGCGATGACCGCGCGGCATCAGGCGATCATTCGCTGAAGTTCGTGGACTCGGACGAGGCGCCGATCTACTTCCACCCGCACATGTATTACCGCCCGCGGCTTACCGGCGACATGCGCATCAGACTGAGCTTCGATCTCTACCGCGAGCCGGGCGCGATGCTCTGGCACGAGTGGCGCAATGTCGCCAGCTACGCCGATCCCGGGCCCTGCGTCTACGTTACCGCCGATGGCGCGCTGGAGTTCGAGGAGCATGAACCCGCGGGCGTGACCCTTCCCGCTGGTGAGTGGCTCCACTTCGAGATCACCGACGGCCTCGGCTCCCACGCCGACGCGCGCTGGGCGATGACGATCACAGGCGAGGCCGGAGAAGTGCTCTACGAGGCCAACGATATCCCCTGTCAGCCGGAGTTTGACCGCCTGAAGTGGCTCGGCTTCGTCGCATACGGGAAAGAGCCCGCGGTGATGTATCTCGACAATATCTCCATGCAGAGGCTCGAAAAGTGAGTGCGCCCGGCAGGTGCGCTCACTCCATTATCACCAGAATGATCGCCAGCACTCCGACCAGTGTCAGTACCAGACCGACGACCGTTGCCACCCACCCGGGAGTCAGTTCCAGGCCTTTGGCTTCGAGTTCGGCGGAGACCCTGCAGTACCGTTTTGCGGCGAGAAGGCCCATCGCGACACCCAGCACGATCAGGATCAGCCCGAGCGAGGTCGCGATATGTCGATACTCGGGCGGCGCGAGCAGACGCGGCACCGCCAGCCCCACACCGATTGCGGACAGGGCCGTGCGCAGCCAGGCGCTGAAGGTCCGCTCATTCGCCAGCACCGTGCGACTCGATGACGCGCCGGTCCGCTCTCGCGCCATCTCATTGCGCTCGCGAGCCAGTTCGGTGCGCTCATCGGCCAGTTCCTGGCGGGTTTCATCGCCGTTGTGTTCGGTCACGTGGCATTCTCCCCGAAAACGCCGGTTTCGCGGGTGCGGGCATACCCCGCATTGCCTCCTGGCCCTCCGCAGATGCTCCACTCCTCCGCTGTGACTTCATCGTTCCCATACCCGCAGATCTCCGTCGTGGACTCGATGCGATCGTAGATGAGGTCCAATACCTCCCGCGCGGGACGTGTATCACCGGGCATGAGCCCGATCCGCTGGAAGACCTCCAGGTCCTTGAGGTAGTCGCGAATCAGGCCGCCCGCGTGGACGCAGCGGCCGGTCGCCGGGTCGAACCCGTCGCAGCAGTCACAGGCCTCACAGGGACCCTCCACCAGCGTAATCGGGACATCCGGGTCGCGCTGGATGCGCTCGAGGATCTCCGCAAGCGTGTCGTTCGGGCGCGGCCCGGTGCAATCGCCGCCATTATACCAGCAACTCATGCACATAAGGTGATGGGGGCGGATGAAGAGCTTCTCTCCCTCAGCGATCGCACGTTCGTTTCGCTCGCGATATGTAGCCATCTCTTCCTTACTGCGCGAATACACCACCTCGCGCCACCCGGCCTCTCGGAGCCGCTCATACGCACCCGAGCGGGCGAGTTCGCAGCCTTCGGAGCCCTCGGTGGCGTTTGCGCAGATGCCCCGCGGAGTCTCGATGCGCTCGAAAAGCAGTTCAATCAGGTAGCGAGCCCTTCGCGTATCACCCGGACACAGGCCGAGACGCTGCAGCACCCGCAGGTCGCGCGTGCGGTTGAGCACATCGTCGGCCTCCGGCGGTTCGTTCACCGCGGTGTAGTGGGGTAGCTCATCGGCGTCGGAGGTGGGTCGTATCGTTACCGTCGGGTCAGGCGCGAGAACATCAAGTATCTCCCGAGCGCGTTCTGTCTCAATCAGCGGGCACTCCGCCCCGCCCGTTACGCAGATCAGGCCTGGCAGTTGCCGCGCCTGCATTGTGATCTTCGGATGGCACAGACTATCTGAGACAGGTTTGTCAGACATGGAGTTGGCCTCCAGGTAGCGGGCATTGGTCAAGAGACAGATTATCACTCGCCCCGCAAATGCGATTCTCCGTCATTCCAGCCGAGACCTGCGCAGCCACTTCAGAATGCGACAGGAACATCGCGTCGGACAGTGAATATTCAGAAGAGACATCTGATGCAAAGACACTCTGGACAGGCGGAGGGTAGAGAGAATGAGGTCCATGTACAGGAAGCTCACGGTTGCCGTCGCGATCGGCCTGATTGCGTCGGTCGGGGTGGACGCCCAGATGGGCGATGGGGATTACCAGACCTTTGAGTTGCTGGGCGGCGGTGCGTACAACTTCGACTCCGACCTCGAAATCACTCAGGAGGGCGAGGAGACTCTCAACATCGACGCTGACTGGACCGTCGGTGGCAGTGGTGCGCCGTACTACATCATGCGCTACGGTAACTGGAATGGGGGAGAGGCGTGGGAGATCGAGCATATACATCACAAGATTGAACTCACAAATAACCCGCCGGAAGTGCCGGATTACCAGATCTCGCACGGGTTCAATATGTTCATGTACAACCGAGCCTGGCGAAGTGGCCACCTCACCCAGCGCGCGGGCCTGGGAATCGTCATCGGACATAATGACAACACGGTCCGTGGCCTGGAAATCGATGAGGACGAAGGTGGCATCTGGAACGGTTACGATTTCGCCGGTGGCGCCGCACAGTACGGTGCCAGCTATACCTGGCCGATTGCCGACGACTGGTTCGTGACTGTCGATGGCAAGGCCACTGTCGCATACGCCGAGGCCGACGTCGTCAACGGTGATTCGAACCTGTGGAACTACGCGCTCCACTATGCCGCCGGCTTCGGCTACATGTGGGAGTAGCGGCAGCTATCAGCTATCAGCTATCAGCGACGAGCGACGAGCGACGAGCGACGAGCGACGAGCAAACGAAAAACAGCAAACAGCAAACAGCAAACAGCAAACAGCGGGTGGGTACGGGGGGAGAGGCTATCCCGGGATACCTGCGCATTCGCCCTGCTCGTGCACCATTGAGACCAGTGCCAGCCACCCATCCAGTTCAGCCCGGGTGAGGCTGCACTCGCCCGTCGTGCGCAGGCGGTGCTCGACAGCCCGCAGCCACCTGCGCGTCTCCCGTGGCAGGTGGATTCGCTCGTTCACTACCAGCCCGGTAACCTCCTGCCGCTGGTGGCGACGGCGGACCGTCAGCTTATCCGTGTGGGGCTCGTACCCCTCGTCACGCAGGATCTCCTCGGCCGTGCGGATCAGCCCCTGCACCGTGTCGCGGTCATCTGCTGCCAGCGAGAAGGTCAGGTCATCGGCGTAGCGCGTATAGTCGGCCCCCGCGGCGTCCGCGAGGCCCGCCACGCGCGAGTGCGTCCGGTAGTTCCAGGGGTGGGTCAAACGA
>CAZAHB010000196.1:0-10437 GCA_964484945.1 uncultured Armatimonadia bacterium | reverse complement strand
TGTCGTCCGGAGGGATGGGGAGCCAGAGGTGCCGTCTACCTCCCCCCATCCGTCGAAGAAAGCGCGACAGGCCGTTTGCCCTCCCCTGATGTTTGATACGGAGCCACCTGCATTTGAGGGAATCTTCGACGCGCGCCGCGATCTGTCCTGCTGGAGCAGATGTGATCGCCGCTTACAGTTCTTCAAACCGTGCGCCGACCGGGTCGATTATCTCGAGGTGCTTCTCCTCCAGAGCCGCGTACACATCCGGCAGATCAAACTGCTCCAGCACGCCCGGGATCATCGCCGACAGCGGCCAGTCGCACAACTCAGACTCCGCGATCTCCGCGTACGACCGCAGCGGATGGATGAGTGTGACCTGCTCGACATTCTCGTGCAGTAACGCCGCCAGCGCCCCGGGGACCGCGCCGTAGCCGCGCGCCACGATATGCACCCGCGTGTAGTCGAAGTCCGCCATCCAGTCGAGGGTGCTGAGCACATCATGCACGCGCCAGGCGACATAGCTCTCGCCGAACATCGCCGCGTGCGCGGCGTAGAAGTAGTCGCTCCCGTAGTAGCCGTGGAAGCTGTCGGCCCTGACCGAATCCGGCATGCTCTCGCCGATCCCGCGGTAGTCGCAGGCGAAGAATGCCGGTTCATCCTGAAGCTCGCGGACGAAATCGCTCTCGCGCAACTCCGCGTCTGAGGACAGGTGCGGCAGGTAGAGCACCGCTGCGCCGTCGAGGCCGGCGGTCTCCGCGGTCAGCGGCTGTGCGCGGCGTGGCTCATCCTCCAGCTTCGTCACAATGGCCTGCGCCCCAAACTCCGGGTCGGTCTCGAGGACAAACTGCGACGCATGGGGCCGCGCGTATTCCCGCTGGTTCCAGTAGCGCAACACGCGGAAGTCCGGTGGTCCGTCACGCTCGGGCAGGTCGAGCACGGTCTGCACGCGCCCGACAAGCTCATCGCCGCAGGCCTCGCTACGCTCGTCGGCAAGCTCCCGACTGCGCTGCCCGGTGTCCTGCCAGACCCACATGGGCTCGAGTTCCGCGACCTGACCCGATTCGGTGCACCACAGTTGCTCCTCGGGCAGCTCAGCGAACTGCTCATCGCGGGCGCGCACCGGCAGGCCGGCCGCCTCGCAGAAGTGCTCGGCCATCGCGTCGCGCATGGCGGGGGGATAGCCGTGGCCGCCCGGGCCCGAGTAGAACGCGGGCGCCTCGGTCGTGTCCAGCAGTCCGTAGATGTGCTCGACTCGCTTGTAGGCCTCGCGGCCCCCGCGCTGGTCGAAGAAATCCTCTTCCGCGGTGAGAATGATCAATGACCCGGGCGCGTTGCACAGCAGCAGATCGTGCTGGCCGACGCCCAAAGCGTGCGCATTCGGCACCATCTGCTCGGCGTCGGCGGCCTCCTCGTTCTCGACATCGCGACGCCAGGTGGTGACGTAGCACGAAGGCCCTGACATCGTCAGGCGTCGGTCGAGAGCGGTCAGTTGCGTGGTCATCGTGCCGCCACCCGAGCACCCCGTGCATGCGATGCGGGACGGGTCCACGTCATCGCGCGTGAGGAGGTAGTCGAGAGCGCGGATACCGTCCCAGGCGCGCCACGAGCCGAAGAACTCGCCCACGAGAAGCTGGCGGTTGCCCATGTAGTTGTGCTGGATGGTGCCCCAGCGGATCTTCTGCCCCCACTCGTCATCACCGCCGGGAAACTGCAGGCGCTCGCCCTGCCCGATCGGGTCCCATGCGATGGCGATGAATCCGTTGCGCGCCAGAAGCTGCGCCGCGGCCTGGTTGTAGCCGGCGGCCTTGGCCTCGCGGGAGTGCCCGGAGGGGATAAGCGCACCGGGTGCGGGAAAATCCGCCTCGCGCGGGACATACACGTTGGCCGTGACCGGGAAGTCCTCGCGGCTGTCGAAGATGATCTTCTCGATGGTGAGATCGTCAAGTTCGACTGTGCCATTGTGTCGCACGTTCAGATCACATCGCGGAGGCATCTCCCCGAACATCTCCGACAGCTTCTCGCGAAGCTCAGCCACATAGGCCTGAGCGCCGCCGGGCGTCTCCAGGGCCATTATCCGGGCGCGATTGCCGGCATCCACCGCCCGAATGCGCGAGACCAGGTACTCCTGCATCATGCGTGGGAAGCGGTTAAGTGGTTCCATGCGCGATGTCTCCTTCAGCAGGTCGTGAGAGCAATTTGCATTGTCGCCCTGTCGTCCGAGAGGGGGAGTACCGCCCCGCTCTCACAGCAATCGTGCCTGCAGGAAGCACCCCTCATCCCGCCGGAAGATCCATCAGTAGGTTAGAGTAACCTTGTGAAGGCCACCCGCTTCGTCAGGGTTCAGGCCCTTGCTGATGGCCACGTAGTAAGCAAACAGTTGCCCCGCGACGGCGGTTACGATCGGCGACCAGCACGTTTCCTGAAGGTCCGGAAGCTGAATCGGGACGTCGGCCAGATCGAGCGCCTCGTCGTCGTCCGAAAAGACGATGACCTCCCCCTGCCGCTCTTTGACCTCGCGCCCCGCCTTCAGCACCGATCTCAATGCCGGATCTCGTGGCGCAAGCAGGATCACCGGATCACCCGGCTGCAGCGCGGCGATCGGCCCGTGCATATAATCCGCCGCGCTCCACGGTTCGGGGTTGATCAGGCAGCACTCCTGCAGCTTGAGTCCGACTTCTTTGGCGGTCGCGTAATTCAGACCACGCCCGAGGACGGTGCAGGTGTCCATGAATGTATAGCGCTCCGCCCGCGACTCGATCAGCGGCCCTACCCCGGTCAAGACTTTCTCGATGATGTCCGGCACCTGCAGCAGTGACTGTTGCAGATCCTCGCGCTGGGCCCAGCAGGTTGAAAGCTGGTGGAGCACCGTGAGCGCAGTAGTGTAGGTTTTCGTCGCGGCGACTGCTTTCTCCGTCTGCGCGTGTGTGAGCAGCGGGAACTCGACCGCGTCGATGATCGGCGATTCTGCTGTGTTTGTCACGGCCACCGTGGTGGCTCCCAGCTCACGCGACGTCTCGAGAACCTCGATGACATCGGTGGCCTCACCCGACTGGGAGATGCCGATGACGACCGCGTCCTCGATCTTCATCTGGCTGTGGTATGCCGTCAGCAGTGACGGTGCCGCCGGGGCCACCACCATCCCGTTGATGATGCCGATAATGTAGCGCAAATACGTTCCGGCGTTGTCCGAAGTACCGCGCGCCGCGAGAATCACGAAACACGGGTCCCGTTCACGGATTTCGCCACAAACCTCCGCGATCCGCTCGCTCTCCTTTGCGATTGTCTCGCGGATCGCTTCCGGCTGCTGATGGATCTCCCGGAGCATATGATGTGGATGCTCTTGTTGTGTCATCGCTAACCCCTCGCCGGAATGGTGTCTGCGGTCGTCCGTCATAGTCGTCGTCAGTCGCTGCCGTCGCTGCTGTCGCTGCTGTTGCTGCTGTTGCTTTCGTTGCTGCCGTTGTCGCCGTATCACCACGGCCAGTCGAAGCCGTAGCCGACCGAAAGGTCTCCCTCGCCGTCCCAGTCGCCGGTAGCGCGGTAACTTGCTTCGAGGATCACGCGTCGGGACAGGTGCTTGCCGATGATCAGCCCACCGCCGATGTGCTCGTCGTAATAGAACGCGGTCGGACCTCCGTAGACCGCATCGTCGAGATCCGCGCGCTGCCCGAGGAACATGTAGCGCACGCCCACCAGCAGGTGATCGTCATAGAGGCCGAAGTCCGGCGCGATCGTGCCCGTGCCCGCCCCGGCGAAGCTCACCGTGAAGTGGGTCTCCTCGTTTTCAAGGTCAAACTCCACCCCCGGCCCGATGTAGAAGTCTGGGGCTTTCTGCGCAGCATCATCGGCGCTCACGGCAGGCGCGGTCAGTGCGACCAGTCCCACAAACGCAACGGTCATCCAGATCTTCATCGTATCTCCCTTCCAACTACACACATCGCTCCGTGGTACGGACGCCCCCGTCCGCGCCACGGATGTTGCGGTCGCACCGCTCAGCCCAGTATGCCGCCGTCAAGCCCGACCTCCCGCAGCTTCCGGGCCGCGGTCTTCTTGTGCATAGGCTTGAACTCGGCGTTTCGTGGCTCGACAAGCTGCAGGCGCTTCGTAGTCAGCGCCCGGTAGACGTCCGGCAGATCGAACGCATTCAGCGCGCCCGGGAGCATGACCGACAGCGGCCAGACCTGCATCTCGGTCTCCGTCATCTCGCTCCACGAGATCGGCGCGTGGCGCAGCGTCACTCGCCTGACGCGGTCATCCAGCAGCGCCGCGAGGGCCGCGGGGATCGCGCCCCAGCCCCGCCCGACCATGTGCACCTCGTCATAGCCATACTCCGCCATGAAGTCGAGGGTGCGCCGGATGTCGTAGACGCGCCACCCCAGGTACGGTTCATTGAGCATCTTCGCGTAGCTGGCGTAGAAGTAGTCGCTGCCGTAGATCTCCTCGAACGAATCGGGGCGGCAGGTGTTTGGCATCGACTCTCCGATTCCCCGGTAGTCGCACGTGAACATCGGCTCATCGCTGAGCGCGAGGTTCCGGCATAGCGCGTCCTCGCGCAGGTCCGCATCCGAGGAGTGATGCGGGATCCACAGTATTGCGGGACCGTCGCCGGGAACCGGGCGGGAGGCGCGAGGGCTCTCGGATTCGAGCTTGTAGACGACCGCCTGCGCGTCACCCTCCAGATCGGTCTCCACGACATAGACCGCGATCGACTGCTCGCCCGGGTACTCCCGCCCCGCCAGTGGCCGGAGGATCCGATAGTGAGGCGGGTCCTCAGGGAGCTTCGGCAGGTTCAGCAGGTTCTCCACGGCCTCCGAAAGATGCTCCTGGGAGACCTCGCCTCGCTGTTGTGCCAGTTCGCGGGAGCGGTCGCGGGTGAAGTCGAAGACCGTGCCCGGCTCAAGCTCGTCCACCTGCCCGGATTCGGTGCAGCACAGCGTCTCATCGTCCTCGATCTCAAGCTCCGGTTCGCCCGAGCTTTCGAGGCCGGTGTAGTTGCCAAAGAACGCGTACATCGCCTCGCGGTTCTCCTGGTGGTAGCCATGCGGGCGGGGTCCGATGTAAAGCTGCAGGTCGTCCTCGGCGCCGAAAAGCCCCCAGAAGTGCTTGAGGCGCTCGTAGGTATCCTCAAGGCCACGCGCGTCGAAGTAGTCGTGCTCCTGGCCCAGCAGGATCAGGGGCTTTGGCGCATGGAGCATCAGCAGATCGCCCATCTCCATGCCGAACTCGAGCGCGTGGGGCGGCTGCTGCTCGGAGTCGGCGGGAAGCTCGTTCTCGAGGTTGCACCGCCAGGTAGTGATGTAGCAGCTTGGCGCGGCCATCGCGAAGGGCGTCTTGCCCAGCCACGCGCCTGTCGCGGCCAGCAGCATCGTGGTCATCGTCCCGCCACCCGAGTTCCCCGTCAGGCCGATCTGATCCGGGTCGATCTCCTCGCGCATCTTCATGTACTCCAGCGCCTGGAGGCCGTCCCACGCGCGCCACGCGCCAAAGAACTCACCCAGCAGGGTCTGCTGACGGCCCATCCAGTTGTGCTCGCGGGTGCAGGCGCCGACGATCGAATCGCCCTCGCCATCGTGATACTGCAACCGCTCGCCCTGGCTGAGCGGGTCGAAGATGAAGACGACGTAGCCGTGGCGCGCGAGTCCCTGGGAGAATGACTGGTAGGCCTCACAGGCCTTGCCGTTGGCGGAATGGCCGCACACGCCCAGCACCCCCGGCGCCGGTCCGTCGAGATCGTTCGGGATGTAAAGGTTGCCGGTGACGGGCAGGTTGGGGCGGCTTTCGAAGATGACCTTCTCGACGCGATACGCGTCGCGCTCGACCGTGCCGACCGTGCGCGCATTGAGCGGCGTCTCCTCGGGCATCGGGCCGAATGTCTTCTGCAACCCGCGGCGAACGTGCTCCTGATACTCTATCGCGCTCTGCTCGCCGGTCATGCCGAGGATGGTTTCGCGGTTATCCTCGCTTATCGCGCGCACCCTGCGGACCATGAACTCCTGCATCATCCGGCCGAAACGGTTGAGTTGCTCCACAACGAACGCCTCCCGTGGCTGGCTGTCATCATTGGGGCCGGAGGAGGATTCGCTATCACGTGCGGATGGACCTTTGGGAAGTGGCACGTGCCGACGGAAGGCTCTTCAGCTGCGGATCTGCATCGCCGCCCGGAAATCGCCCTCCACGCGCTCGCGGAATGTCTCATCGCTCAGATAGCGACAGCCCGCCACGGCAAGGCACTCCGCCGCAACCAGCATACGCTGCATCCCGAGGTCGCTTCCCGCCGCCTCGCGGAACTGTGGCGAGTGTACCGGGACCGGCTCTTCGGCGATGCCGAAGTACACATGCGCGCCCGGGACCTGCTGTGAGACATCACCGAAGTCCGATGACGCGCGGTTCGGCTGCTCGGGGATAGTCGGGGCGAGACCCGCGCGCTCAGTCGCCTCAAGCCACGCCTCGTTGAGCGGCCCGTTGGGAATCCGCGCCATGTAGCGCTCACCCCACGGCTGCACCCGCGCACTCGTCGCGGACATCAGCCCCGCCCCGTCGGCGATGTCGTGCAGGCGGTCGATCATCTCCTCCAGTGTCTCCTCATCGGGGGCGCGAAGGTAGAAGATGCACGAGGCGTGATCGGGTATCGTATTCGCCATCGCGCCACCCTCGTCGATGAACCCGTGTACGCGACAGGCTTCCGGCAGATACTGCCGCCAGGCGTTGATGCCGGCGATGGTGAGGTTCACGCCGTCGAGGGCATTGCGACCATCCTCGGGCGATGCCGCGGCATGCGCCGACTGCCCCTCGAAGCTGATGCGGAAGCGCGCGATGGCGTTGCATCCGGTGTCGGGCATCGTATTCCACCGCGGGTGGGCGAGCATCACCGCGTCAATCCCGTCCAGCGGATCGTGCGCAAGCATCTTGACTTTGCCGCCGTAGCCCTCCTCCGCGGGCGTGCCCATGACCACGACGGTCCCCGAACCTTCCTCCTCGCGCAGTACCTCCGCGAGGGCCTTGCCCGCGCCCACCGCCGCCGCGCCGATCAGGTTATGCCCGCAGCCGTGGCCGATCTCGGGCAGCGCATCATACTCCGCCATGAAGCAGAATGTCGGGCCGCCCTCGCCCGCCGACGCGCGGTAGGCGGTCTCAAGTCCCGCGAAGGGCGTCTCGACCTCGAAGCCCCACCCGCGCAGAAGCTCGGTATGCCACGCACACGCCTGCGTCTCCGCCAGGCCGAGTTCGGGGGTCTCATGGATCCGTCGCGCGAGGTCAATCAGTTCATCTGCATGCCTGGCGACGGCTTCGCGGAGCGCCTGCTGGGCGTTCATCGGGGATCCTCCTTGATGAAAACGGCAACCTTCCCCGCCCGCACACACAACGTGCGGGCACCCCTCCCCTGGCGGTAAACGACACCGCTGGCGGGAGGGGGCAAGAGTCAAGTTGTCTCCGGTTCGAGACGCTTGCGCTTCTGCGCTCACAGTTGTGTGCTCGCCCTCTCCCGCGTGAGGCGCGTCGTTTGCGCCTCCAGGAAGAGGGCTAACCGCGAGCGAAGCGAGCGGGTCGGGGTGAGGCCGCCGTTGCCGTCCGTCTCAGACATCAATATCCGCCAGCGGGAAGTGCTGCCCGCAGCCGTAGACGTCCCGATCGCCCGGGGCGCCCGAGCTTGTGCCCGGACGGGGCAGCGCGATCTTGATGGTCAGGATGCGCTCGAACGGGATGACCCGCACATGCTCCGCGCCGACGTCGTACATGGACGCGATGCGGTCGGGCCGGATGTCTTCGCTCTGCAACACACGCTTGAAGGCCTCCGCGTCAGGGAGCACAATGTCGATGGTCACGCGGAACGGCCCCGCGTTCTTGCTGCGCATGGTGGTGGCGAGGTCATACAGGCGCATTCAGCCCACCTCCTCGAAGCTGACCGGGAAGAGTGCCGCCGGGTCATCGACCTGCATCAGGTGATAGACCGCGAACTCGTAGACCGGCCCGCCGCTCAGGTCGCTGGGCGAGAATGGAAATGCAAGGTTCCCCGCGGTGGTCTTGCGACCATCGAAGGATTGATGGAGAGCGGTCGAGCGCGCCAGCTTCAGCACGCGGTCGGCCAGCGCCTGTGTCGGCGCGACGGCGTCGATCACCAGTCCGACCTCCCGCGGACGCGGATCAGGCAGCGGCTCGCGCGCATCAGTTACGCCATCGAGGCCGTAACGCAGAAAGCGCACCGACAACTCGTCGGGCGCGAGCGTGCCCTCCATTCGGTCCGCCACGGTCCCAAGCACTTCCCGCTCGATCTCGTCAAGGTGCTCGATCACCAGAGGGTCGCGCACGCCCGCGACGGTGATCGCGCGGTAGCCGCGCAGCCGCGCGCCCTCGAGCTTCACCGTCGGCGTCTCCACGGGCACGAGGCGCGACCCGGTCACCCGTACCGCGCGCTCGCCGACCTGCTCGAAGCTACAGTCCGACAGGTCCACCTTCCCCTCCGGCTCGTAGAAGCAGTTCGGATCGGGCTGCTCGTAGAGCGAGTGCGCGGCGACTGAGTCCGGCGTGCAGCGCCGGTCAGGATTCGCGGGGACGACCTCGAAGCCCTCGGCGTCGATAGTCCCGATGGCGACGTCGTGAGCCCCCGCGGGTCGCGCCGCGAGTGTGCCGCACTCGAGGATCTTGCCCATGTGCAGCGCCAGGCCCGGATCGAACCCGCGCAGGATCGGCCCGGCGGCGAAGACCGCCGCATCGCAGCAGCGCCCGGCGATCACCACATCCGCGCCTCCCGCCAGCGCCTCGGCAAGCGCCTCCGTGCCCATCTGCGCGACGATCCGCGTGCAGGCGCGCACATGGCTCTCCGTCAGGTCATGCGCCGGGCCACAGGGCTCGATTCGCCCCTCGCGTAGCGCATCCAGCACCGTCTGTTCCGGGACCTCCGCCTGGATCGTCGCCATGCGGAAGCGCAGGCCGTGCTCCGCCGCGATCTCCCGCACCGTCGCGATCAGCCCGTCGAGGTGCGGCTGCCCGCCCGCGCCGCCCGCGGTGCCGATCACCAGCGGAATCCCGCGCTCGACGGTCGCCTGCAGCGCCGGCTCAAGATCGCTGCGGACCTGCTCGTCGCTGGCAAAGTTGGTCCCTTCGCCGAGATAGAACGGGCCGGGGTCGGTCGATCCGGCATCCACGCCCACCAGGTCCGGCGCCATCGCCATCGCGCGCTCGAGGCTCTCCGGCGGATAGCCGTAGCCGAGCAGGCCGTTCAGCGCGACGAGGCGCATGCTGTCTCCGCTTCCGACGGTCACGGGTTGACCTCCGTGTACTCGAAATCCTCGGGGATGCCGAGGTTGGCGTGCACCGCCCGGATACGCTCGCGCGTCTGCTCGTCAAGGTCCACGAAGTAGTTCCGGCCGTGCGCGTCGATATCGACGAAGAATGGGCCGAAGCGCTCGACCTCGAAGACCCACGTGGCCTCGGTCTTGCCGAGTTCCTCGAGGAAGTGGACCTCCACCACACGCGTCACCTGCCGCCGCAGCAGATTCCCGCAGACGCCGATCTTGCTCAGATGTACGCCGCCGACCTCCTGCAGCGCCTCCGCGGTCCCCGGGCCCATCGTGGTCTTGCCGATGAGCGTGTGCAGGTTGAGCTTGCGCACCACGCCGGGCGAGTAGCGCTCGAAGCGGATGGATGATGTCGGCTCGATGCTGACGATCTCCCACCCATCCTCGCTCTCGCGCATGACCGGACCGACGTGGAAGAAGCAGTTGATGCGCTCGAAGTCGATCGGCGGCAGGATCCGGTCCTCGATCGCGCGGATGTGGAAGAGGCTCCGCCCGGTGAACACGAGGCCGCTGACGGTCACCATCTCGCCGAGCTTCAACTCGCGCGCCTCATCCTCGGTCATCGGCAGCGTGATGTCGCGG
Organism: uncultured Armatimonadia bacterium; assembly: GCA_964484945.1. Taxonomy (GTDB): domain Bacteria; phylum Armatimonadota; class Zipacnadia; order Zipacnadales; family UBA5352; genus UBA5352. Next base: position 577 of record CAZAHB010000196.1, on the reverse strand, counting down.
ATCTCTTCACTCATGACAGCTCTCCCGTGTAGCTGAGATCCCCGTCGGCGCTGATGATCGCGCGCCAGCGCCGCCCCACGAGGCACTGGGCATTCACCGCGACGGGCAGCGCGGCAGTGTGCGTCACGGCCGTCTCGACGTTCACGGCCATCACCGCGCTGCGCCCGGACGCCCCCATGGGCCCGAGGCCGAGTTCGCGCGCGGCGTCGAACAGCTTGCGCTCCAGCGCGGCGGCGTTGGGATCGTCGCTCGGCTGACCGATCGGCCGCAGGACCGCGGCGTCCTTCGCCAGTTCCATGCACAGGTCGGCGGTGCCGCCGATGCCCACGCCGACGATCGCGGGCGGACATATCTTCCCGGCGTAGCAGCCGTCGCGTATGGAATCGATGACGAACTTGAGGATCGCGGCCTCGCCGTCGGAGGGATACATCATGCGGTAGAAGGTGCCGAAGATCTCGCTCCCGCCGCCCTTGGGCGCGGCGATGATCCCCAAACCCTCGGTCACGCCGTCGAAATGCAGCTCCACCCGCGGCATGCCCGGTCCGACGTTGTCGCCGGGGTTCTCGCGAGTGAGCGG
>CAZAHB010000195.1:0-10445 GCA_964484945.1 uncultured Armatimonadia bacterium | reverse complement strand
CCGAGGCAGACATGCGACCGACATCCGCCTCGCGCACGCCGGTCTGCTCCCACCGCATCTCGCGCATCTGCTCCTCGAACTTCTGCACTACGATCCCGACAACCACGACCGTCAGCGCAAGGATCACGAACGCCAGCAGGATGATCATCGGCGTGAACGTGATTGCGAAGGCGGGATGGACCAGTGCGATGAGCGTGAAGATAAGCAGGAAGAAGCCCACGGTGCCGGCGATCTGCCGCTTGATCTCACGCCCGGCCAAAAACAGCCGCTCGGCGAACAGCGCGAAGGGCATCAGCAGCGCGAGGTAAAACAGCACGCCCTTCACGACATCGTCCGCGGTCTTCCGAATATCCGGGTATGCGCGAGATTCATAGCTCCACGCAGAACGCGCGGCCGTGAAGAACTCGTCATACTTGCGTTCGCGGAGGTACTGCTGGGAAAGTTTGAGGTACTCCGCAGCCTCTTCGTGCGACCGCTGCACGCGCTCGTTGGTAATCCCGTGTTCCGCCAGCCGCTCCATGCGCACGTCATCGAGCAGCCACATGTCCGTTGCGACCCGGTAGGGTGTGGCGTAGAGGGAGGGGTAGCGATCGACGAGGTAGCCTTCGCCTTCCGCTTCGCGGTCAGTGGGATTGACCAGAACGAAGCGCAGTCCAAGCAGACTCGCGCCCATGGTGATCTTCAGCTTCGTGCCTGACGGTGCGTATACAACCGCGACTGGTTCGTAGGTGGAGGTGAACTGCTGCGGCGGCAGGGGCAGACAGTATCCGTACTCGTAGGGAGAGGCATCGGTCTGCGCGTCGTAGACCTGAATCTGGCTGAGCAACTGGAAGAAGCGCTGGTCCACCATGTCGTAGATGGCGACCGGCTTGCAGTCGAACATCACTACCGTCACCGGCTTGATCTCCTGGTCAAGGGGGATCTCGTTGGGGTACTGCTCAGCCCCGGTGACCCCCAGGTCCGGCGCCATCCGCACCGCCCCGGTGTCCTCATCGAGCAGATACGCCTCGACCGTGAGCTTGCCGCCTCGAGCACGCGAGTTGGGCATACCGGAAAGGAGGTACCGTCCGTCCTCGCCAACGATATCGAAGACCTCGCCCCGCACACCCATGGCGGTTTTCGTGCCCGTGCGCCCGACTGCAACGGCCCCGCCGATCGGATCGTCGGGAAACAGGCTCTCTTGCGGATTGAACTGGACAGCTCGACCCTTGACCTCAACGTAGTTGTCGGCCAACTCCAGGTTGTACAGGTCCCGCGGCTTGTCGATGCCGACCAGATCCATCAGCAGGCAGTTCAAGAAGCGCGTCTGCTCGACGAGGTTGCTCATCTGCATGTGCTCGAGCCGGTCCATGGGCGTATCGACCCACGGCCGCGAATCATGGACCGTGGCGAAGCCGAGGCCCGGAATGCCGGCCAGTGTCGCAACCTCATTTGACAGCGCGAGTTTGCCGGCCATGTAGGTCTGCCAGGACTTACCCTGGATCGCGTTGATCCCATCCCTGAGCCTGACGGGCACGCCCAGAGCGGTTGAGATCAGATCTGAGTATTCGCGGGCTTTCTTGCCAATGTCTGAGAACTTCCACTGGATGCTCTCGCGGTAGTTATAGAAGTAGCCCTTGTAGAAGATGCCGAACTTGTCATTGTGCGTGGACAGGTCAACGGAGAACCACAGGTATATCTTCTTGTCTGAGAAGTCGATTGCCTCGACCACATCGAATGCGCGTTGACGCACGGTCTCGAGTGCCTGCTGCTTACTCTGCAGCGACGCATCATCCGGCACATCAGCGGCCTGTCGGAGAGCGGACCGAGCCGCCTCAACGGCGCCCTCGATCTCAGGTACCGCACCACTGAACTCCTCTATCAGTTCCGCTCGCTCCTCCAGCTCTTCGTCCTTGAGCTGGAACTCCGCAAGCTTTCCGGCATTGGGGTCCTCGTTGCGCGCCTTCCTGGCGACCTTCTCGAGGTCGCGGGCGTTTTCGGCCGCGAGGTCCACTGCCTCGTCGATGCGGCCCATCGCGCGCAGCCTCTCGTCAGCCAGTTCATCGGGCGTCTTCCCCTCTTCGAGACGCCGGGTCTCCTCCCACACGCGCGCGATTGCGTCCTCGAGTTCCTCGCGCGCTTCACTGGACAGATTGAACATATGCTCGATGCGTTTCGCGCCGTGAGCGCCCCGCACAAACTCGCGCACGAATGCTTTGGTGCCGCTGAGTGCCTGGAAGTGTCCGGAGGTTGCGAGGAATACGACTGTGCGCTTCGGCGGCTGCTGGGCCAACGCTTTTGCCAACTGCATCATTGCGGCGATGGAGGCGGCGTTCTCAGCCCCGGGCGCCTGGTCGGGCGTCAGGGAGATCGAGTCGTAGTAGGCCTGGACGACAACGCGCTGGTTCTTGAGCCGCTGGTCGGTTCCCTCGATGGTGGCGATGACATTCTTCCCGGTCACCTTCTGCCATTCCATGTCGCAATGGACGGTGACGGGTACATTATCGCGCGAGTGCAGCAGCCCCATCAGGTGGTCGGCGGCCTCGCGGGGGATCCAGTAGCGCGGGATGTCCGCGGGAATGGAGAGGAACTTGGCCTCGGCCTCTCCGCGCAGCGTCTCCTCAGGCTCAATGAAGATGATTGCCTGGGTGCCAAGCAGAGGACCGTTAAACCACTCGGTCTGGCAGTTGAAGTCAACCATGGTGATCGAGTCGGTGACTTCCTTGCCGTTGAAGGCGCGCAGATTCCCGCCGCCGGCGTAGATAAGGTTGCCGGAGATCCCGTCCGGGGGAGTCTTCGGGGTGCGCACGAGGTTGGGCCAGATGGGGAGCATCTCGAAACTGTCACCGTCGTCCTGGACGGTGATCGAGGCGGGGCGCCCCTCATCATCGCGTTCGGCCTTTGGGACGACAACGGGGAACTGCTGGGTGGTGACGTCCTCGATGCCCGCCGTGCGGAAGCCCTCAGCGACCATCTCGGCGGCCTGGTCGCAACCGGGATAGCCGGTCACGCGGGAGCCGAGGTCCTGCAGGTCGCTGATGAACCCTCGCATCGCCTGTTCGTCGACAGCCGAGGCCGCCTGCTCGTAGTCCGTTTCGGACTCGAGCACGATCTCCTCCTCGTGGCCGCCCTGCGCCAGCACCGGCGCTGCGAGTATTGCCAGCGCGAAGGTAGCTACGATAATGCCTGTGGCCCTGAATCGACGGAGCAAGTTCCCTTCACCGCCTCCGGAGAATCGCCGGGTGACCAGCCGCCTCCCGTGGCCGTTCAACCAGCTATGTGGCTTTACCGTCACGACTCAGCCTCATGGCTTCGCCTTTGCAGAGAGAGGCATGGCGCGCGGCAACGGACCGCGCGCCAGCTTCACGCCTGCCCCCATGGCCTCCGGTCCGCACGAGACTCGGACCGTATCTGGCTGGAGCGACGCTTACTCGCCGCCCTCGCCTTCTTCGCTACCGAGGGTCCCGATGTCGAGGTCGAGATCGCTGCGGTTCTCGATCCGCTCGACCTGGCCGTCACGGATATGGACCACGCGGTCCGAAACGTCGATCATCTTGAGGTCATGAGTGGCGGAAATGACCGTTACTCCGCTCTCCTCGTTAAGTTCTTTGAGGAGGTCAATGATCTCCTTGCCGGTCTGAAGATCAAGGTTCCCGGTCGGCTCATCCGCGAGGATGATCGCCGGGTTATTCGCCAGTGACCTCGCAACCGCCACACGCTGCTGCTGGCCGCCCGACAGCTCGTAGGGCTTGTGATGCAGCCGCTCGCCCAGGCCAACCAGTTCAAGTAGCATCGCGCCGCGATCCATCATCTCATCGCTGCTCATCCCGGCGAAGATCATCGGCAGGGTGACGTTCTCAAGTGCCGTCATCACCGGAATGAGGTTGAACGTCTGGAAGATATACCCGATCTTGCGGCAACGCAGCCACGCAAGCTCGAACGCGTCAAGCTGGGCCATGTCCACTTCCTCGATGAAGCACGTGCCCTTGGTCGGCTTGTCAAGACCGCCAACCATGTTAAACAGCGTGCTCTTGCCGGAACCGGACGGGCCCATGATCGAAAGGTACTCACCGCGACGGATGTTGATCTCGATACCCTTGAGCGCCGGCACCTCGACCTCACCCATCTGGTATATCTTGTGCAGATCCTTCGTGCGCACGATGAACTCGTGCGTGGTCACCGAATCGTCCTTGGCGATAGTCTGCAGCGTCTCCTGCCGGTGACCCATCTCCGCCATAACGCTGCGCAGATCCGCGCCACATTCCGGGCAGAGCGTGACAAGCCCGGTCGTCTCTTCAACGTGACCACATTCTGGGCATTCGATTTTCGCCATGATATGCTCTCCTTGGGTCCGACCGGGCGCTGTGGTCCGTTCGCGCCGCGGCCGGCCGGTAATGAGTGCTTACACTTCGGTCGCCAGGGCGGCAGCAGGGGGCATCCGCGCGGCTCGCATGGCCGGCGGCACCGCAGCTACCAGCGACAGAACCATGCCGATGACCAGTGCGATAATGATGTACATGAGCATCTCGCCCCAGTCCATCATCGCGACCACGCCGCTTCTCTTTATCACGTACACAAGTAACATGATGCCGTGTCCGACAAGGGCGCCAACAAGCGAGCCCAGAAAGCCTAGCACAATGGACTCGATCAAGAACAGGCGCACAATGAACTCGTCAAGTGCTCCCAGGCATTTCATCGTGCCGATCTCCCGGAAGCGTTCGGTAACGGACATCAGCATGGAGTTCGTGATCCCGACTGCACATACCATCAGCGACATCACGACCAGCCAGGTCTGTCGGGCCTCTCGGGCCTGCAGCTCGGCCTCGGCTTCCTCAGCCCCGGGAGCGATTTTCGCTTCCTCACCGGCGACCGCAGTGGCGCTTTGCGCCTCGTAGGCCGCGATTCCTTCCTGTGCGACCTTTGAGGTCCACACGGAGGTGAGGAACGCGATACCGAGCACGATGCCCGCACCGGTGATCATCGCCCGCCCCAGACGCATCGTGACGTTCCGGTAGCTGATCCGAGCCGCCTCGCCCCACGGCAGCGTGATCTGGCGCTGCACCTGACCCCAGTCTGTCTCCGAATCGTAGATATCTCTCGAGGTTACACCCTTATTCATCGGGCCGTCTTCCATCCTTTTTCCGGCGTACGCAGTCTCGTGTGAGTGCAAATTGCCGGGTCAGATAAGATTTCTCGTGCGATGGGTCCGCGGGATCCTGGCCGCGGCAACAACTGTTTCCTTCTTCGCCGCCGAATATCCTTCCCGCGCTGAAAGCTTTTTCTCGATATCCCCCGCCGGGTCCTTCGTACCCCCGGCCGAACTCAGTTAATTCTGACACCTGCCAGGACATTGGAGTTCGGGCTTGTTGACGCGCTCGCCAGCGAGGAGTAGACTTCTTATCGTTACCGAACCGGCGCCCCAACAGCTTCCAACTGACGCACTGACACGTCCGAGGCAATTCTTCCATGTCACAGGACACCGACACCCACACCGGCTCTGCACGATTCGGACGGATCGCGCTGCGCGTTGTGATCCCCGTCATCTTCGCAGGCGCTCTCTGGCATCTGTTCACGAACGTCGCGCGCTTCGGCACAGTGGTCAGTGAATCGATGAATCCTACGCTACGCGTCGGTGACTACTACGTTCTTCGCCTCGACGCGTACGAGGATGGCCGAACCCCTCAGCAGGGCGACATCGTGGTATTCGACCGCCCCGGAGAAGGCACCTTCATCAAGCGCGTGATCGGACACAGCGGTGACATCATCGGCATTGCCCATGGCCGCGTGTGGATCAACAACGCGTGGCTTGACGAACCGTATCTGAAGGAGCAACCGGTGACTGAACTGCCCCTCGCCACCAGGGTCCCGGACGGGCATGTGTTCGTGCTTGGCGACAATCGCAACAGGAGCGAGGACAGCCGGGATTACGGGCCGATTCCGGTCGAGAATGTGCTGGGCAAGGTGACGAAGATCATGTGGCCCCTCGGCCGGGCGCGCGAGTTCTCCCCCATCCAGTACGAGTGACCCCCATGCAGACCCTCTCGGGTAGCAGTAGACTACGCGAAGGGCCGGCGGCTGTCAAGCACCTCGTCTTCGCCGTGAACACAGCCCCGAAGCGCGCGCATGCGCGTCCGTCAATCGCTCCAGACCCCGAGGGCGCAGCCTCAATCTGCGCGGCGAACCCTACTCCCGCGCCTTCGCCAGCGCCTCTCGCGGGGTCAGGCGGCCGCTGAGGGCCCACGCCAGCGCGTTTGCCAGCTCCTCCTGCACCCGATCCCAACTGGGCAGCGGCACGCCCTCGCCGCTCTCCAGCGCCGGGACATGCCCCGCCCACGGCTGCCTCCCGCCGAGTTCCTCGACCATGTCTCGCATCGCCGGCACGCTGCAGATCATCGTCAGCATCCGCTGGCTCTCGCGCTCGGCCATGTAGCGCATCAGCCGCAGCGCATTCTCCCGGCGGTCGGTGTCTGCGAAGGCCACCAGCCAGTCCACCGACAGCGTCCCCGATCCCCTCGCGCTGAAGGGCATCGGCGCCACCGACCACTGAGGCGGCTCCTCGGCCGCGCGCAGGGACACGGTCGCGTCCATCGGCGCGATGAGCATCGCGAGGCGCCCGTCGATGAAGAGGTCCACAAGCTCCGCGCGCGTCCACGTCAGCGTCTCCGGCTGAAGCGCCCCGGCCGACTGCATCTCGACCAGCAACTCCAGCGCCGCCGCGTAGTCCGGGTTCTCCCGCCGCGCGCGGTGCCCCGCATCCCGACTCTCGGCGTCTTCGCCATCAGCCTCCGCGTCCTCGCCCTCCTCGGGCGGCGGGCCCACGGCGCGCGCCAGCGCGTGGAGCAGCTTTTCGCCTCCCCCACGCGGTCCGGGCATCCCCAGGCCGAAGCGCTCGGGGGGCTTCGCCAGCGTCTCCGCGCACTCGACCAAATCATCGAGCGTCTCCGGGGGCTCAAGCTCCTCGGCCTCCAGCAGATCCGGGCGATAGTACAGCGCCCACGTGGACACCCGCCACGGAACTCCGCGGGCGCGACCGGGCAGGCGCCGCATGACCGCCGGCTCGAAGTCCGTCCGCAGCCGCCGCCCGAACTTTTCGGGCAGTTCAAGCAGTTCGTGACGGTGCTTCCACGCCTGCTGCTCGCTCATGACCGTCACATCCGGCGCGAAATGCCGATAGTCCCCCATCCAGCGCGGGATCCACTCCTCCTGAAGCTGAGCGTCCTTCCACTCCAGGCACACGATCACGTCCGGGTTGGCGTGCTGGAAGCTGAACATCAACTCGCTGAGCGCCGCGCGCTCGCCCTCGATGCCGGTCTCCCACAGCGTGACCTGAAGGTTCGTCCGGGGGCCCATCTCGCTGAGGTCCTCGCGCGCGCTGACCGGCAGCGCCATGGCCACCATCAGCGCTGCACACACAGCACCGGCCGGGGCATAATCGCCGCGCCCGGTACGTGTGGCCGAATGCTCCGCTGTCACTGCGCTCTCCCCCGATGCTGCCGTCTTCAGCGGTTGACCTCCTGAATGGTGAGCCTCACGCGGATCTTCACCTTCATCGGCTCGGCAGGCTCCTGCTGCTGCATGCCCGTCTCGCCGCCGAAGCCTCCCGGCCCGTAGCCCCCGGGTCCCATCCCGGGCTCCATGCCGGGCCCTGCGTTGCCAAGCCGCCTCTCCAGTTGTGCCGGCGAAATACCCATCCGCTGCGCGACCTGGCGAACAGTCGGCCTTGCTCCCTCCGCCCCGGGGCCTGCCTGACCGGGCGCGCCCGCGGCTTCAGCCATCTGCTCGACATCGATCCCAAGCTGAGCGAGTTCCTCCCTGTTGAGCCTGCGATTGGGCTTCACCTGCGTCTCTCCCATCCCGGGCCCCGGCTCCATTCCCGGCTCCATGCCGGGCGGCATGGCACCTTCCATCGGCATGCCCTCCATGCCAGGCTGCATGCCCATCTCGCCACCGCCCATGCCCTGTGAGCCGCGCTCGATCTCCAGCGTATGCGTGATCGTGTCCACGATCCGGATCGGGCGGTGCAGGTCCCACGACCAGTAGGTCATGCGCTCGCCGACGTAGGAGCTTTCTTTCTCGGCGCCCTGGCCGCCGCCCATGCCGCCGGCGCCCATTTCGCCACCGCCGACGCCCGTATCGCCAAACTCCATTCCGGGCCCCATGCCCATCTCACCGGCGGGGCCGCCGAATTCCTCGCCCATCGCGCCGCCGACTCCGCCGGAGGTGGGGGCGCTCGGGACGGTCACCTTCGCCCTGTCTTTGCTGAATGTACTGCGGATACGCACGGTCGGGTAGCCGTTGACCCACTCGAAGCCCTCGACGGTGTGCTTGGCCTGGATGCGCTCGGTCTCGACCTCCGTGGGAGCGGTCGCCTCAGCGCCGCCTCCCGCACCGGCGCCCTCCATGCCGCCTTCCATACCGCCCATGGCCTCTCCGGGCATCCCGCCCATCGGGCCCATCTCTCCGGGCATGCCCATCTCGCCGCCCATACCCATACCTTCGCCCATGCCACCGGCACCGGCGCCGCCGCCCATCGTTCCCTTGAGCGGGTCGGGCCAGATCTCGATGCGGCCGTTCCACGAGTCGCCGACCTTGACCGCGCGGCCGCGCAGCGGCACGGAGATCTCGGCCAGCGGGAAGGAGGGCTCGTCGGAGTGCTTCTTGCGCATCTCGCCGTCGGCCAGCGCGCGGTAGGTCACGACGTCGCCGGCGTTATCGAGCGCCTGGACGTCGCCCTTGCCGACCTGGGCGCCGGAGGAGCCGACGATCACGTGCAGGATCGCGTGGCCGCCCGCGTAGGTGGGGCTCATGACCTTGTTTTTCCAGTTGGCCACGAGCTTTCCGTTGTAGACCTTCGCCAGTTCGTAGACGTCGTCGGGCTTTTCCTCCTCGTCGGTGGGGCTGATGCCCCAGTCACCGTCGGCGCGGTAGTAGACCTCCTGGTTGCGGTCATAGAACAGGTTCAGATCGACGCGCCGGGGGGCGCGGGAGGCTGAGACGCTGTTCTTGAGGGTGACGGTGATCGTCGCCTCGCCCTTCTTCCGGCCGCTCGCACTGAGCGCCACCGCGGTCAGGGTGTACTGCCCGTCCGGGTAGATTTCCTTGCCCTGCTCATTGCGGGCGCGCGTGTCCCACGTATAGTTAAAGGGTGACGACACGGCGGCCACGAAATCGCCCGATCCGCCGTTTTCGATCCTGTAGGAGATCCAGCCCGAATCGGCGTTCTGCTTGGTGGCCTGGATTCGGACGATGTCGCGGACGGTATCGCCATCGGTCGGGTTGACGAACCGCACGCTCTGGGCATGCGCGGTCAGGCATACTCCGACAAGCATCAACGCAATAAGGGCCGTCAGAGCTGCAAAGCGGCGTCGCATCGCTCTTCCCCTTTCAGCGGCCGTCGCGCCTGAGGGCAAATTCAGCCCTCATCGCCCGAGGCGGCCAACTCGTCGATCACCGGCTTGAGTTGATCGTAGCTCTCCTCGAGGCTTTGAGGCACCACGCGCGTCTGTGCGACAGTCGTCATGTAGTTCGTATCGCCGCTCCACCGCGGCACGATGTGCATATGTATATGGTCACCGATCCCGGCCCCGGCGGCCTCGCCGAGGTTCATGCCAAGGTTGATGCCCTGTGGGTACATCTCCTGCTTGAGGGCCCTCACGGCCAGATCGGTGAGGTCCCACAGTTCGCATCCGGCCTCGGGCGAGAGATCGGTCAGTTCCCCTACATGCACCTTCGGCACCACCATCAGGTGGCCGGAGTTGTAGGGGTAGGTATTGAGCAAAATCGCGTTATGTTCGCCCCGGTGCAGCACCTGGTTTTCTTCATCATCGTCGGACTGGATCTTCATGCAGAAGACGCAGCCGTCCGGGCGCTCGCCGGTGACGTATCCTATTCTCCACGGTGCCCACATTCGCTGCAACAGGCGGCACTTCCTTTCCAGGTCGCATTATATCTGCGCGGAAGACGAGTGTCAACGCGTGGAACGGCAGCGCGGGGCAACGCCCAACGGCAGCCCCTCCCCCTGCGATAGACGACATCGCGAGGATAGAGGACATCCTTTGCCCCCTCCCCCTTCACTTCGCTGCGCGAAGCGGGGCGGGAGAGGGGGGACAAACGGCCGCGGGTGCCGTTGCCGTCCGGAGGTCGGGCGTGCCCACGCCCGACGTCGTCGCCGTTCGGTTACATTTCTACCTACCACAAACGACCGACGACCGCCGTTTGTCGGTGCCTTTTTGCCTTCTGTAGGACGGGCATCCCTGCCCGTCTGTCGTTACGTGTACCATATACCACAAACGACCAACGGCGACGGGCAGGGATGCCCGTCCTACAAACGACCAACGGCAACAACGACACCAACGGCAGCAACAGCGGCAACGAAAGCCACGCCATACGACCGACGACCGCCGTTTGTCGGTGCCTTTTGCCTTCTGTAGGACGGGCATCCCTGCCCGTCTGTCGTTACATGTACC
>CAZAHB010000194.1:0-10487 GCA_964484945.1 uncultured Armatimonadia bacterium | reverse complement strand
CCGACCTCCGAACGACTCACAGGCGCGTCGTTGTCGTCCGGAGGGATGGGGAGCCTTCCCCATCCGTCGCGCAAAGCGCGACAAGGCGTTTCTCCGTTATCCTTAATGTTTGATACGGACCCGCTGCGATCCCGCATTCAGGCGGGAGAGCAGTTCCGCGCGGGGCGCCGTGTATCCCGCGCGGAAGGTTCCACCCCGGCCCACGCCTCCCGCTACCCCTCGGCCCCCCTCCCTCGTATCCGCAACCGAAATTCCGACCACGGCCACTCCTCTATCGTCCGGCAGAGCCCCGCCCGTACGGGATTGCGCATGACATAGTGGATCTTCTCCGGCACGTCGTCATCGCATCGCGTATGGCGATCGTGGCAACTGCGCTGCCAGACAGGCGACGGGTAGCCCCTCAGCTTCAATTGCCTGCCGGTCCACGTCTTGAAACTGTGGAGGAATGCCAACATGTCGCCACCGTTCGGCCCCACGCGCACGAAGATGTGCATGTGGTTGGGCATGATGCAGTAGGCCAGTATCTGACAGCCCTTGAGGTTTGCGCTCGTGTCCATCGAGTCCACGAGCACCCGCGGAACGCCGTGATCGGTCAGCAACTTGCGCTTGTCTTTTGTGCAGGTAACGATATGGCAGGATTGTCCGGGCCGACGGTATTCGTCTGGATCGAGGCGGTGCGGATGCTTCCGTGAGGTGTAATCGTCGGACATCGTCTTCCCCCCATGGTCAAGGTGCGTAAGGTTGTGGTGGTGCGTGGGCCGGGGTGGAACCTTCCGCGGGGCCAAACGACGGCCCCGCGAAACTCCTCGCCGCAAACGACGGCGGCTCGGAGCGGCCCCTCCATGACGGCTGAAGGCGGAACGGCATCACGGCAAACGGCCCTGCCGCGCAGGAACCATCCTGCCCCCACTCCACGCTCCCCTACGGCAACTCCACCGTCACGACCTCGCCGGGCGGGAGGTCGATGCTGCGCCACTCGGTGTTGCGAAGCGCCACGTCAAGCGTCACCGCTTCATCAGCCTCATTCCACAACAGCACTTCCGCGCCGGCCGCCGGCAGCGAGCGCGTGAGCATCGCGACGTTTTCGGGCAGATGCTCCTCACCGTCGGCGCGGCGGAAGCGAACGCGCGGCTGTTCCTGGCAGAGCCGCCGGATCATCCCCGCCGCCAGCGGGAAGAACGCGCCCGTAACATTCCCGTAGCCGCCATCGCGACCATGTCCTGACGTCACCGCGCCAACTGTGCTGCCCGCACAGCCGTGATGCCGTCCGTCCTGCAGAGAACTTGACGCGAGAGCGACGCGATCGGCCACCGTGCCCAGGGCGGACTCGGCCATGGCCTCATCCCCGAGGATCTGCCAGGCAAGCATCAGGGTAGGTGGTGGAAGGGCCGAGGTCTGGCGGAGCGCCCCCATCTCATTCTCCCACGCCCAGCGGATCATGTCTCTGCGCTTGCCAATCCCCGCCACGGGCTTGCGGTTGAGCGTCTCGACCACCAGCACGGGCGTCTCCGCCCTCCGGCCCATCGCCGGCCGTTCGCCCACCAGACGCTCGTAATACTCAGCCGCCGAATCCAGCCGCCCCTCCGCGAACGGATTGTCGGCCAGTGACGCGTAGAGCCGATTGGCGGCCAGCGCATAGCCCGACACGCGTGTGCGCTCCAGCAGGTGGAGCATGCCCTCAAGTCCGGCCAGCGTCTCCTCGATACCCCCCTCCATCTGCTCGATCGCGGCATCATCCAGCGATGTATCTCCCGTCTGCGTGCGGTATCGACTCAGCAGCGCTCCCGGCGGATTCGAGTAGGGATCCCCCAGCGCCGGCACGAGGGCCTCGCAGATTCTTCGGGCTGCATCACAGTACCGGTTCTCTCCGGTGAGCGAGTAAAGGTCGAGTAGCACGTCCACTGTCCCCGCCGGCACATGCGGCTCGACCCGTTCGAGCGCCGAGTCGCCGTGATGGTGCCCGCCGATTGCGCTGGAGACTTCGTCCTCGTCCACGGCCACTTCGCCTGAACGCAGCACCGTGGGCGGCTCATCCACCGGAGCCTCCATGATCGCCTCGGCCCAGCGATCGGCGTACCCGCACGCGAGGTCCAGATACCGCTGCTCGCCGGTAATGTCATGAGCGCTGAGGACAAGCTGAATCAGGCGAAAGTGATCGGGGACCTCGTACCCACGCGATTCGGGCCCGCCGATACGCTCGGTCCCGATGTGCCAGCTGAGGAACCGGTGCCGATCGTGGTCGTACCATTCGGGGAAGCCCTCGACCCAGTTGCCGACGTGGTGGGCGGCATCGACGACAAGCTCCGCTGTCTTTTCATCCGGGGCGACCTGCCACAGTCTGCACAGGAAGAAGGTGAAGATCTCCGTCTGGTGGTGGGCCTCACCCTCAGGATAGAACCCGTGGACCATGTTCTCGTCGGCCCACTCGGCAAAGCCGTCGCGGAAAAAGCGCGCGAAATCCAGCACGTCGGGAGCACCGAAGAGTTGATGGTACCCCAGCCACGAGGAGATGAATGTCCCCTCGTCATGCCCTCCCTGATAGGGGATGGCGCGATGGCGCTGGAGGGAGCGATCGATCCACCGGCGCATGGAGCGCCGGACTGCGAAGAAGTGCTCTGCCCACTCGGGGCGATGAGATGCGGCGTTATCAGCAATCATGCCGACCACTTCGCGAAACGAAGCCGGCTGTCCTTCCCGACCGCCGCGAGTCAAAGGCGCCCGTGCCCGATGCACGGGCACGGGCGCATACGTATCACTGACGGTCGCTTAGAGCTGGACGGTCACCCGGCACAACGTCTCGGCCACGCCCTCGATGCCGTTGCGCAACGGAAGCTCGCGCAGCCAGCGGGGAGGGATGGCCTCCTGGCCGTTGTACGCGCCGCTCATGGCTCCGGCGATCGCCGCGCGGGTGTCGGTATCTCCACCGGCCACGATGCTCGACACGAGCGTCTCCTGCAGGTCGCGCGGGGTGCGCAGGAAGCAGTAGAACGCCGTGGGCACTGTCTCGAAGGCCGCTCCGCCCAGTGACAACTCGGGTATTGCGGTCAGCGGCGGTTCGTCGGCTTCAAGCAACCGCGCGCACTCGGACAGGCCGTCGGTTACGCGCGAGGGTCCCAGTTCATCGAGTATCTGGAGCAGTATTGTGTCCAGATCCAGTTCGCCCGAGGCGGCCAGAGCGACGGTGTAGGCCACCGCGTACGCTCCGTCAATCGCCTCATCGTGGCGATGTGTAATGAGTCCGCAGTTCTCAATGTCCTCCCGCAACCCCTCGAATCGGCGAGCGTGGAACAACCCGATCGGCGCCACGCGCATGGCTACACCATTGCCCGCGGCGTACTCGCCCTTCTCCCCGGCCTCCTGCCAGGGTGTACCGGACTGCAGCCGCTTCATGGCGTGATAGGTCGCCCTGCCGATGCCACGACCGCCGGCCTCGTACCAGGCGAGGTAGCGACGTGCAAGGTCTTCTCCATCGACCTCACCACACTCGGCAACCGACTTGGCCGTCGCAACCAGCATCGAGGTGTCATCGGTCCACTCACTCATCGTCAGCGAGCCCGGCTTGAAACGCCCATCGTAGTAGGCTTCCGCCAGGTCCGTGCCCGAGTACCCTTCATAAGCGGCTCCCAGGCAGTCTCCGCACGCTGCGGCGAGGAGCGATCCGGTGAAGCGGGAGGTGATTCCCGGCTCTGTATTGCTCATCGAAAGACTGACCACTCTCCCACGATCAATTAGTCACTGGAAAAAACTCTCTGCAAATGCGTATCGCGAGGTTCAGTACTTCACCTCGACCCCCAGCACTTCCTCCATCTGTTGCAAACCGATCTCATGAGCATTGTCGTCCATCGCGGCTACGTGGTCGGCGTCCACGAACACATCAAAGCCGTAGTTCACGGCATCAGCAGCCGTGAACAGCACGCAGATGTTGGTGCAGACGCCCGTAATCTCAATCTCTGTGGCATCGGTCTCCATCAGCGCCAGCAGAAGTTCACTCTGAAAGAACGCGCTGTAGCGCCGCTTGGGCAGGACGTAATCGGTCTCCTCCGGAACAATCTCCTCGATGATCTCGGCGCCTTCGGTCCCCTGAACCGCGTGTGGCGGGAACTGATCGAACTCCGGATCATCGGGCCTGTGTCTGTCACACATAAAGATCACGGTATGGCCGTACTGGTGCGCCTGGTTGAGGCGCCGCGAGACCGGTTCGATGATCTCCTGTACGCGATCGCCGCATGTGAGCGCACCGTCCTCGCGGACGAAGTCATTCAGCATGTCGATTATGATCAACGCTTCGTTCACGGCAACTTAGCCTCCAGATGCGTCCAGAAAATCGACGGTCTCGGGATGCCGATCGACTCGGGCGCGAACCTGCTGATGGCATCGTGACTTGATCGCCTCAATGCCGGGCAGGTCCGTGACCAGTTCGCCGCCCTCGAGCAGCGGCTGCAGCAGCGGCTGCGTACGCTCGCCGCAGGCACATTGCTCAACCGTGTGATGGCCCTCGACGTGCACTGTCCGCTCGCCACAGGACGGACAGACGGCCACGTTCTTGACGCCTGACAGCTTGCCCCGCTTGGTGATCGGTTCACCCTCAATCTCAACGATGTCCATCGCCAGGTTCACCGGTGGCGCCCCCGACAGGGAGGTCCCCACCCCGTACCCGGATGCAAACTCGTTGTATTTGGGGATCGCGTACTCGTCCATGCCGCCACTAAGGAACAATTCAACATGGTCATGGCCCCGCAGGTCCAGTTCCCAGCGGACTTCGCGCAGCAGATCGGCCCACTCGCCGCGCCGGCTGCCCGGAGTGTCAATACGGACCGCGTCGAGGCGCTCGCCAAGGGTCTCGGCGGCCTCCAGCGCGGCGAATTTCTCATCATTGAAAGTATCCACGAGCGCCACCCGTGGTGTTTCGTCGTCCATCACGTCATCGTACCAGCGCAGCGCAGTGGCAAGGTCGCCGGCCACGAGGATCAGGGCATGTGGCATGGTGCCAGACGGCTCCAGTCCGAGCATCTGTGCGGTCTTCACCACCGCGACCCCGTCGCAACCGCCGATGTAGCAGGATCGCCCGATCATCGGCGCGATGGCCGGGTGGGCGCGCCGGGCGCCGAAGCTGATGACGGTCCGGTCGCCGGCCGCCACGCGCACGCGACTGGCGCGGCTAGCGATCCCCGAGGCCTGGCAGAGCAGCCCCAGCACGGCTGTCTCCATCTCGGCGAACTCGGCGTAATCGCCCGAGATGCGCATGACCGGCTCGCGACACAGAAACAGGCTCCCCTCGGGCGCGCACTCCACGTCGATGTCGATCCCCTCAAGTGCGGCGGCCGCTTCCTCGACACCTGCCAGCACACCCCACGTCCACCCGTCCGGCAGGCTGGTGCAGTGGATCTCGGCCGTCACCTGCTTCGAGGCGCCTTCGGCGCGAAGGATCTCGCGTGTGCGGGTGAAGTAAACGTCCGTCACGTCACCGTTGCGGATGTCTTCGAGGGACGCCGTGTGGAGCATCGCAGCCACCTCATCGGTCGCAGGACCGCCTGATCCAAAGAGCACCCCGCCGGATACACCGGCGGGACACTTTTGTACACAAGAAGATTTCGACAACCGCCCTGCTTCTTCCTTCCGCAATACACCAGGGGGGGCATGCGAAAAGAACGGGCAGGCCGGTATCCGGCCTGCCCGTGGACCGTGCATCGCGAACTCTGAGGTGCTCAGCGATAGTTATACTGCCACTGAACGCCCAGCATGTCCTCGCTGGTGCCTGTCCCAGCGTTGTTCTCCCAGTCGCCATCGGTATACTCGAGGGTGATATATCCGCTCTCATAGACCTTGTGGCGGACCCCCACGGTCACCGCGTCGTAGTCGCGCCAGTTGTCGCCACTCTCCGCGCCGAACTCCTGGTAGCGCGCATATCCGACGTTCTTGTCGTCCTGGAAGTCATACATGCCCTGGGCATACCAGCCATCGATGTCCGCGCCCACCACCTTGCCATCTGCATACTCCGCCTGCACGCCCCACGGCTCGGCGAACTTGCGGAGGTAGACGTCCCACGCGTTCCTATCAAACTCCTGCGCAGCCATCGGGTCGGCGCCGGCTCCGGCGAACATCGCGAGTGTCTCAGGCGCCACGTAGCTTCCATCGAACCAGGACGCGCCGAACTGCCCCCAGTCACGGTCGAACTTGACGTCCAGCGAGATGTTCTTGTCGTTGTTCGCGTCATCTTCGCGGAACTGGCCGTTCCAGACCCCGAGAACTGCGAGAGGTTCGTTTTGGTCCGCTGGATTGCGCCGCAGCCAGACGCCGCGGTCGGAGGCACCCGCGAAGTAGAAGCCGCGGCCTGCCTCAAGTACCTTGGCCCGCTCGAACGGGAGGCGCACCGAAGAGCCTTCCCAGGCCTCAAGGCCGAACCATGTCGGAACCTGGCCGGCCTGAATCGCGTAGCGATCGCTCAGCTTGTAGTCGATGAACGCGTTGTAGAGATCGATATTGGGGTCATCGGGACCGACGCGTGACAGCGTAATGATCCCTGTCGTGCGATCGTCGACGTCACCCTTGAGGGTGAGGAACATCCGGCGGAAGTCGAACTGGTCGTCCCCGTTGTCGACATCCTCATACCGGAACTGGAAGTACCCGAACATGCAGACGCGGTCGTACCAGCATTCCTCCTGCTCAAGACCCTCCTGGGCGAACACGACGGTCATGGACATGAGCATGGTGGCGATGACCATGCAGATTACGAGACGCTTCATTGATGTGACCCTCCCTGACAGTGTGGTAAGCGAACGTTGTACAATAGAAAGCCCCGGCTCGCCCACCGGCAGCCCCCAAGCTAAGCGGCGGTGCGAACACTCACCCATCCCATTGAACGTGTTTGACAGTCCACCTGCGATTTCGTTGCGCAGATCGCGCAATTTAATCTGGCGGCGATGGTTCACGGCCTGAATTCCCCATCTGATTCTGCACCGCTCACCCTGCCGGTGTCAGCAACAGCGCGGTCGGCTCAACGCCCTCAAGGGTGATCTCGTGCCGTTTCGCCCCCGACCACGTGCCGACCTCCTCCGCGCCGTCGGGACCGATGCGCTGCACAGTGTAGCCGCGCCCGGCGTCGAAGACAAGCGTGACCGTTTGCGCATCCTGCGATACGTTCACCATCGGAATCAGGATGCGGCCGTCCGCGTCACCCCAGGCGCTTGCGATGACCGCGCGCGTGGTCGCCGACAGCCCGCGGCGATGCCAGTCGGCGTGCACGGTCGTATCATTGCCCTCCAGCGTCGGTGGCGCAAGCATCCGCCCCTCGTTGAAGAAGTAGCGCACCCGATACCGCAAATGCACCAGGTCGCGCAGCCACGGTCCCGCGAACTCGTGCTCGATCACCTGTGGCTGGCTCCACCAAAGCTGTGTGCCCCAGCAGAAGAGCTGTCCCTGCTTCTGTGCCAGCGCCTCGGGTGCGTCCCAGTCCTCGCGGGACATGTAGCGGCCGAATCCGAGGATCTTCGACCCGTACACGGCCGGGAACAGCGGCGTAAGCCCGTCACCGAGCGAACCGCACATCAGATAGGTGTCGACCCAGCGGGCGTAGGCCTCGGCATTGCTCTCGGTGGTGAGCATCCTGTCGGCGGAGACGTCAGCGATGTCGCCCTGGATCCGCTCGAGAAGCTGCCAGTAGCCGTCGGTCCACCACCCGCCTCCGGCCAGTGGATGACTGTGGTCGGCGTCATAGCACAGTCGCGGGCGCGCTGCCGATATCTGGTCCATGTAGACGCCATCGACATTCACGTCGGTCATCAGCCGCATGACGATCTCGTGGAGGGTGTCGCGCCAGTACTGCTGGGAGATGCACATCGGCGCAAGCTCCTCGCCGGAGCCGTAGACCTCGATGTAAGGCTCACCATCGCGATCGCGCGTGACGTAGAGGTGCCCGTGTTCGGCGAAGCTCTCGGTATCGGTGTCCCACAGCCGGCCGTTGATATAGGGCGTCACGCGCACCCCGGCCTCCTGCACGCGGGCCACACCCTCGCGCAGGCCCTCCTTCGTCGGGAAGTAGTGCGGATAGTCGTTGTCGAACGGGATCTCGTGCCAGTTGTACCAATGCACCGCGCAGGGCAGGTCCATGTACTCGCGGAAGGCGATCGTGGGCTCGACGACATTCTCCGGTCCGCCGCCGGTCAGCACCCACGCCGCCACGTCGTTGAGCCACTCCGGCCGGTCGGGGCGGCCGAAGTCAGGGTCGCCCTCCGGCCACCACGGCGCGTTCTCCTGCAGCCACGCCCGGTACTTCTGCGTCGCGGGATACCAGCCGCCCTCGACGCGCGCGATGACGACCGTGCCCGCGGTGTCGAAGTCATTGCCTGCGACCGAGGCGTCCGGAGCAGGCTCCATGACACTCAGCGGGGTGCCCGAACTGGAGGCGCGCTCGCTGTCGATCATGCGCGTGGAGGCATCCGGGTCATGGGTGCACAGGTACAGGCCTGATTGCTGATCGGTGACCAGCAGCATCGGCATCGCGCAGGAGCCGGACGGGTAGTAGCCATGGTAGCGCGTGCCCGTCCCGCCCGGAAACGCTCGACCATACCCGTGGGGGACGTAGAGCGTGTCATCGGACTGCGATTCGCCGACGCGCACGGCGCTCAGATCCGGCATCCGCACCTGGTCGATCGACCACTGCGTGTCATTGCTGACCGACAGCGACCAGCGCGACTCGCCCCCGGAGATGTCGCAGGCGAGCTTAGCGGCCATCTCGCCCAGTCCATCTGCCATCGGGCGCTCGAAGTTCGCTTCGATGCGCGCGCTGCGCGTATCGCCGCCGGTCTCCGCGCGCCATGAGCCCCAGCCGTCGGAGCTGATCAGCGAGGCGGGCTCACCCTCCGCATCTGTCAGTGAGATGCGGAACAACTCGCTCGGTTCGGCGAGCATCTCGCGCCCCTCGGTTATGTCGAACAGGCTCACAAGCTCAAGCCCCTGATCCGTGCGGCGCAGCCCCACCCCGATCTGGCCGTCATCGGCCAGAAGCAGCGCTCCCTCACCGGTGGGCGGGGTCCATGCCGCGGCGCCCTCGGGATTGTCCGCGACCAGCCCGTGGAATCGCTGCGCCGCCTCGAGCACCGCATCGAAGGCGCGACCGTCCTCGAGCGTCCCTTTCAGCAGGGCTGCCCGCCAGGCGATCGGTCCCGCGAGCAGACCGCGCCGATCGGACCGCAGCGCAAGCTGCGCCACCGCCTCATCGATCGCGGCGAATGTGCCCGCGAGGCCCTCAGTCATCACCCTGGTATTGCTCGCCGCGGTACTGCCGGAGGCGACCGCATCGAGCGTTTGCAGCGCGTCCTCCCGGGCCGAGGCAAGCAGCCAGCGGTTGAATGTGGTCTGGTCGCTGTCCCATGACACCCACGGCCCGTGCAGGTAGCGGCCGTAGTCGTCGATGCCATCGTAGATGAGCGTGTTGCCGGTCATGCCCAGCACATTCGGCTCCTCGACCAGCGCGCCCCAGCGCTTGCTGCGATGCCCGGAACTGTCATCCTCGAACGGGTTCAACTGGTCCGGCGAATCCTGCGCGAAGTGGGTGAAGCTCTCATCCTCAAAATGGATCTCCGTGAAATGAAGCTGCTCCCAGCTAAAGGCACCGTCCTGGGCCATCCGGGCACTCGCCTGGATGATCGGCATCCCCGCCCAGTAGCGCAGGGAGTAGGTCGCGTGAGGCTCGGTCTGAGGAGTGGAGCCGTCGCCGGTCATGTAGCGCGCCGAGATCTGCACCTCGGCCATCAACGGCCCGTCGGCGACAGGCGTGACCTCGCGCTCGGGATCACTGCGCAGGTAGAATCCGCCCATGCCCTTGTTGTACACGCGATCGTTGATGGTCGGCGTGAAGGTCTTCCCCGTGTCGGTGAACGCAATCTGCGATAGAATCCCCGAGTTGATCGATGGATCATGCGTTACCGCGTAGGTCGAGCCTTCGACGGTGATCGAGCCTGCATCGCGCTCGACAGAGACTGTCTGCGGGGGCTCTACGGGCGACTGCGGGGCGTTCTGGAGCCATACGCGGATCTCGCGCTCACCGCCGGGCTGCGCCGGCAGCAGTCCGGCGAACTGCGCCTGACCACCGATGAGGTCAAACTGCATGGGGACGGGATCGCCCGACGGTTGCTCTTCGGCATACACGGCACCGGCGGGCAGGTCCTCGAGGCCCATGGCCTCACGCAGCCCTTCGGCATCGGCGGAGACCAGCAGCGGGATGCGTTCCAGCGCGGCGCTCTCGGGCGCCTGGGCGCGGATAATGACGAAGTCATCGGCGACTGCAGCCGTCCCGATGACGGTGAGTGCGAGACAGATAATGGCTGTGCGGGTCATGATCGATTTCCTCCTTGGACAACCCCAGGCAGGGATGCCTGCGCCACACGTTATCCGATTGTGTGATGCCCCAATTCGCCATGTGCGGCAGGCTCCCACACACATTCCAGAAATTGCGAGGGCATCAACGGAAGTCGTACGGAGGGGCTGCT
>CAZAHB010000193.1:0-10497 GCA_964484945.1 uncultured Armatimonadia bacterium | reverse complement strand
GCGCCGCGTGGACGGGGAGGTGTATGTCTTCGCGGTGAACACCGCGCCGGAGCCACAGAACGCCACGATCTCGCTGCCGGATGCGCCGGATACGCTCTACGTTGTGAGCGAGGACAGGCAGGTCGATCTCGCCGATGGCGCGATCGCCGACAGCTTCGACCTCTTCGCCACGAACACCTACACCTGCGCTGAATCGCTCGCGGTACCCCCGCCCCTGAGCGCGGTCCGCGAGCGCATCGCAGAGGCCGACGCCGCGCGGAAGAAGCCGGGGAACCTCGCGTTCGAGGACAGTGGCGTGGAGGTCGAGATCTCGTCGGGCGCTCGCTACAGCAATACCCCCGCACGGGTGGTCGATGGGATAGAGGAGCACATGGGCTGGCGGTCTGCCCCGGAGAAGGGCGAGCAGTGGCTGCAGCTTAACTGGCCCGAGGCACAGACGTTCGGCCGCGTGGTCGTATACACCTCGAACGTGACCGGCGTGCGGATCGAAGTGCCGGCAGATGGCGAGGACGAGTGGCAGGCCGTGGGCGAGACCTCCGGTTCCGAGCGGCTGGAGGCCGCGTTCGATCCCGTTACCAGCGATGCCCTCCGCGTGGTCGTGACCGACCGCGAGGAGGATGCGCGCAAGGTCGCAATCCAGGAGGTGGAGGTCTATGCGCCTTAGTGCGGAGTGCTTGCTGCTGGCTGTGTGCGCACTTCCCGCGACCGCCGCTGACGTATCGCCGGTGGCGCACTGGCCGATGGAGGCGATCGAAGATGGCGTCGTCGCGGATGTCACGGGCAACGGTCACGACGCCACCGTCCCCGAGGCCGAGACGCAGCGGCCCGAAGTGATCGAGGGCATTGCGGGCAACGCGCTGCGCTTCCACCGGGACTCGCAGCAATATCTGCTCGTGCGCAATACCGAGGGCCTCGCCGCGCCCGACGCGATGACCGTCATGGCGTGGATAAAGCCCGAGCAGCGCAGAGGCGCGCACGGCATCATCGGCAACAAGGGCGATCGCAGTGGCGACCCGCCGTGGCCGGGATGGCGGCTGCGATACTTCTGGGCGAGGCTCGTGTTTCAGTACGGGACCGCAGACGGCGAGGAGCCGAGCGTGCATACCGACAACTGGTCGGTAGAGCCGGGATTCTGGCATCACGTGGCGGTCACGTACGATGGCACCCGCCTCCGGGCGTTCATCAACTGTGACCCGCTGGCGGAGAGCGAAATTGAGGCACCGATCATGCCGGGGAAGCGAGCGCTGGTGATCGGCAACTACATCGGTCGCAAGAACGCGTATGCGTTCGATGGCAGAATCGATGAGTTGAAGATCTTCGATGCGGTCCTCACGCCCGAGGAGATCTTCAACGCGGCTGTGCAGGGCGTGCCTGACTGAAAAGCGACGGACCGGCGTTCATGGAAATGGCGCCACCCTCGCACATGGGTGTGGCGCCATTTGGGTGTACGCTTTCAGCGGGGCGTGTGGTTTACAGGTGCACCGCCCAGACATTGCGGAAGGAGATCGGGTTCCCGCCGTGGTCCTGGAGCATCAGCGGCCCGGGCGTGCCTTCATCCTCGTCGAGATGCCCGCCCGTCGGGCCGGGAATCTCCACGTTGTTCTGAATGATCATCCCGTTGTGGATGACCGTCATGCGCGCATCGTCGGTCTTGTTGCCATCGTCATCGGTACGCGGGGCGCGGAAGATGACGTCGAAGCTCTGCCAGGTCTCACGCGCCTGCTCGACAGGCTGCAGCGGAGCGTGGATGTTGTAGATCGCACCGCACATCTTCTCATCGGCCAGCCCCTCATAATCGTGCGACAGCACCTGGATCTCATACCGCCCCTGCAGATAGACGCCCGAGTTACCGGGGCCCTCCGCCGGGATGTAGAACTCCACGTGCACGTAGCAGTCCTCGAAAAGCTCGTCGCTGATGATGTTGCCCGTGGCGTTGCAGCGGACGATCCCGTCCTCGACATCCCACGTGGCAGGCTCGCCGCCCTTCCTGTGCCAGGCGCTCAGATCGGTGCCGTCAAAGAGGACGACCGCGTTCTCGGATGGTTGTTCGTAGATGTCCATGCCATGTATGCTCCCGTTCGTGTCGATTACTGCCGACTTTTCGCTTCCGACGCAGGGGCAATGTTCGCTGCCCGGGACGACTGACCTGCACGGAAGCGGCAACGGCAACGGCAACGGCAACGGCGGGGGAGGGCTCCTTTCTTCGAAAAGAAACCGCCCTCCCCCGGTTGCTGCGCAACCTCCCCCCTCCCGCAAAGAACTTCAAATGTGCCCGCCATGCCAGGTGCCCCTGACCGGAAGCAAGCAAGGTCACGGACCGGCGACCTGCAGTGGGCCGATCACGCCGCGTGCGTCGCCGATGATCACGCTGTCGTCGAGGCGCTGGAATCGCCAGTGGTCGCGCGCCGACGGTGCTCCCGGCGAGTCGGGCCTGTGGGCCGCCAGGAACTCGCCTGCGGCCGAAATGCGGTAGACATTCCCGTCCGCGCACTGTGGCAGCACCTCGTCCCCGGCGGGCGTGGTGATGATGTGATCGGGAAGCCCCCAGAAGAACTCGCGCATCCAGAGGCGCTCCCCCTCCGCGGACAGCGCTTCGATGAAGCCGCCCCCGGTTCCGCAGACGACCTCCATCGCGCCGTCCTCGTCAAGGTCCACCGGGAGGATCTCCAGCACCGGCGCGGCGTAGCCCATCATCCACCACGGGGCGCTCTGATAGCGCTCCTCCGAGACGTGGCATTTGTGCTTCCACAGCAGCGATTGATCGTCGGCCGCGATCGCATACAGGTGCTCGTCCCTCGATCCGGCCAGCGCTACCGGGCGGCCGTCGATCGTCGCGTGGGCGACCACGAGGACCGGGCCGCCGGTGGCGTACTCCCTGAGCACCTCTCCCGCGTCGTCCATCGGCACTCGCCCCTCATGGGCATCAGTGGTCGTGTATGCTCGCGGGGACGGTCACCCAGATCAGGCTTGTGACCGCCCGGACGTGGCGTTACGCGGGCCCGCTTCGCCCTGCCGGTAGAGACAGATCGTGCGGTTGCCGGCCCGAGCAAGAGAGGGTGTAGAGAAGTGTCGCTCCATGCT
Source organism: uncultured Armatimonadia bacterium (assembly GCA_964484945.1). Taxonomy (GTDB): domain Bacteria; phylum Armatimonadota; class Zipacnadia; order Zipacnadales; family UBA5352; genus UBA5352. The sequence goes on along the minus strand of CAZAHB010000193.1, from coordinate 7,416 downwards.
CACTGCGCCCCAAACGTGCAGTCATGCGGCGGACTGAGACGCGGTAGTGGTTCCACGCTGCTCTCCGGGAGCCCTGCACCGAATTCCGGAATGATGACCGGGGGGCAGAAATAAAGCATCACCCGACCGGAGTCGGGTGATGCGGTGGTGTCCGCAAGCGGCGGGTCTCAGTCTTCCTCGATGGTGAACATCTCGACGGTCGTCTCCTTCTGCCACTTGGCGTGGCCGTCGCAGTATGCGACATTGAAGCCGTCATTGTGCGGGTACTCCATGTGATCACAGTCGTACGGATCGTCGCGCCAGGTGAAGCCCGGGTTCATGAACAGGCAGTCGGCCTCGATGACGAACACCGTGCCCGCGACGTCCTCGATTTCGGCGGCGGTCACGCCCGCCACACCCTCGTCACGGCTGCCCGCCGGGCGGCCGTAGCGCCCGGCATTCACCGAGTAGCTTCCACCGTGAAGGCGCCCCAGCCACGAACTGCTCCCGCGGGCCTGGTCCGGCCAGGTCGTGTAATGACAACTCCGCAATGTCGGCTGGCGGCTCGGGCAGCGCCAGACCTGGTCATTCTTGATGTAGGGCAGAAGAAGCTCCCGGAAGTTGAACCCATAGTCTTCAATGATATCGGGATTGGAAATACCGCTATAGTACTTGAGGGGGTAGGTCTCGTCGTAATCCTGAACGTACATGTTCACCGCGACACCGATCTGCTTGTTATTGGACAGACAGCTCGTCTGTCGCGCCTTCTCTCGAGCCCGCGCGAAGACCGGGAACAGGATCGCCGCGAGTATGGCAATAATGGCGATCACAACCAGAAGTTCGATCAGCGTGAAGCCCCTGCGTTTCATCTGTCTTCCTCCCGGAGCGTCAGATCTCTCGAACGCACGCCATCGTTACAGTGTTTATATGATGTCCAGTGATCTTACTATTCCGCGTCCGCTTTCGCGCTCCTTCTCAATGCATGGGCTTTTTGAGGTATTCGCGGACTTCGCAATGGAGGTCCCGGCCAGACGTAAGAAGAATCAGTAACTGTTTTCAAGCTCCTTTGTAACATGACCTCGCATGCTCCGGGGGCGGCCGGTCAGAGAGATCTGCACCGGGTCGGTGGTTCCCGGTGTGTGCACAACCGCTCGGCGAGGTGTGAGAAGATGAAGACAACGCCGATCTTCGCATGGGCAGCCATCATTGCGCTTGCAGCGGCTCCCGTGGGAGCGGACGCCCCCACGTATCCGTGCTTTCGCGCCGATCAGGCTCCGACCATCGACGGTGCCGGAGATGATGCCTGCTGGGCTCACTCACCTCTGGCGACCGGCTTCTCGATCCTCGGCGACGGTTTCACCGACGACAAACAGACCGCGTTTCGCATGTGCTACGATGATTCCGCGACCTACATTCTCGTGACCGCCGAGGAGCCTGATGTCGGTCACCTGAAGACGGGTGTCCGCGACGGCGGCCCCGGGTGGCTCAATGACGGGGTGGAGATATTCCTCCAGCCGGGCGGGCGCGGCCAGGTCTACCAGTTTGTGGTGACTGCCGCCGCAGCCGTAACCAGCGGCGCCGGAACCGCCGATTTCCGCCAGGTGGATGCCGCATCCGCCACTGGCGACGCCTCCTATACGCTCGAGGTCGCGATTCCTCACGACCTTGTGAAGGCCCAGCCGGAGGCAGGAGATGCGTGGCGCGGCAACGTGTGCCGCAATGTCTGGACCACGAACTCCGGTGGGGACAAGTTCACCTGCTGGGCGCCTCTGGAGCGCCAGTTTCTCGAGCCGGAGAACTACGCCACACTTGATATGCGCGGGGACGCGCCGCCGGAGGATGACGTCCGGAGCCTGACGCAGGAGCTGAACGAGCGCTACCGGGAGTATCTGCTCGCCGAGGTGGAGCAACTCCTGGAGCGGGCGCCCGAGTACCGCCCGTACCTCGAGAAGGCGCGTGAGAGCGAAGAGCTTGGCAGCGCCGCGCGCCGCCTTCTCTACCGCTGGTACCGGCTTGAGCGCATGCAGCTTGAATCCGATCGCTTCTCGATCCAGCAACTGCGCGATGTGGTCGAGAGCGCCGAAGAGCTTCTCTCTGCTTCCTATGACATCAAGTACGCGTGGCTTATCGACGGGTTGTTCGCCGACTGACCATCGGTCGGATGATATGCGACGGGTTGCCGGGTTCGACAGACACCGTGCGAGGGAGTGTCCGCACCATGAAACTGCATACCGTGAAGTCTGGCACCACGTATCACCGTATTCCGGTACTGACGTTTTTGACTGCAGCGCTGCTGGCCGCCAGCGTGCTGTCGGCGCCGGCCGCGACGACTGCCGAGGAGGTCGCGGAGGCAAGCTCTCTCGAGTCGGATGTGGTGACGCCGCATAAACCGTGGGCCAGGGACTGGTCCGAGGGTTCGCTGCGAGCACTGTTTTTCGTCTACACGGGCCCCTACGAGGGCGCCTGGGAGAATCCGCAGACGCGGGTGCGCGAACCGGTGGAACTGATGCAGCGGTTCGACATCGACGCGGAGGCCGTGCTGGTCTGCGGCAAGCAGGACAACTGGGTCTTCCACGGGCTGCAACTGGGCGAGGAGCGCGCGCGCCGGTTGCTGGAGAATGAGTACGATCTCTACGTGATCGCGGGCTTCCCGATGGGCAAGCTGCCGGCGGAGTTTCAGTACCTGGTGCTGAAGGAAGTGGCCGACGGCGCAGGCCTGCTGTGCTGCGGCGCGGGCGCGAAGGAGTACATGGTCCCGCGGCGCGAGATCACGCCCACGCCGACCTTCCTCACGGACGGTCTCCCGGCGCTCACCGACCGACCCGTCGCGGACATGGTCTCGGCCTATCACCTGGCCGACGGACGCGGCGCGTGGCTGAAATACGGCACCGATTCGCTGACCCCTCGCCCCGGATACTCCATGGAGAGCGCCGCCGCGTATGACTACTGGATGATGATGATCGGCCGCGCGGCGCTGTGGGCGGCCGGGCGCGAGAGCGATGTGCTCATCGACGGGGTGTTCGGCGATGAGATGCTGACCGTGGACGTTGCTGCAGAGCAGCCCACCGGCGAGGTGACTATCACCAACACCTCGGATGGCGCGGTCACCGCCGATGTCGCGTTCGAGGCGCGGCGGAAATCTGATGGCGAAAAGATCGACCTGCCCGCCGCCGAGGTGGAGCTTGCCGCGGGACAGACGGAGACCGTGACCGTTCAGATCCCGGGGCTTCAAGCGGGGGAGTACTTCGTCGATGCGGTCGCTCGCGCGGATGGGAATGTGCTTGCCTTCGGCGCCGGATCGATGACGGTCGAGCGCGCCTTCGGTGTCGAGGAGGTCACGGTCGATCGCGACTTCGTCGAACCCGGAGAGACTATCGGCGGGACGGTCACCCTGGGGGGCGATATCCCCGATGGCGCGACGCTGACGGTCATGCTGCGCGATTCGTACGACCGTGTCCTGGACGTGCGGACGCTTGAGCGGGCGGCCGAGCAGAGCTTCGAGTACGAGGCGAGCGATCTGTGGACGAACTGGATGCGCGTTGAGGCGCTGCTGGAAAGCGGGGGGCAGCAGATCGACCTGGGGCGCGCGTCGTTCACCGTGCCGGTGCGGCGCGAGGATCAGTTCAACTTCGTGATGTGGGATGCGCCGATGGATGTGCTGGGGCGCTGGGGCTGGCGGCAGATGCAGCGGGCGGGCTACGACATCTCGCTGCTCGGGAGCATGGGGGGGAGCGGGCGCTCGAAACCGGGCAGCCTGCTGGCCTGCAACGCGACGGTCGCGCCCTACAGCACCCGGATCCTCGACCCGAAGGACGAGAACGGGTACATGGAGCCGGTGTGCTGGAACAATGAGCCGGAAGTGACCGAGTACGTCCAGAGCATCGTGGACAAACAGCAGCAGTTGCGCGAGATGGGCATCTTCGTGTATTCGCTCGGCGATGAGGGCGTTACGAAGGGCTGCTGCGTGCATCCGGAGTGTATTGCCGCCTATCGGGGCTACCTGGCCGATCAGTACGAGGATATCGACGCGCTCAATGAATCGTGGGGCAGCGACTACGCGTCATTCGACGAGGTGGATCTTCTCGACCGCACCGACAACATGGAGAACGTCGCGCGCGACAGCGCGCCCGCCCGGTGGTACGACCGGCAGGCCTTCGCGCGGTACAATCTCGCGAAGTACACGGCCCGGTTCGGGGACGCCTACCGGGAGATGGACCCGCACTCGAAGACCGGCTTCGAGGGCACCGGGCGCTTTGGCGCGGATTATGACGCGATCCTCGCGAACAACGACTTCTACGGCCCGTATCCGGACATCGGCGACGACATCATCCGCTCGGCCGCCCCGCCGGAGCTTGTGAACTCCAACTGGATGGGCTACTCGAAGACGGGTGACGCTCTTGCCGACGCCGCCTGGCGGATGGTCATGAAAGAGAAGAACAGCATATGGTACTGGATGTGGGCGGGTATCGGCAGCTACCGCGGTTACGTGCGGCCGACGCTGGACCTGTGGCCCGCGATCGAGGACCTGACCGAGGAGATGAAGCCGGTACGCCGGGGGCTGGGCGATCTCCTGATGGATCTGGAGGTCGAGCACAGCCGGATTGGGATCCTCTACTCGCTGCCATCGGCGCTGGCGAGCAAACTCGGCAACAGCGGCGATTTCGTCTCGCCGAAGCAGACCCACGAGATCTGGACACACCTGACGTATGAGCTTGGCCTCGACACGCGCTACATCACCGACGATATGCTCGCCGAGGGCGCCCTCGACACCGAGGAGTTCAGCGTGCTGCTTCTGCCCATGACCCAGGCGATCAGCCCCGAGCAGGCGCAGATGATCCGGGACTTCGCGCAGGCGGGCGGCACGGTCATCGCCGATGTTCGGCCCGCTATCCGCGACGGTCACTGCAAGCCGGTGATGCCCGGGCTGCTGGACGATATGTTCGGCATCGAGCGCACCGGGCGCGGGAACCGGGAGCAGACCTCGCTGGCACTGGATGAACTCTGGGACGGCGCGCGGATCGACCTTGACCTGCCGAAGGTGCGCCTGGACACGGAGGTCACTGCCGCGGGCGCGGAGGCCGCCGGTGCGATCGACGGGACACCGGTGCTGCTGCGCAATTCCGTGGGCGACGGTCAGGCCATCCTGCTGAACTTCCAGCTTACCAGCGCCAGCTACGAAGAGCCGGGCACCGCGGACGCGCGGCGGCTGCTGGACGCGATCTATGACCTCGGAGGCGCGCGCAGTCCCATCGAGGTGCGCTCCCCGTCCGGCGAGGCGCTGCCGATGACCGAGACGCGCGTGTGGGCCGACGGCAATGCGCTGGTCTTCGGCCTGTGGAGGCAGATGGAGAACAAGTGGTTCAACCCGCAGAAGGACACGCTGGCTGGTGAGCCGGTCGAAGCGCGGGTGACGCTCCGGGGGCAGATGCACGTGTATGATCTGCGCGCGGGCGAGTACCTGGGCGAGACAGACGGCTTCGACACCACGCTCCGCTGGGGCCGGGCGAGCTTCTTCATGGCGCTGCCCCGGCAGATCCCGGAGCCGGCGGTGAGCGTGGAGCCGGACGCGCCCGCGCCGGGCGAGGTCCTGACCGCCTCGGTCTCCATGGACATGCCTGCGAGCGCGAACGAGCAATACGCGGTCTACACCGAGGTCATCGACCCCGCGGGCAATAGCCCGCTGTGGGGCCGGGAGGTCGCGATCGTCGATGGCAGCGCCTCTCAGGTCCGCGTGCAGACCGCGCATAACGACCAGCCCGGCACGTGGCGGATCCGGGCCACCGAGCTTTTCTCGGGCGCGACGGCCGAGGCGTCCTGGGAGGTGGAGTGACCCGTGCGCGCCACAGTCAGGGCCGCAGGCCTCCGGTGTCTTCTGGTCGCCACGCTCGCTTGCGCGACAGCGTGCGCGGTGGTGGCGGCCGATGAGGCGCCGCCTGTAACGGTCCACAACCCGGAGATGAGCGTCTCTTCGGCCTCGTGGGAGTGCACGCGCGGCCACGAGATCCACAGGCGCCAGTTCACGTTCGCCTCGGGCGAGACCTCGTACCGGATAAAGACACAGGGCTGCTTCGACCCGAGTCATGGCGAGCAGCATCCGTGCAACGAGGGCACGTTCGGAATGCCGTCCCCCACCCGGGCGAACTGGTACGCCTCGGGCTTCATGGAAGTACTGGTCAACGGCGTCAATGCCACGCTCTACCAGGATGAGGACAGGCCGCCGAGAGTGCTGGAGACCGGGGAGCGCGGGGTGGTGCAGTTTGTGTGGGATCATCCCGCGGCCGACGTCGGCCTGCGATTGATGATGCTCTCTGGTGGGAATCATCTTATTGGAGACCTGCGATGGTGGCCGCGCGAGGGACAGACCGTGGAGAGTGTGACGGTGAAGCTGCTGTGCTTCCCGAGCTTCTTCACCGCGGCGCGCAACCGTACGGGCGACAGACACGTAATGACGCCCCGGATCGATAAGAAACAGGGCGAGAGACTCGATCTGGTGCCGGGTGGGGACACGTGGCTGTACTACTACGACACGGTGTTCGATGTGGCGAACGGGGAAGGGGACGGTCCGTGTGCAGCGTTGCTGGCTCCCGGAGCGGTCACAGGCGGCCGCGTGGGCATCGGCGGATATGGCGTCAATACCACGGTGCAACTGGACCCATCCGTGGGTGAGGCGAGGCTGGCGTTCTACGACTTCACAGGGTGGACCAACGCCGAGGCCGAGCGCTACATGACCGAGCAGGGCGCGGACGACCTCGCGCAGTTGCAGGCGATGAGCTTCCGCCCGGCGCTGGTTCGCGAGCTTGACCTCGCGGAGTTCACGGCCGAGACACAGCGGCTGCTCGAGGCGGCGGGGGTGGACGGTGATGCGCTACGGCCGCGGGTGGAGAAGCTGCTTGCGCGCGTGACCGAGCTTAAGCCGAAAGCCGATGCGGGGGACTGGCCGGCGGAGGCGGAACTGGCGGAGACGCTGAGAGCGTCTGATGACCTTTTCTGGAAGTTGAAGACATTCGCGGTTCTCAACGGATAGGCTATTCTCTCCGGAGACCATGAGGACGCGTGCAGAAAAGTTCTGGTAAATCTGCATTGAGGGGGAGGTCTCGGTTGAATGTCAGGGAATCTTAAGACATATTCAATAAACTGCCCGGTGACGAAGCAGTGAGACGGACATCGCGGTGACGAGTCAGCGCGGATGTCTTCTCTCGAACGGAAACAAAGGCAGCAATGCTCGGAAGCACCGCGTGTTTCCCGGAGCATCTGCAGCCTATGCCGCATGGCGATACGATGTTCACCGTACGCTTCGTACAAGTGCTGCATGTAGTATGACCGGGAGGTCGAGGAAAATGAGGCGAGGTTTCACCCTGATCGAGTTGTTGGTTGTGATCGCCATAATCTGACTGTTGAAAAAGTCTTGATTCGCGCCTCGAATTGAGAGGTCCTGGG
>CAZAHB010000192.1:0-10502 GCA_964484945.1 uncultured Armatimonadia bacterium | reverse complement strand
CAATACACAGTTGGAGGGGACGCGATGAAGCGATCTGAGGTCAATGAAATCCTGCGCGAGGGGAAGGCATTCCTTCGCCGCATGAACTTCCACCTGCCCGTGTGGGCGGAGTGGTCGCCGGAAGACTGGGCGCAGGCAGGACACGAGTACGATGAGATCCGGAACGCCATGCTCGGATGGGACATCACGGACTTCGGCCTGGGGGACTATGAAAACAGGGGCCTTCTGCTGTTTACCATCCGCAACGGGAACCTCAGGGACGCCTACGCGAAGAAGACAGAAATCAAGCCCTACTGCGAGAAGATTCTAATCTGCGCTGACGGGCAGGTGACGCCCACGCACTTTCACTGGGACAAGATGGAGGACATCATCTGTCGGGGCGGAGGCGACCTCGTGGTGCGGCTGTGGAACGCCGACGAGGATGGCGAGAAGCGCGACCTGCCTGTGACCGTCGAAGTCGATGGGCACAAGTTCAACGTCCCGGCAGGGGAAGAGCTTGTGCTCACGCCCGGCCAGTCCATCACGCTGCGCCAGTACCAGTATCACGAGTTCTGGGGCCGACCGTATCCGGATGAGGACTTCGTGTTGCTCGGCGAGGTCTCGAAGGTCAACGATGACGAGAAGGACAACCGTTTCCACGATGACGCGATCGGCCGCTTCCCTGAGATCGAGGAGGACGAGCCGGCGCTGCATCTGCTCTGTACCGAGTACCCACCGGCCGAGGGCGAAGAGGAGATGCACTCGCTGAAGTCGCATCAGGGCCGCCCGCCGGCACAGCCGGGTTCGCCTGAGGAGTGACCACATGACCCGCACACTTACAATCGCCGCGCTGCTCGCACTGACCACCCTCGCGTTCGCGCAGGATCTGCCTGAGCGGCCATATCCGCAGGGCGAGGCATTCCCGCTGGGCGCGTACTCGCTGCAGCCTGCCGAGGAGATGGCACAGGTCACGCCGTTCGGCTGGAACTTCGGCCACAGCTACCAGTTCAGCGCCGAGTACCTCGACGCGGCCCTGGCGAACGGCCTCTACTCGCTGGCACGCATCCCGAAAGTGGGGGAGGAGACCACGTGGGATGACGTGCGGGCCAGGATCGAGCAGTACGCGCAGTACGAGAACGTCCTGTGGTGGGACCTGCCCGAAGAGTTGCGCTACTGGCGCGAGGAGGAGCAGGAGATGCTGGAGCGCATCCCGCAACTCACGCGCGAGATCGATCCACAGCAGCGCCCCAACTACATGTACATGCCTACCCACTGCACGCCCGCGCGGATCGCCAATGACGCGCCGCACCTGGATATCATCGGCGTCGGCGCGTACACGGAGTACCATCACATGCCGCGATCGTGGATGCGCTACGCCATCGAGCGTGAGATCGAGGGCATCGAGCGCGCGGGCTTCGAGGTCGGGCGCGACTACCTCGCGGGCGAGAAGACGCCGATCGCCGTGCTGCAGCTCTTCTATCAGCCCGACAGCATGGGCGTGATGGCGCCCATCGAGGCGAAGCACGACTTCTGGGCATCGATCGCCGCCGGTGCCAGCGGGGTGCTGGTGTTCTCCTACTGGCACAAGCGTGACGGGGGCGTGCTCCAAGCCACCTGGGACGCCTACTGCGAAGAGGCCGCGAAGATCACCGGCGATGAGCGCCTCGGACAGGTCATCCTCTTCGGCGAGCCCTACGAGGACATAGAGGTCGGGATCACGCAGGGCCCGCGGATGGGCGCGCCCTTCCGGCCATACGGCTACAACCACGAAATACGCTATCCGTCGCTGAACGTGCGCGCGTGGACGTTCGCGGGCAGCCTCTACGTGCTGGCCGTCAACTCCGCCGAGCGCGGACTGACGGCCATGCTCGGGGGCCTGCCGGAGGGCGCAGCGGAGGCGGTGGCCCTGTTTGAGACGGTTGAGCCGGAGGAAGAGGGAGCTGAGCCTGTGCAGCGCACTGTCGCGGTGAACGGCGGCATGCTGCAGGACAGCTTCGGTGGGCTCGGCGTGCACGTGTACCGCGTGCCACTGCCCTGAGCGGATTGCGGCATCCACTCCTTGCAACCGGCGCGGATTTGGCGTATTGTTATGGGCACACCCCGCGCCGTTCGCGTGCAGGTGGAACCGTACCTGCACAGCACGGCGCGATTGTGTCATGCGTGCGCTCGTGCACCACGCTCGATAGAGCTTTTGCGTCCAACACAAGACACACCGATAAGGAGTCCTGTCATGGAACTCGCGGAGCGAATGAGCAGGCTGGGCACCGAGACTGCGTTCGAGGTGCTGGCGAGGGCAGGCGAACTCGAGGCGGAGGGACGCGACATCATCCACCTCGAAATCGGCCAGCCCGATTTCCAGACCCCTGATTACATCATCGAGGCCGCCTACCAGGCGATGAAGGACGGCTACACCGGTTACGGGCCGTCTGCCGGTCTGCCCGAGGCGCGGGAGCGCTTCGCGCAGTACCTCAACGACACCCGAGGCACCGACTACGATGAGTCCGAGATCGTTATCACGCCCGGCGCGAAGCCGATCCTCTTCTTCGCCATCCTGGCACTGGTGGATGCGGGCGACGAGGTCATCGTTCCCAACCCCGGCTTCCCCATCTACGAGTCAGTGACCGAGTTCGTGGGCGCCCAAGCGGTTCCGATCCCTCTGCGCGAGGACAGAGAGTTCCGCCTCGATCCGGAGGAACTCGCTTCACTCGTCACAGAGAAGACGAAGATGATCATTATCAACTCGCCGCAAAATCCGACCGGCTCGATGCTGACCATGGACGATCTCGAGGCCATCGCGGACGTCGCGATCGAGAACGAGATCATGGTCCTGTCGGATGAGCCCTACTCGAAGATGGTCTACGACGGCGAGTTCCACTCCATCGCCGAAGTGGACGGCATGAAGGACCTCACCATTCTGCTCGAGGGCTTCTCGAAGACCTACGCGATGACCGGCTGGCGCCTCGGCTACGCGGCAATGGAGCCTGAACTTGCCGGGCAGATCGCGAAGCTGCAGACCAACTCGAACTCCTGCACCGCCAGCTTCACGCAGATCGCCGGCATCGCCGCCTACGACGGCCCTCAGGACGAGTCCGAAGCCATGATGGACGCGTTCGAAGAGCGCCGCGACGTGATGGTTGAGGGCCTCAACCAGCTCCCGGGCGTCTCCTCCCTGAGCCCCGGCGGCGCGTTCTACGTCTTCCCGAACGTGACTGAGACGGGCATCGACAGCAAGGAACTCGCCAGCCGCTGCCTCGAGGAGGCCGGCGTCGCGGTCCTGTCCGGCACCGCGTTCGGCAAGTACGGTGACGGCTACCTCCGCCTGTCATCGGCCAACAACCTTGATAACATCAATGAGGCCCTGGAGCGGCTCGACGACCTGCTGAGCTGACGACTACGGGCTGAAAGCAACCGACGGAGCGCCGTGGGAGCTGCGCAAGCGTTGATCACCGTTCTCTGCGCCAATGCGGGCGTGGACAAAACCTATGAGGTCCCGAACTTCGCCGCCGGTGGATACTATCACCCATCGGGTGCAAGTACGGTGGCAGGTGGCAAGGGGATCAATGTGGCCCGTGCCCTCGCGGCGCTCCGGGAGGCGAGTATCGTTACCGGCTTTGCCGGTGGCAACAACGGTCGCTTCATCCTGTCGAATCTGATGAAAGCCGACCTGAAGACCGATATGGTCAGCATCGCCGAAGAGTCGCGCGTGACCATCAATATCATCGATGACACCCAGCACACCCAGACACGGGTCGATGAAGTCGGTCCTCTCGTCACTCCGAGCGAGGTCCGCAATCTGCGCCGCAAATGGAAACGCAATCTGTCGAACAGTTCCATGGGAATCATCGCCGGGAGCGCCCCGCGCGGGGTGAATCTCGAACTCTACGCGGAACTCGTGGAGACCGCGCGGTCTATGAAGAAGCCCGTGATCCTCGATGCGCGGGACGAATTGCTGGCGCGCGCCATCGAAGCCAGACCGACCGTGATCACACCGAACCTCAGCGAGATGCAGCGGCTGGTCGGCCGACAGCTTTCGGTGCCCGATGGAGTCATCGCGGCCGCGACCGACCTGGTGGACGGGGGCATCCGCGTGGTCCTCGTGACGCTCGGGGCTCGCGGCGCGATCGCCGTCACGCGCTCAAGCGGTGTGTGGTGGGCGCGAGCGCCGTCGATCGAGCGGGTAAGCAGCGTGGGCTCGGGTGACGCCTTCGTTGCGGGATTCGCCAGAGCATCGATGGAGCGGCGGCCTTTCGAAGAGCGCCTCAGACTCGCTGTGGCGTGCGGAGCAGCGAATGCCGAGACGGTCGGCGCCTGCAACGTAACCGCCGCGCGATGCGATGAACTCGGCGTCGAGGTGGAACTGGAGCGCCGCGACAGTGATGAGGTGCAGGAGGGCGAAAGAAACGCGTCGAAGTAAGTATTGACGGACCATGCCGGTCTGGAGGTGCCTGCCATGTTCGGTCTCGGCACACCTGAACTTGTTGTTATACTGATACTGGTGCTCGTGCTTTTCGGCGGCAAGAAGATCCCGGAGATCATGCGCGGCATCGGCGAGGGACTGCGGGAGTTCCGCAGCGCCTCATCCTCAGCGCAGGAGGAGATTAAGCGCCTCGCTGACGAGGAACCCGCGCCGGGTGAAGACTCCGCGCCAATCGACGCCGAGTACGAGGACGAACAGAGCGCCGGTTCAGAGAGTGAAACCGTGGAGCAGAAGACGTGATGAGCTATCCGCGCCGTGCAACGGGACGAGTGCGCGACGCCTGCGAATGTACGAGGGCGCGCCTCTGTCCATGTACGGTCGGGGATTAACGACGTCACGGCAAACCTGATCGATGGCAGACCGGCGCAGCGGAGTCTCCGCTGCGCTTTTGTCTTTTACCGTTCACCGGAAATTCCGGGAGGGAGATTCCCGATGCTCAAGCTATACAACACTAAGACCCGCCGGAAAGAAGAATTCGAGCCGCTGGAAGACGACGTCGTGAAGATCTACTCCTGCGGGCCCACCGTCTACGACGTCCCGCATATCGGCAACCTGCGCACATTCCTGTTCGCCGACATCGTCGCGCGCTACTTCAAGCGCCGCGGACGTGATGTCCACAATGTGATGAACATCACCGATGTGGATGATAAGACCATAAACGGCGCCAACGAAGAGGGCGTCTCCCTGAGCGAGTACACCGAGAAATACACGGAGTACTTCATGGAGGATCTGGAGACGCTGCGGATTCAGCCCGCGTGGAGGTACCCTCGCGCCACTGAGCACATCGAGCAGATGCTTGAAGTGGTCGAGGGGCTGGTGGAGAAGGGCCACGCCTACGAGCACGAGGGCAGCGTCTACTTCGATATCTCCAGCTACGCCGACTACGGCAAGCTGTCGGGCGTGGTGCCCGACGAGCAGGAGAGCCGGCAGTTCGGCCGCCTCGACCAGGACGAGTACGAGCGCGAGGACGTCCGCGACTTCGTCCTGTGGAAGGCCGCCAGGGAGGGTGAGCCGAGCTGGGACAGCCCTTGGGGCCCCGGCCGCCCCGGGTGGCACATCGAGTGCACCGCCATGTCGATCGAGTATCTCGGCTCCACGCTCGACATGCACCTCGGCGCGGTGGACCTGGTCTTCCCGCACCACGAGAACGAGATCGCGCAGTCGGAGGCCTATACCGGCGAAGAGTTCGTGCGCTACTGGGTTCACCCCGAGCACCTGATCGTCGAGGGCGAGAAGATGTCCAAGTCGAAGGGCAACTTCTACACCCTCCGCGACCTGCTCGAACAGGGCTACGATCCGATCGCGATCCGCCATCTGCTGCTCACGGCGCACTACCGACGACAGCTCAACTTCACCATGAATGGCCTTGAGCAGTCACAGCAGGCGCTCTCGCGCCTGTGGGACTTCGCCGACCGCGTGGCGGAGATCCCCGACGACGCCGAGGGTGAGGACCTCGCCGACGAGGTCGCTTCGGCGTTGGAGAAGTTCGACGCGGCGCTGGATGATGACCTGAACGTGCCCGGTGCGATGGCGGCCGTATTCGAGCTTATGCGCGAGGTCAACCCGAAGCTTGCCGAGGGCGAAGTCAGCGCCGATGGCCGCGACCGCGTGCTGGAGTTCTTCGAGGACGCGGACACGGTGCTGGGCCTGATCGAGCATGAGAAGGGCACCGTGGACGAGGAGATCGACGCGCTGATCGAGGAGCGCCAGGCTGCCCGCGAGGCCGGCGACTACGAGCGCTCCGACGAGATCCGCGACGAGCTACTGGAGCGCGGCATCGTCATCGAGGACACCCCGCAGGGCCCGAGGTGGCGCCGCAGGGAGTAGGATGAGCATCGCCCCAAACCTTCAGCGGACCGGCCACCTCGGCCGGTCCGCCGGCATGTACATCGTGCGCAGGAGGTCCCGCAGCTCACGTCGATGAATATTCGTTCAACTTTCAGGGGTATTCTCTTCACACTAAGGTGCGAGGAAGATCCGCCATGATCCGCCGCAGGCATGTTGTTGCTCTCTTCATCGTCGCCCCCCTGCTGGTTTCACTGGGCGGCTGCGGCATCGGCCAGCGCATCCAGGACTGGCTCGCGAAGCCCGTGGAAGACCCGATCCAGCGGCGCGAAAAGTCCGTGAGCATGCAGACCGTCGAGGAGGAAGAGCCGCCGCCCCGCGAGGACTTCAGCGACTACGAGGCTCGCCCGATCCCCAGCGGCCCGGGTGCGCCGACCAACGCGAGCTGGGCGCCCGTGCGCGAGAAGTGGCTGCGTCGAATATCGACCGACCTCTATCGCGAGATGGGCATGCGGGATCCGCGGTGGGATTCCGAGGCGGAAGCGCTGCTGGAGGCGTACGTGAAGATCGACGGCTGCCAGCCGGACAAACCCACCGTGGACGAATATGAGAAGCTGGCTGACGCCGCCATGGACGCCGAGTGCCCCGATCCGCTGGTCCGCATGGTGGCCGGGAAGGCCTTCTTTCTGGCCGAGCGCTATGAGGACGCCTACGCCCACATCTTCCGGCAGTCCCCGCCGGGCGCACCGGATTACCCGGAGTGGGCGACGCTGGCGGAGGATGTCGTGGGCTGGCAGCTTCACTGTCGCCTCCACCCCGAGGAGGAAGATTTCATCAAGGGCAGCTATCAGGCGTTCAAGGCCCGCCTGGGCAAGGCGCTACGGGAGACCGAGTTCAGCGGTAAACAGCCGCGAGCCGTCTTCCACTGGCTGGAACACAGGTTCAACAGGATGGATGAGCACCAGTTCGCCCCCATGCTGGAGGCGCTGCAGACGCTCGAGGGCCGCGAGGGCGTCGATGAGTGGCTCGTGCATACCATCCTGGGTTGCCTGGAGCTTAAAACCGCATTCGCCGCCCGCGGAGGAAGCTTCGCCGCCGAGGTCTCCGAACGTGGCTGGGAGGGTTTCAATCAGCACCTGCCCCAGGCGCGGCGGCACCTGGTGAAGGCATGGAAGCTTAACCCTGATCGCCCCGAACCGGCCTGCATGATGATCCAGGTCATCACTGGAGAGAGCGGATGCGCCCCGGCCGGCCGCGCCTGGTTCGACCGCGCCGTGGCCGCTGAGATGGACCACCTTGCGTCCTACGGCGCGCTGATGTGGCAGCAGATGCCCCGGTGGGGCGGTTCACACGAGCAACTGCTGTCGCTGGCGGAGGATTGCATGGAGACGAAGCGGTACGACACCGGTGTCCCCGCCATGGCCTATACGATAGCGCGCACGATTGCGGTGCGCGACGGGGCCACCGACTCGTGGGACACCCGCGGTTCTATGACGGGCTGTCGGAGATGTTCCGAGGCTACATCGCCGCACCGAATCCCTACCTCAGCGACGAGATAATGAAGACGCGCTGGGCGGGGATGGCGTCCCTGACCGAGCACCATCGCGACGCCCTCCGGCTGCTTGACCAGCTTGGCGAGGACGTGAATCGCGAGGAACTTCTGGATGAGTTCGGGCGCACCCCATTCAGGTTGCGCAGGGAGGCGGCCGTCGCGCTCAGCCCACACTGGCAGCGGCTGGAGACGGCGCACGAGGCGCGGCTTGCGGGCGACCTCCACGCGGCGCGCAAGCACTGCGAGGACGTGCTGGCGGCGTCGCCCGCAGAGACCCTTGCAGGTAAGCTCCGCGGCCTGGTGCGCACCATCGACGTCGAGCAGGCGTTCGCGGCCGGGAAGACCGTCAACCTGGTCCCCGGCTTCACGCCCGAGGAGGCTGTGGAAGTGGTGGGCCGGTGGGAGACCGCTTCCGACGGAGCCCTCGTGCACTACCCGGAGGACGGGGAGGACGGCGAGATCCTGCTGCCTCCGGACATCCATGACGACTTCCGCCTCACTGCTGATATCGTCTTCGCGGCCGACGACGATCGCGCGCGGGCGGGCATTCAGTTCGACTGCGGCTGGCCCAACGTTGGGCTGCAGCGCGGCTCCACTAACGTCGAAGTGGACCGCTACCTGCACAAGGCGATCTTCGGCGGCAGTCGCGTGTGGGTGAATCTGCGCGAGGAGGTGCACGTGAACCGTCGGAGTACGCTGACGGTCGAAGTTTACCATCAGACCGTCGCGGCATGGGTGGACAGCCGGAAGGTCGTCTCCGGACGCCCGCTCATGGTGTGGCATGAAGAGCCGGAACAGCAGTTGATGGGTCTGTACGTCAGCTATCGTGGAGACGTGCAGGACCCGGTTCTCTTTGAGCGCCTGCGGCTGGAGCCGGTGACGGAGACGCCGCCGGACTGGCAGGACCCGGGGCTGGACCTGCCCCGCCTCACGCGTCCGTGGGCCGGCGAGATGCCCGAGGGTATGGAGCCAGGCGGGCCGGTCAGTTAGGGCGCCGCGCGCACCTCAAACTCCTGCTCGTCTCGCCCATCGAACTGCGTCTCGGCCGCGATCGTGACCGGGTATGTCCCGGCCTCCGGCGGGGTGCCGGTGAGCGTGCCGAGCTTCCGGTCGATGCTCAGCCACTCCGGCCTCTCCACGATCTCCCACGCGAGCTTCTCGATGTCATGGTAGTCGTAGCGGCGCTTATCGGCGTCCTCGTCCCACTTGTGCTGCAGGTCGCCGTATGAGCGCAGGCTTCGCGCCTGATACTCCCACGGCTCGCCGACCGTGGCAGTTGCCGGCGGCCGGGTCCAGATCAGCGGGTGCGGGGCCTCGGCGAAGTCCGAGCAGCCGCTCTCCACGTCCGCCGCGTCGATCGCCGCCACACGGTAGAAGACCCTGTTCTGCTTGCCCGATTCCGGCTCCGGCGTGATGACCACCATCGACGTGCCCTCGGTCTCGCCCAACAGGTTGGGCGGCATGCGCTTGAACCTCCACACCTCGCGCGGCTCGCGGCTGACCGAAAACCCGCGCAGATCGCTCGCATAGACCGCATAGCGCACCGGGCGCTCTCCCTGCGGATTGGCCTCCCAGTGCAGAGCCGCGGTCTGCCCGTCCATCTCCAGCCTCACGTTCACCGGGACGCGCGGGCCCCGCCAGGTGAACTGCCAGGTGTCGCTCCACGGCCCCCAGACGCCGCTTTCTGTCCGCGCGCGCACCCGCCAGTAGTATGTCCCCGGCGCGTAGGTGCCCGTGAACGGGACCTCCCACTCGGTCTTCGGGATGATCACGTCGAGGCTCGGCCGGTAGGGCCACGCGAAGTCCTCGCGCCTGCTCACGCGGATGTGATAGCGATCGCAGCCCTCCACCGCCGGCCACTCGTAACGCACGAAGCTCTCGCGCACTTCCGCGCCATCAGCAGGGGCCACCGGGGCCGCGGGAGGGGCGGGCGGCGTGATCGCGTCGCTCTCCCGCCAGCGGTGGACGATCCGCACCTCGCGCGGGCCCTCCGTGTCGTCCTCGTAGACGCACGCGTTCTCGCCCACGCGCAGCCGGGGGATGAACATCGGCGCGGCCATCACGATCGTCTCCATGCGCAGGTCGGTCAGCCGCGCGCTCATCTCCTCGGCCGATGTCAGCCGCGCGCGCAGGAAGTAGCGGTATTCCGGAGCCCCCTCGCGGACCTGCAGGGCGTCCTCGAGATCCACCCGCGCCTCGTGCTCGCCCGGGCCGCCGGCATGCCAGACAGTACTCCACTGCCGCCCGTCCACCGACAACTCGAGCGCAACCCGATCCTCCGCTGCCCCGCAGAAGAAATCGGCTGCTATCTCACCGCCGCAGATGACGAAGGCGGGGGAGACTTCGTAGACCGCCATCCCTGTGCCCAGGCGCCCCGCCAGCCCATCGTCCACTTCGGTGAGGCCCGCATGGTTCTGTGCATCCCGGTCCACCGAAGCGAGGTCCAGGCGCGGGATGTAGGTGAAGATCGAGTTCGCGTAGTAGACCGGCTCCTTATCGAAGCGACCGCCCGAGGAGGCCCACTTCCCGCGGTTGTCCCAGCGGAACTCCACGCGCTCGCCCGGCCGCAACGTGAAGAGCAGGTCGTGGCCGAAGGTTGGGGGACGGGCGTCGGCGTAGTCGTCGGGGCCGAAGAGACCGGCGGTGCTCGCGCTGGGCTTGAAGTCGTCCACCAGCGGACCGTAGTTGCGTTCGCGGCGCACGAGGTCG
>CAZAHB010000191.1:0-10555 GCA_964484945.1 uncultured Armatimonadia bacterium | reverse complement strand
AAGGTGCGCCCCCCGGATGGAGCGTCTGGTTCGGCTCCACCGCCCGCGCCTCCGACGCGGAGATGGTCTGGACCGCACAGGCCGCACACTCCGGTCAGCGCTCCGTCTCGGTGCGAAGCTCCGCGGGTCCGACCGTCATCATGCAGCAGGTTCCGGTGAAGCCCGGGACCGCCTACGCGGTGCGCGCGTGGGGACGGCGCAGCGCCGAGAACTGCGATGTCTACGTCGGCGCGCGCTGGAAGCAGGAGGATGGCGGATGGGCCAACAACTCCCATCCACGCACGAAGATGGCCGGTGACGTGGCGCCCGGCGAGTGGGCGCAGGTCGAGTGTGTCGTGCAGGCGCCAGAGAACGCGGCATTCCTCGTCATCATGCTCACCGGCGAGGGCCAGGGCGCCGAGGATGCGTGCTGGTTCGACGACGTCTCCGTGGCGGAGTTGACCGGAGAGGACCTCTACGTCGGCCCGGTCACCTCGTGGATGCACCCGAACTTCCTGCCGTCCGAGGATACATTCGAGACCGAGCACATCGCTTGGGCCAACCCCCGCGCGGACGGGCCGCTGGATGTGCTCTTCCTGCTGGGCGACGATCACAACATCCGCGAGGCCGATGAGCTTGCCCAGCGGCTGGAAATGGACTATGACGTCGCGTTCTGCCACGGCTACGACGGCCTGCTCTTCGGGATCAATGACCAACAGATCCGGCGCAAGTTCGCCGACCGGGAGTACGACGCGGTGGTCGTCGGCATGAAGGTCAGCGACTCGCTGCAGGACCCGCTCATGCAGTACCTGGCCGATGGCGGCGGCGTGGTGCTCGTCGGCTGGCCGGGGATGGAGCCGAAATTGCCCGAGGTAAAGTTGACCGACGCACGCGAGGGTGACTACGTCTCCGAAGCGCTCGACGCATACCCGGAGGTCCCCGGCGAGCCGGGCATGTCCTTCATGCGGTCGCTGCAGGTCGGCCAGTCAGGCGAGGGCCGCGTGGCGAGCATCCGCTGGACCGTCCGCTCCCGCTGCCTGACGCCGCAGATCGGCTACGCCGAGCACATGCAGCTCCCGCACAACTACTGGGAGGCCTTCCTGGCGACGGTGGGGCGAAGCGTCATCTGGGCCGCGGGCGAGGAGCCGGAGGACCCGCTGAGGCTGACCGCGGAGGGCTCGATCGTCACGGCAAGTGGGCCGATCGACGAAGGTTCACTTGACTGGAACGTGTGGAGTGAGACCGGGA
Source organism: uncultured Armatimonadia bacterium (assembly GCA_964484945.1). Lineage (GTDB taxonomy): Bacteria > Armatimonadota > Zipacnadia > Zipacnadales > UBA5352 > UBA5352. The sequence goes on along the minus strand of CAZAHB010000191.1, from coordinate 9,328 downwards.
GTGTGCACCTCGAGCCAGACACAAGCGACGGGGCGCAACTCGTGGTCCCCGGCTTTGAGGCCGGCCCGGCTTTGGCCGCGGCGATCATGAAGGACGCCGACGGACGCGTGATCGACTTCGCCTGCACCCTCGCCGAGTCGCCCACCACCCCACGCATCACGTCGGTCACCCTTGACCGCGAGTGGTACGCGCCCGGCGAGACTGCCATGGTAACGGTTGCGCTTGAGGAGGGCGTGTATGGCGGTGACCGTCGTGTCAACATCAAGCCCTTTGATGCGTTCGGCCGGGAACTTCCGGGCATCTACCGCGCGGAGGTCCTCAGAGACGAGTTGACGCTGAACCTGCCGGTCCCCGAAGCGATCACGACGGCGCACTGGCTGACAGTGGAGCTGCACGCTCAGGAGCGCATCTGTGACATCGCCCGCGTGCCACTGCTCATTCCCCAGCCGCACGAGGACTACTACGCCGACTGGCGCATGAGCACGTGGGGCACCGGGAACTCGATGCCTCCCTACCTCGACATGACGTTCTGCGACCAGCTTCGCCGCACAGGCATCACCTCGCAGCTTGTCGGCACCGGCGCGATGCTCGCCAGCATCACCGGCCGGCAGCGCCCGGTCGGATACGGCTACCGGCTGCCCGGAACGGGCCCTTACGCCGGCGATGACACCGTCCGCGAGCCCTGCTTCTCCGACCCCGAGGTCCGCGCGGAGATCACGCAGCGCGCGGGAGAGACCGCGACCGCACAGCGCGGGTACGGCCCGATCTGCGCGTACCTCAAGGATGAAACCTCGCTGGTCAGGAACGATCGCGAGGTCTGCTCGGGCCCGCACTGCGCCGAGCGCTACGAAGCGTGGCTGAGCGATCGCTACGAGACCATCGAGGCGCTGAACGCCGCCTGGGGCACCGACTACGCGGACTTCTCCGAGCCCGGCTTCATCACATACCCTGAGGCCCGCGAGCAGGGAGCGTGGGCGCAGTGGGTCGAGTTCCGGCGCTTCATGGACTGGTACTGGACCGAATCGGTCGAACTGATCCGCTCCGGCGTTCGCGCGGGGGACCCGGACGTGCCGGTCGCCTACCCGAACACCTTCGGCCCGAACCCCTTCGCCGGACGCGACTACTGGCAGCTTGCGCAGGTCAGCGACTACTCCTTCGAGTACATCAACGCCATCCGCGGCAGCGTGGACGGCTCCGGTCATCGCTTCCACTACGAGCCCTTCGCGCAGTGGACCGATGACGACGTCCCGCACCTGCCCTGGGTGGGCTACGTGCATGATGACGATGACATCGAGTTCATCCCATGGTGGGCGGCGCTGCACGGCTCATCCGGCGTCACGGTCTACGGATCGATGTCCACGTTTGCGGGCAAGTCCTCCTGGGCGCAACTGTATCCGGATCTGCGCATCACGAAGCGCGGGGCGCTCTACGAGGAGACCACGCGGGACCTGCGCAAGGGCGCGGGTAAGCTGCTGATGTCCGCCGAGCGCTCGCAGCCGACGATCGCGCTGCTGTGGTCGCAGCCGAGCATGTATGTGGGCTGGATGCTGTCGGACTTCGAGGGCGACCCCGGCGGCGCCGCCAGCCGCCCGGACGACCCCTACGGCTCCCACGGCTGGTCGCGCGGGGCGTGGATGCGCCTGATCTGGGCCTCCGGCCGGCAGTACGAGTGGCTCTCGGCCGAGCAGCTTCCGGGGGCCATCGACGACTTCGACTGCCTCGTGCTGCCCGCCACCTACGCGCTGGATGAGCGCGTGGTCGAGGCCGCGCGGAGCCTGCTGGCCCGCGGCGGGACGGTCATCGCGGATATGGGCGTCGGTATCGCGAACGAGTTCGGCCACCCGGGAGCGCGTTCCGAGGAAATTGGCGAACTGTTTGATATCGTGCGCCACGATGCGCCCGACTGGACGGAGCGCGAGATGACCCTCGGCGGTAAGACCGTCGAGGTCTACGCGAACGAGGCCGGCGAACCGACGGTCTTCCGCAAGGACCACGAGGGAGGCGGTCGCGCGTACTACCTGAACTTCGTCGCCCCGCGCGACAACGCGATGCTGCAGTGGCTGGAGGCGGAGGCATTCTCGGACCTGCCGAAGATTGCGCAGATGAGCCACCTGCCCGGCACGCCGGGCGAGTATGAACTCGTGCAGCTTGAAAGCGGACCGCTCACGCTGCTCGGCGTCCTGCGCGAGCGGCGGATGGAACTGAGCGAGGGGCCGATGACGCTGACGCTTCCTCGCGAAGCCGAGGTCTACGATGTGCGCGGGCGCGAGTACGTCGGGGATACCGACACGATCACCGCGGACCTGCGGCCCGGTGAGACCGCGCTCTACGCGCTTCTCCCCTACCGCGTGGAGGCGCTGGCGGTCGCGGCCGCCGACGTCGCGCAGGGCGAGCGCTGCACGGTGGGCGCCACGATCGGCTCGACCGCTCCCACACCCGGCGATCACGTGGTGCGCTTCGAGGTGCGCGACCCATCGGGTGCCCTGAGCGAGGCCTACACCCGCAACGTGGTCTCCGACCGCGGGGAAGCAGAACTGACGATCCCCTTCGCGCTCAACGATCAACCGGGCGAGTGGCAGATCACCGCCCGGGACATCGCCACAGGCACGCAGGGCGAGGCGGTGGTGCGGTTGCAGGCCACAGACTGAAACGAACACCCGCAGCTTCCACCCGGCCCACGGGATGGCGGTCATTTGACGATTGTTCGATGATGTCGTCCCGTGGATTGCCTGCCCCTACGCCTCTGGCGTCACCGAGAGCACCGCCATGTGCTCAAACGCGGGCACGTCCACCTCAATGTGTCCGTTGACGCCTCGGGTCGGCAGGTCCTGACCGCTCACGACCTCCCGCACCCTGGGCGGCGCGTTGAATATGCCTCGCAAATGCACCGTGACACCCTCACACGGTGCGGGCGGGTCGGGCAGGGCGGCGAGCGTCTCCTCATCAGGCTTGCGTCCCGTGTACACCCACGAGAACTCATTCGCGAGCGCCACCGTCAGCCCGTCCTCGCCCTCGAATGTCACCGCATGCATCAGGTTCGGGCCACCCGTGACCTGCACCGGCGGCGCGTCCGGCAGTTCGCTAAGGAAGGCCTCCACCGCCGGCTGATGTCCGTCTTCGGTGTGCCATACCCACGCACCGCGGTTCTCGATAACGGTCCCTCCCCGCGCCGCGAATGCATCGACCTGCTCGCGCATCGCATCGGTGAGATGCTCCGGCGCGGGCACGAAGAGCGCCGCGTAGCCCTCCGGCACGCCCTGCTCAAGCTGGGAGTCGGTGATGAAGCGCACCGGCAGCCGCTCGCGGAAGAGCGCCTCGTAGGCCGAGTAAACCGGGTGCAGGACCTCGCGCCACGCCCCCTCGGGGTCACCGACGAAGCGATCGCGGGCGAGTTCGGAGTAGTGAATCGCCGCCCACTTCACCGGCCGCCTGTGTGCGAAGAAGGGCGAGACGCGGTTGCCGAGGTCATACGCGGCGGCATACTCCATGTTCGGGATCGTGTTCTCGCGGCAGTCGATATTCGCCACACAGCCGTGGACCATCATGCCCGCCGCGGCATACAGCGCCGACTGCTCGTCCAGCAGGCCGTGGATCCAGATGTGCGGCGGGCGGCCGTCTGCGGCGTCGCGGTGCAGGTCGTGGCCCTGAGCTATCTTGATCTCCTCGACCGGCTGCGCCATGCCCTTCGGCAGCGAGAAGATCCACCCGCGCATCCGACCCGGCAGGTTGAACTCGCTCTTCGGTGCGTCGGCGAGGCGCCACAGCCTGTGCGTCATGTGCCGGTCGCACATCGTGGGCCACCTGTTCCCGCCGATGAGCATCACGCACTCGGCGTTGGCCGCGTGTATCGCCGGCCGCCACGTGCGAAAGATGCGCTCGATGGTGATGTTCGTGAAATCCTGCAGGCGCTGGTACACGGGATTGCTCGCATCCGGATACGGCGGATGCTCCAGGCCCGTCATCTCGGTGAACTGCCGGCGGCAGTTCTCGCACCAGCATCCGGCTTTGGGCTGATGGGTCTCGTCAAAGTACAACCCGTCCGCGCCCATCTCAACAAGCTCGAGCAGCCGCGTGAGCACGAAGTCGTCGTAGGGGGAGTTGAAGCATATCTTCGGCCCGCGGCGGGTGTAAATCTCGCCCCGGTCGTCCCGCGTGGCCCAGTCCGGGTGCGTCTCGGCGATCTGGGCGTCCTCCATGTGCCGGTGGTAGACGATGACCCGGCGGCCCGCGGCGTGCGCCCGGTCGATGATCTCCTGCGCGATGTTGTGGTCTTCGGCCTCAGGCGCGACCGCCCCCACCGCGCTGGCCCACCACGCCCCTTCGGAGCCGGACTTGATGTGCCGCACGAAGGCCGGTGTGCCCATCCGCGCGAAGGCCTCGGCCGCACCGGTGAACTCGGGCCGGTCCAGCCAGCGCAGGCTCAGGCGCGTGTGAAGCTGCACGCGCGCGCTCTCGTACCAGTCCGGAAGCTGATAGTCCTCGATCTCGTCCAGCCAGTCGGGATGAACCTCTTCGAGAGGCTGCTGCGCGCGCTCATAGACCTCCTCACCGAGCATCTCGCGCCAGTCGGTCTCCACCAACTCCTCGTCAGTCGGCTCCCTGCCGCCCGAGGTGATCCAGATACAGTCCGGGCGGATTGCGGCGCTGCCGATTGCCACGGTATGCTCGCCCGCCTCCAGGTCGGTCTCGAAGATCTTCCCCCAGCCCCAGACGCCTTCGCCGATGTAGCCGCCCGTCGGCTGGAGCGTCGCGCGCGCAAACTCGGGCGCCGCCTCGTCGGCAGGATCGACCGCTACCTGCAGCGCCATCTCGCCCTTCGAGCCGTAGCGCAACCAGCCTGCGCAGGTTCCGGCCTGCTCGACCTCGAAGCGATAGACCGCGTGCGCGCCCTCGGGGTAGAACTTGAAGAGCACGCGGCGTTTGCTGCCGAACGACTCACCGATTGGCTCGGCGAAGGAGCCATCGTCGGGGTAGCGGGCGGCCGGGTGCTCCATCTCGACGAGGATGTCATCGGCGAGGCATGGGGCGAGCAGCGTCAACGCCAACATCAGCGCAACCGCGAGTCTCATGGTGATGCCTCCCATTGCACGTCTGGCCGCCCGGCGATGACGCCGGGACCGCTTCTCCCGCTTCCTGCTTATGTCACTACTCCGGCACAATCCGCCACGCGCGGACCGCGAACGGCTCCATCTCGCCCACGATCTTCGCGCTCTCGATCGGCGTCTCCTGCCAGCGGATCATGTCCAGCGCCGTCTCCGGCAGGCCGTCGATATCCAGCGTGAAGGTCACGGTCAGCGGCTCGCGCCGGTTGCTCACCGCGATCAGCAGCCATGTGTTGTCCGCCGCGCGCCGCAGGCAGTGCGAGACGTCCGGGACGACGTCCTCCTCCACCTCGGTCATCTCGTCATCCTCTTCGCCGGGTACGAGGCGCACGCGCGTCGGCAGTTCCTTGAGGTACTCCGCGGTCGCGGTGTCACGGTCGGAGGTCACTCGATCGTCGTGCCACTCGCCGTAGAGCCATGGCATGAGCCGATCGACCTCGCGCATGACGGGGTAGATGACCGCCCGGCGATACTCCATCGATGCGCGCCCCAGCCGCCATGCGAGGATACCCATCGCGCCCTGAGTGAAGGGTGCGATGTAGGAATACCGCAGTTCGGGCCTTGAGAGGATCTGCCAGCCTTCCAGGATGTCGTAGCAGGGCGGCATGAATACGAATGAGTGGGCGTCGGTCTTGCGGATCGCGTCCGCGGCCAGGGCGCAGTCATAGACCACGGTGTAGCGCTTGTCGCCGCCGGCATAGGTGTTGGGCACGTTCACGTCATACAGTGGCGCCAGGCCCTCGTAGGTGGTCCACCACGCGATGGTGGGCATCACGTACGCGTCCGGGTCGCCCTGCTTGAGCGTCTCGTATGTCCACCGCATCCCTTCCGCGAGCCACTCCGCAAGCCCCTGGTCCTTGCGCTCCTCCCACTGGCCATAGGCCTTGAACGTCTGGTTCTCCGGCTCATCAAAGGTCCAGTAGCCCAGGGTGTTGGGGTGATCGGCGGTCACCGAAAGGAACTCGTTCAGCAACTCAACCTTCTCCGGGATCTCCTCGGGGTCGGTGATGGTCTTGCCCTGTTGTGCGTCGCTGAACATCTCCACGCGCGGAAAGTAAACCATCGCCACATCGTGCTCGGCGCCCCATCCGGCGAGTTCGCGCACCTGTGCGAGCCGCTCCTCGCGTGGAAGGCCCGTGTTGAATGTGGGGACGATGGTGCAGTCGCCCCCGGCTTCGAGCCACTCGTCCGTGTCCTCCTCGCCCGGGATTCCATACGTGCCCAGAGGGATGAAGGGACGATCCTGATACACGAGTGGCGGGATCCGCCCGCGGGAGGTGTCGAATACCGGGCCATCCGCATCGGAAGTGGCTTCATGGAGCGCGAAGTCATCGAAGCTGCCCTGCGAGTAGTAGCCGCCGAAGCCCACGTAGCCCGCGCTCTCTCGGCCATGGTGCCAGTCCCAGAAGTCGATCGCGGTCTCGCCATCCACGCTCACCACGTGATGCGCGCCGGCGAAGGCGACTCGCACGCGGAAGGTCGCCTGCGGGTCGAAGCTGTCTGCGATGTCCGCCGCCGCGAGGCGCTCACCGCCGTAGCGCAGCACGACATCGCGGCTGCCCGACCAGTCGCGACTCAGCCAGACGCGATACGCCCCATCCGCGTTCCCGTTCGCGGCTGCCTCGCCGGAGGGCGCGCGGTAGCTGATGCTGGAGGTGTGCGGGCGGTCGCCCATCGTGGAGGGCCCGACGGTCAGTTCGATGACCCCGTCTGCCACCTGCGTATCGCGCAGGTAGACGCCGGGAGCGTTGACATTGCCCGAGGAGTAGCCGATCCACAGCGCGCCTTTCATACCGCGCGCGAGGTTGTCCATCTGCTCCCCCTCAGGCGACGTGACGACCTTCGCCCATGCCTCGCCGATCTGAATGGTGGTCTCGGTGAATCGCTCGAAGTCGTCGCTCGCGATCTCCTCGCCGGTCTCGATCTGTTGCGCCGGCAGAGGCGTGCATACGCACACGACAGCAATCAGTACTGCGATCAGCTTCCTCACGGCTGCTCTTCCTTTCGGTCTCAATGCTCCGAACGTCATTGTGCTCTCAGAAACACCGCGTGCGGTGACACGCGGCCCCACATCTCCGCGGTGGTGTCACGTCCGAACTGCACAAACTCGACGCTTGCCCCCTCGGGGATCTCCGCGGTCCAGTCCGCGACCTGCGAATGGAGCGGCGACTCGCTCTCCACGATCCGCTCGCTCAGCACCTTACCGTCGCGGACCACGCGCAGGCGGTAGCCGTAGCGCGGCAGGAAGCAGATCGCGATGCGCCACGTCCCCGGCCCGGGCGGCGTCCAGCGCAGGCCCTTCACGATGTCATCCTCCACATCCCCGCGCCCGACCCACCACGTCTGCGCGTTATGCTTCGTGTTCGTCGGGTTCCAGATCCGCTCGGTCTCGTAGCCGTAGGTGCCAATGCGCTCCGACGCCTCCACCCACTGCCCCTGCTCGGCGAGGTCCGCGTAGCGCGCAAAGAGGTCCTCGCGCCGCTGCTTACCCGCCCTCTCCCGCTTCTCGCGGGCGGCCTGCCGACCGGTAAGCCACTTTTCGTACGATCTGCCCGTGACCGCCGCCAGCGGCCCCTGCAGCGCCTCCCAGCGCTCTCGTACGCGGCTGACCGTCGTCGCATCATCGGCCAGCACGAGCATCTCCGTCAGCCGCACGTCCGCAAGCTCGAATGTCAGCCTGCTGCCATCGCGCGTCGGTTCGACGTCCGCGACCGCCTCGCGGGTCATGCGCAGGGCGTGGCGGCCCTCCAGCCACGGTGGAAGGTCCACGCGCACCCGCGCCTTCGGGATCGCCGCGAAGGCCGTCCCCCGTCTGTCCGACGCGTGGTCGAGGTTCACCAGCGTGACCACCGCCGCATCAGTCCCCGCCAGCAGCGTGCTCGCCATAAGCCACCGGGGCTCGGCCGAAGCGAACGGTTCGGCCTCGGCGGGCGCATGCGCCGGACACGCGGCGGCCAGCAGGCCCTCCGCCGCCCGCGCCTGTGCGTTCAGCCGCGCAAGCTCCTGCAGCATCGCGTAGCCGCCGGGGTCCTCGGCCCCGCAGCCGACGTGCCGGCCGTAGGGTGTGAACCACCAGTAGGAAATCGCTCGCGCGCCGGCGGCCAGCGCGTGGTAGAACTCGATGCGCTTCTCCTCGGGTGTGCCGTAGCGGAAAGTGCGATCGTCGGCATGCCGCGAGACACTGTTCAGGATCACGTGCAGGGGAGATGGCTCGCAGCCGCTGCGCGCGATCTCGGACACCGCGCGCACGTAGTAGGGCGTCACGAACTGCCGCACCCGCATGGGGTGGCCCCACCACGCGTCACTGAGGCGATTCTGATAGTAGGGATCGACCGCGAAGATATCCGGCAATTGCCCGTACGTCAGCCAGTTCTCCGGCTTGAAGGTCATATTCACGTTCAGCAGGCACGGGTTCGTCGGGTCCGCGCGCGTCCAGTCCTGCTGCCGCTGCACCAGGTCCTGTGCGTAGACACCAACGCGATCGGTCCAGGGCAGGTCCACGTAGTAGTCAGAGACATCCGGCTCATCGAAGAGGAAGCGGGTGTACACCTGCTGCGACCCGCTGGTCGACTCGTTCGGCGCGTGCGCGGCGAGGCGCAGGCCGGTCTCCGCCAGCAGCTTCATTCCCTCACTGCTCTCAAAGAACTCGCGGTGCCGACCGGGCATCTTCGTGTTGAAGAGGTGCTCCTCAAAGGCCTCCGAGTAGTCTCTCACGCGCGCCTCGGTGGTCAGGCCGTCGTTGCGGTAGCCCCACATGCCGAGCGCGAAGAAGGGCCGCATGGCGCGCACGATCGCGTCGGTCCGAGCGCCCTCCGTGGTCGTGACGGAGACGTGATGGAAGCTCCCGCACTCCCACGCCGGGTCCAGCGGGACCTCGACGGGCAGCATGCCGCCCGCGCTCTGCAGGCGCTCCGGGGCCGAGGGCGCGATGGATGCACCGTCGATGCGCACATCGGCGACCGCGAACTCGCCTCCCCGCAGATAGACGGTCAGCCGGTCCATCTCCGGCGCCAGAGCGCTCGACACGATCTGTTGCCCCGCGGGCGCCTCGGTGGCGATCTCGACCTCCGCATCCGCGATGCCAAGCGTCAGCGCCTCTGCATCCGGCACCCGCCGCAGCCGCTCCGTCACCCGCGCGAATCCCCCTGCGGGCAGCGGGTTCGGCCGTACCTGCCACCACACCAGCACCCCGGCGGCCCGCAGTCGCTCTCGCCTCGGAGCCAGGG
>CAZAHB010000190.1:0-10569 GCA_964484945.1 uncultured Armatimonadia bacterium | reverse complement strand
GCGGCGACCATGACCGTAGCGATCACGCTGCCGATAGCGGTCATGCCGGCTGTCCTTGTCGATGTCATCCAGAGCACTGTAGACCAGCGCCCCGGCCGCCAGTCCTGCCAGGATCTTCCCGGTGTCGTTAGCCTCCGCGGGCTGTGGCTCGACTCCTCCAAAGCCCAGGGTGGCGACAAATACCAGCGCCAGTGTCACTGCCGTTGCTCGCGTGAACATCCCGGTCTCTCCTTTCCGTGTGGATTGCGCCTGATTACTACAGGATGTAGTAGTTGCCGTGTATGATCAATGCGCTTCGTTTATATGTTTGCCGGATGGGGTGAGAACGTTACAGCAGCCTGACTTCCCACCCCTCATTCAACCGCTCAGCGGGTCGGCGGGAATACGCGCCTGCAGCGCGTCCCGAAGCATTCTATGATCGGAAAAGACTGTGGTGCAACGAAAGACTGACTGCGCGGTGCAAACTGCGGCACCGCTCTCCGCTGGGGTGGCGGCACATTGCGGTCGGCCGGAACTCCGCCCCAGAAGCGGTTCATCCGTCGCTGCCAGCGCCGGGCCGCACTCCCCTGGAACGGCCGCTGCGACGGCCTGAAGTACGGTCCCCGCGGCTCCTGCGGCTGCCGGCGAGCGCCCGGAACGTTCGCATTCGGCGGCCCGGACCACGGAACACTCTGTCCGGCCATCCCGCGATTGCTCGGCGCTCCCATGTCCACCGAAGGCGGGCCCGACGGCATCCGCTGTGCGGTCACTTCCGCCGCCAATGCGACAACGAGCAGCGCGGCGAGCGCGATGACGACTGTGATCCTCATACCAGGTCCTCCTCACGACCCCATGCGTCTAATCCGTCCTCTCGCCCTCACAGACTCACTGACCGTAGCGCTTGTTCAGGTAGGGCCAGCCCATCTGGTGCTTCGGGCCGGTGGTCGAGCGCATCGGACGGTCGTACCAGTACTGGCCGGGGAGGGCATACGGCGAATAGACCGCACCGCGCCGATCCTGCGACTGCTCGTAGCGGTCTGCGGTCTGCCTGCACCACCCGCAGGTCTCCCCCAACTCCCGCCAGTGCCGGCATCGCTCACAGCGTACGGGATGATCGTACCGCTCCGCGAAGGTCGGATGCTGCGTGTCCTCCGGATGATAGTAGTAGCCCGGTCGGCCCGGCGTCTGACCGTCCTTCACCGTGACCTCGCCCTCAAACGGGCCGATGTACCACATGCTCGTAGAGCCCTGGGCGAAAGCCGCTCCCACGGATAGCACGATCGCCAACACTACCAACACAATACGGGTGCTTCTCATCCCTGTCATCTCCACTCCCCGCATCGCTACTACCTTCTGTAGTATACCCCGTCTCTCTACTACTGTCAATAGTTTACGCAGATTCCCCCCACACGAGCGCCAGTACACACTGCAGCGATCCGCCTGTTTCATCATTTGCCTTTTCGGGCCGCAATGTTTCACGTGAAACATTCGTTCGATCATGGCACTCCCGGTATTGAGGCAGGTCTGTGTGCATCAGACGGCGAATCGCCGCTCGTATTCGAGATTCTGATGGACGCGAGGGGCGAGCCCGGATGACGGACGCAGGCTCACATCTGCGCTGGATCGACTGCAACGCCCGGATCGGCGGGTGGTCGGCACCCCAGCCACACCAGTTCACCGACGCCAGCGGCCTCATGGGTGCCTGGGACCGGGCGGGCATCGAGGGCGGCCTCGTCCACCACGCCTGGGCGTGGGAGTGGTCGCCCCCGCGCGGGAACGAGGCGCTGCTGGAGGAAACCGAGGGCAAAGCCCGCATCCGACCGTGTTTCGTGGGCCTTCCACATGCAACCCGCGAGATCGAGCCCGTTCTCCAGTTCGCGCGAACCGTCGGCGCCGCCGGCGGGGCTGTGCGCATATTCCCCAAACACCACTCATGGAGCGTCCACGACTGGTGCGCTGGGGCGCTCTTCGACGCCCTGCAGACAGCGCGCGTCCCGGTGCTGGTTGACATCCGCGAGGCCGGCTGGGACGATATCGCCGCGATCCTCGACGCCCACCCCCGCCTGCCGGTGGTCGTCCTGGAAAGCTTCTACCGCGTGGACCGGATGCTCTATCCGCTGATGGAGAGCCACCCGAACCTGCACCTCGAAGCGAACACATACGTCGTCTTCAGGGGGCTGGAGGCGATCGTGCGGCGTTTCGGCGCCGACCGGCTGATCTTCGGCACCGGCCTGCCCGAACTGGAGACCGGCGGCCCGATGGCGCTGGTGGCCTACGCGGAGATCAGCGATGAGGATAAAGCGAAGATCGCCGGCGGGAACCTGCTGCGACTGCTCGGAGAGGACGAGTGAGTGCGATGAGTGTGGACACGCAGACAGCGGCGCTTGTGGACTGCGTCGCAGAGGGGGCGGCGCTGGATGATGCCTTCGTCTGTGACGCCCACTGCCACATGGGGCCGCATTTTAACTTCGCGATCCCCGAGGACGGATCACCGGAGGCGATGGTCCGCTCCATGGACCGCCTCGGCATCAACGCCTCCATCGTCAGTCCCCACATCGCGATCAGTTGCGACTACCGCGAGGGCAATCGCCAGGCCTGGGAGGCCGCCGAGAGCTTTCCCGGGCGCATCGTGCCCTTCGTGACGATCAACCCCAATTACCCGATCAGCGAGATCGAGGCGGAGATCGAGCGCTGGGATGAGCGCGGGATCGTGGCCTTCAAGTTCCACGCATCGCTGCACGGGACCGACACCACCAACGAGGGGTACACGCCCGCCTACGAGTACGCGGATCACTACGGCATCCCGATCCTGTCTCACTCGTGGAGCGGGCCGGGCGGGCCGCCGGCGGTCCTCGAGCACCTCACCGAGCGCTATCCGAGCATCCGCTTCGTCAATGCGCACTCGTCATCGGGCTGGGAGCGGATCGACACCTCCTGCGCGCTGGCCGAGCGCTTCGAGCGCGTCTGGCTGGACCTGACCGGCTCGCGCCTGGTCTACGGCGGACTGGAGCGCATGGTCGAGCGGGTGGGTGCCGAGCGCATCCTCTGGGGCTCGGACAGCCCCTTCATCGACCCGCGACCGGGCCTCGGCCGGGTGCTGCACGCCGACCTGCCCGATGAGGACAAGCACAATATCCTCGGCGAGAACGCCCGGCGCCTCTACGCGCTGTAGCCGTCGCACGGGCTCACGGCAGCCACTTCGCGGGCTCGTCGCTCATGGGGATGGCGATCTGGTCGAGAATCGCCGAGAGCTGGTGCAATGCCTCAGCCTCGTCGTCGAAGCGCATGACCGTGGTATGCTCGTCGGGCGTATCAAAGGCCACGTGATCCACGTGCGTGATGCCCTTCCTTCCATGCTCGATGATGACGCGATCCTCGTGCGTGGCGTTATCCTCGCCGCGCACGATCTCCACCACCGGCTCCTTCTCCAGCACGTCCGCCTGCATCAGCACGAACCCCTGCAGCCGCCGGGCCATCCGCTCCTGCGCGTCAGTCGCGTCCTTGGGGATGACGATGCTCGTCGGTGGCGCATCCTCGATCAGATTCAGCGCCTCCATCTCAAGTGTGGCGCCTATCGCCTGCAGTTCGGTATCCGCCAACGCGGCGACGAACTCCATCTCGCGCGGAGGCACCTCCACTGTAACGCTTGTGAGGCCGTCGTGCACCTGCGCTTCAAGCTCCCGGTGGGGGTAGCGCGCGCTGCAGTGCGGTCGGCCGCCCCGGATCGTCAGCGTCGTTGTCACCGGCGCGTCGCTTGTGTTCCGCACCGTGAAGAGCATCGGCCCGTCCCCGAAGCGCTCCACGCGCACGTCCGGCGAGTCCGCCACCGCGTTCGTGACCGGATGCCACCCGGCCCGCGCCAGTTCGGTGGCAATCGGTGCCCACGCCTGTGCGAGCGCCTCGCCGCTGGTGCGGGTGCCCACCACCCACGGCAGCCCCCCAAGCTCCAGGTAGTCGTACATCTGCTGCTTCGAGCCGATCCGCCGCGGATGACCGGGGAAGATCGGCTTGTAGCCCATGATCAGCCGGTGCGAGCGCACGTAATGGCGCTGTGAGCGCACGATGTTGCTCAGGTGCGACTGTCCGCGGAAGCCGCTGAAGTACTGGATGAACTCGCCCGGATTGCGGTGGATCTCGGGCGCGTACTCCATCAGATCCTCCTGGATCATGGCGTAGGGAATGCCGCCGTTGGTATACACGCGCCCCTCGTCATCGAAGGCCGTCCACGGCGTCTGTCGCCCGTAGTCCTGCCAGACGAACGCTCCGTTGTCGAAGTAGAACCCATCCGGCTGATAGTTGTCCACGATGTCGTGGACCTCGCGCTTGAGGCGCTCTCCGTATGAGTTGCCCCACGCGAACATACCCGCGAGCTTCTCGCCCTGCATCACACACCAGCGGTCGAGCATAAACAGCGACCCATCGGCCAGGCGGATAATCGAGTCCCGATGCTGCTTTTGCGCCATCTCCCGCTCACACTTGGTGGGGATCACGTAGGAGATATTGCACGAGGCGATATTCGCGATCTCCTCGACGCGCTTCATCTCCTCCCGCGTCTGGACCTCGTCGTTGCGGTAGATTGGAGGTTCATCCGGGTAGAAGTCCCCTGTCTTCGCGAAGGGCGCGTACAGTTCCATCCCGCCGATCCGAAGCCGCCGGCAGCGCTCGATGAACCGGTCGCCCTGGCGCAGGATCGTCGGTGGACTGGCGGCGGCATACAGGCCCCAGACGTCGTCGCGCTCGGGTGCGGCGAAGACCTCCGGCCAGGCTTTCCAGTACCGCGCGACCATGCTCCGCCAGCTCCACTGCGGGTCGATGGCGTAGAGCACGAAGCGGGCGGTTCGGGTCCCGCCCGGCGGCAGCGCCCACCGCATCACGTAGCTGAGCGTGGGCGTGCCGTCCTCGGAGCGCTCCAGCCGCGCTCCGTAGAATGACTCGATGTGCATCGGCGGCATGCCGACCGCGATGCCCGACCGCCCGTCATGCGCGCACACCGCGGGGAAGATGCCCTGCGAGAGCCGCGCGCCCGGCACCAGCGTTGTCATCTCGTGGTCCGGCGAATCCTCATCGAAACGCATCAGCCGCATGCCGTCGAAGAAGTAGCCCTCGCGAATGGCCAGGGGAAGCTCCACTCGCACCTCCAGCAGCCGCTGCCGGTCGGTGTCATTCCGCACCTCCGCACTCCACTGGAGCGGGTCGTCAAGATCGTTCTGCGTGTGCAGCACCTCCAGGCCTGCACCCTCCCAGGTGGCGATCAACGGGTTCCCGGGGCTGTCAACATCCGTGATCTCGCCGTCCGCGGGGGTGATGCGCCGCTTTTCGGGCCACTCGACGAAGACGAGGCCTCCCGGCCTGTCCAGCACGTCCCCCGCGCCATCAGTCACAATCCGTTCCAGGGCTCCGGTGGCAGGGTCGGTGTTGACCCGCAGCTTTCGCTCGGCCTCCACGCGCAGGTCGGGCGGGGGCAGGTCCGGTTCGGCCTCGCGCTCGGGGCGCTCGACGGACTCGACGAACTCCCGATGCAGGTCCGCCAGCTTCTGCGCGTCAGGCCCCATCGCCAGGAGCGCGAAGTCATGCAGCGGAGCGTTGGGCGCGATGTAGCCGCCGGTACGCGAAAGCTCGAAGCGCTGAAACTCGATGGAGTACTGGTAGTCGTTGACATCCGTCTCCGGGGCGCCCACCGCCAGCGTAAGTGGGTCGCGCGTGTCCTCCAGCGCGACGAACGCCGGGTCGGTGGGGAAGCTGATTCGGCCGTAGGCCTGGCTGGTGCGCGCGGGGACTGACTCGAGCGCGCCTTCGGTGATCGAGTGCAGCCGGTGCGTATCGCCGGCAGCCTGCCGCGTGGCCACGAAGTAGGAGTAGCTGCGCATCGCCTCGGGGCGCTTGGGGGTGAAGGTCATCTCGTGGCGGATGGCCGGGGAGCCACGCTGGATGGTGTAATCGAGCGTGAACGTCCCCCGGTCGGGCTCATCCGGGTCATCGGTGAAGGAGGTGATGCGCACGCCTGCGCGCTCGGGCGTATCCTCCAGCACCTCGAGGCTCTGCACGGGCCCGCTGGAGCGGAAGTTCGGGCTTCCCGCCTGCATGTTCCCCGCGACGCAGTAGTACCACTGGCGCGGTGAGACGATCTCGCCCTCGTACGCAAGCTGGATCTCACAGGGCTCGCCCTCCGCGGGCAGATGTACCGCGATCGTCTCGTTGGCGAGTTTGCCTGCGTCCAGATCGAGCGTGCACTGCGCGACGGCTCCACTGGCCCAGCAGATCAGCCCCGCCAGGCAGATCATCTGAATACGAAGACGCATTCCCGACACCTCCGCTGCCGTACGCCTTTGAAAGCCGTTGCCGTCGCCGTACCCGATTTTCCCTGCCGTTCATATCTGTCCATGAGGTCAAACAATCGCGGGCACGATGCCCGCGCCACATGGGGTGCTTCTGACGCCTCATATGATGTGCTTGTACTGTGCCATATGGGGCGCTTTTGATGCAAATATGGTGTGTTCTTGACACACCGTATGCCTGTCGGCCGTCTGTCGTTGAAGACGTAGCCGTTGCCGTTACGGCCGCACATGCCGTTCCCCGATTCTCGGTACCCGTTTCCCGTTTCCCGTTTCCCGTTTCCCGTTTCCCGTTTCCCGGTACCCGTTTCCCGGTACCCGTTTCCCGGTACCCGTTTCCCGGTACCCGTTTCGTTCCCGGCCGTTCACGCCGTTCCCTATCCCCACTGCCCTCTCCCCCCTCCCCCTGCCGTTAGTAGTAATACTGCTGGAAGCTGCCCTGGCGGGCGCCGCCACGGCCGACGGTCCAGTCCTGTGCTTCGAACGGGAAGGCCTTTATCCCGAGGTTCAGGCGAAGCTCATCGTAATCGCTGTCGTAGGTGAGGGTGCCGATCCAGCAATGCAGGTCGCGGGTGAGCCGGAGGCTGAAGTCCTCCAGGCTGTCGCGGTAGCCGCTGTATGTGCCGAGCCCCGCGAGTTGCCATTTGTCGTCGATGCGCCAGTCGAACTCGAGGTCCGAGCTGTTGAGCGAGCCGTCGTCGAGATCATATGTGCTCGACAGTGCGAGGTAGATCTGCCAGGGCGTCGCGTGGGTCCAGCGAAGCTGCAGGGGACGCCATGTTGAATCATTCAGCGAAAAGCCCGAGGTCAGTTCGAGGCGGTCGCGCTCGGTGGCGTTGTAGTATCCGCGCAGCCGCAACTCGCGCCATCGATCACGCACGTAGTCAAATCCGCCCGTCAGCTCGAAGCGCGAGGCGTCCGGGTATTGCTGGACAACAGAGAGGGTCGTGTAGTCGAAGACGCCACCGTACGAGCGTCGCAGGGGGGAGAAGCCCGCGACCGTGGCGGCTCGGTGCGAGATGCGCGAGTACCAGTTCGATCCGTACTCCGTGTTTATGCTCAGCGAGCCGCCTACGGTATACAGCGCCGAGCCCTCGGAGAAGAAGCTCTGGTCGAAGTTCACCGAGGTCGTCATCGTGGTATTGTCCGTGACCTCGTTGCGTTCGCCGCCCAGGTCCAGTTCGATGACGGCGGTGGAGATCTCCTCCTCGTCGGGATACTGCACGAGGTGGCCGGCGGTGAGCTTGCTCCTGAAGGGAATGCCGCCGGGCAACTTCCAGTCGCCGAGCCTGCGGGTGTCGGTGTTGAAAACGATCTCAGGCAGCTTCTCCAGCCGGTAGCTATCGGTGTCTTCCCCGGAGGTTTGCCACTCCTTCTCCGCCTGCAGCGCCCAGTCGAACCAGTCGTTGCGATCCTGATACTGGAAGTCCGCCTCGATGGTCTCAGAGACAGGCCTGTCGCTTCCGTAATCGCTGCGCCTCAGGGTGCTGCGCAGATCCCAGCTGGCATTCCCCGGCAGACGGTGTCGATGAGTGAGGGCGCTCGTGAACCGCTTGCTGGACGAATACGTGGTATCGGTCACGGAGCGATCGATCCCGAGTCTCGTCGTATAGTCCTCAGCGCGATAGTCCAGATTCAGGCTCCCCGAGAGCGACCTGCTTGCCGACTGATAGCCGGAGTTCTCCTGAAGGCTGAGGTTGAAGCGCGAGGATAGTTCAGAGCTGATATCCCATTCGTGCCGCAGGCGGGCGCTCATCGACCCTTCTTCGGGCTGGAAGAAAGCCGATGCCTCACCGGAATGCCGACCGGTGCGGAAGTAGTGATCCCCGCCGAAGCCGATCCCGCGTTTCTCCGTCAGGTGCAACCGCACGTAGCTGTTCAATTCGCTGCCGGTGATGTACAAATACGCCAGCTTCGCGTAGAAGCCCTCCACCGTGTTCTGTCCGAATTCAGGAAAGAACCGGTTGTTCCGGCTTTGCTGCGACAACACCAGGTCCCAGGGGTATTGGAAAACAGTATTCCCCAGAATCTCCAGACGGGGCCGCTCCAGTACGACCCTGTCATCCCCCACCACCCGAATGTGCTCGGAATGCATCCCGTAATGGGGCTCTTCGAGGTCGCAGCTTGTGGCGAGGCCGTCGAAGGCATCCACCTTCCGCTCCTCGCCGGTCCCGCTGATCGTCTGAGCGCGCACGAAGATCGGCTCCTCCACCCCGCGCTCGAACTGTTCGGGTTCGAAGCGGGTGCGCGCGCCCAGCACCTCCCACTGCTCGGTCTCGAAGTTCATGCGGATAAGGTCGGCGGCAGTCACCTGACCGCGTTGCTCGATCTCTACGTTCCCGCGAAACTGCCCCCAGACGCCGTCCTCGTCGATCTCGGCTGTGTCCGAGGTTACGGTAATGTCGCGATAGCGCACCACCACGTTGCCCTCGGCGACCGTCGCGCCCGAGTGGTAGTAGACCTCGTCGGCATCGACCAGGATGTGCTCTTCCGAAGGCGCCGGGCGCCAGTCTTCCTCACCTTCGGCCTCATCCTTCCCGTTTTCGGACGCCCCCGATTGCGCGCCCTGCTCGACCGCGGCCGGTGGCTGCTCCCCCTCCACGGGCACCGAGGGATCGCCGGGCGCGTCGTCGGGGGTGTCGGTGGATTCATCCGATGCGGGCTCATTCGATTCAGAGGTGGGGGTTTGCTCCTGCTCATCCGTCCCGGCGGGTGTCTCCTGTTCGCCTTCGGGGGCTTCTTCGACATCCGAGGCGGTTTGAGATGGCTGGGGGTCTTCGGAGGAGGTCGATTGTGCGATGCGAAGTGGCGTGCGCGGGATCGTGATGTGCTGGGCGGCGTGGGGAGGCGGCGCTGCCTCGATGACACCCTGCCGAACGCTCTCGGCGTCGCAGGGGCAGAGGCTCGCGACATGGATCACTGCCGCGATCAGCGCAAGCTGGCCGGTTTTGCGCGGCACCGTCCTCATCGTGCGCTCCCGACGGTCAGCGAAGCCGGTAGATTCCGAGGGCTGCGAGTGCGATGAGGACTACATTCTGCGCCCAGGCGGCCACCGGGACCGGCAGCACGCCACCTTCGCCAAGCTGCCTCGTCCAGATCATCACGAGGAAGTAGCCGAACGTAATTATCATCGCGGCCATCACGCCCACCAGCGACTGGCCGCGCGCGAATCTCAGTGTCACCGGGCCGGCCAGCGCCGCGAAGACCAGGCAGGAGGCGGCCATCGCCAGCCGGCTGTGTATCTCCATGGCGTACGAGCGACCCGCGCCCTCCTTTTGCGTCTCTCGCTCGTGATACTCGTCGCTCAGTTCGCGGATACTCATCTCCGCCATGCCCAGCGTTCCGCGCATCCCACCCGCCGCGCCGGACGCGACCTGCCGCAGGTCTACCTCCACCCCCGCGCTGCGCAGGGTCGTCACGGCCTCGCCGTCGAAGACGTAAAGTTTCGGACTGATCGGATAGAGCCGCTCACCGCGGAATACCGCCCGATCCGCCGCGAAAAGCATCGGATATCCGCGCGTCTGCGTGAGGAAGATCATCACATCACGCAGTTGCTGCTGCTCGGGGCTGCGCCCGCCGACGTACACCTCCAGGCCCTGGCCGGTGTCGGTGAAACGCCCCGGCTCGAATGCCAGCGACTTGCGCTGCAGGACCATCTCGCGGATCAGCGCCTCCGCCCTCGCGCGCGACCACGGAACCGCCCCCTCGCTGATGGCGAGTGTCGCCAGCGACGCGACAATCCCCAGCGCCCACATCGGCAGCAGCAGACGCATCAGGCTCATGCCGCCGGAGCGAGCCGCCACGATCTCATGATCGGCGGCGAGCCGGTTCACCGCCAGCGAGCAGCCCATCAGAGTCGCGACCGGGAGCGCCATGACACTCGCGTGTGGCACCTGCAGTGCCACGAAGCGCAGCACCGATGGGAGCGGCACACCGTGCTCGACGATCACCTCGACGACCTGAAACAGCATGTGCCCGGTGATGAGCACGATGAACGCGCCGAGCGCCACCAGAAACGGCCGCAGGGCCTCTGTGAGAATGTATCTGTCAACGATGCGCATGGTGTCAGGCGGCGCCTCCCGACCGCCGCACCTGTTTCAGAGCATTTGACGGGCTGATTTGTTCCATGGACACAACCGGCCGGAGCGCGCAGGCTCCGGCCTGTAAAGAGTTTCGGCGGGCATAAGTGAGATTCCTCCGAAGCCGGGTCCGTATCAAACATTAAGGATAACGGAGAAACGCCTTGTCGCGCTTTGCG
>CAZAHB010000189.1:0-10599 GCA_964484945.1 uncultured Armatimonadia bacterium | reverse complement strand
GAGGCCCGCATTCGTTGCCGTAATGATTCCAATCATTAGACTTTGATACAGAGCCTGCTTCAAAGCAGGCCCTTTTGCCCCCCACGTCGAACCCAATGACAGGCGCGGCGCTTTCGTATGCGCGGCGTTTCGTGTATGCTGTAACAACACAACTACGCGCATTACCACCATGACGGGATAGAGGACTACACACATGGCACAAGACGACACACTTCGTATCATCTCCCTCGGCGGGATCGGCCACATCGGCAAGAACATGACCGCGTTCGAGCAGAACGGCGAGATACTCATTCTCGACTGCGGCATCATGTTTCCCGACGAGGAGCAGCCCGGCATCGACGTCATCCTGCCGGACATGACCTGGATCTACGAGAACCACGAGCGCATCGTCGGCGTGATCCTGACCCATGGACACGAGGACCACATCGGCGGCCTGCCCTACCTGCTTGAGCGTATGCCCCTGAAGGTCTGGGGCACGAGGCTCACGCTGGGGCTGGTGCAGGCGAAGTTCGACGAGTTCGACATCCACGAGGACTGTGAGTTCAGCGAGATCGAGCCGCATGACAGGCTGGAGATCGGCTCCTTCGAAGTCGAGCCGATACGCGTCAATCACTCCGTTCCCGATGCCGTCGGATTTGCGATCCGCACCGAGCAGGGCATCGTGATCCACTCGGGCGACTACAAGGTCGATCAGACGCCCACCGACGGTCTGCCCACCGACTTCCACGCATTCGCCCGGTACGGCGCCGAGGGCGTCATCGCGCTGATGGTGGACGTCACCAACTGCACCGAGGAGGGCTACTCTGGCTCCGAGCGCGTGGTGGAGGAGGCGCTGCGCGAGATTATCGAGGAGGCCTCCGGTCGGGTGATCATGACCACATTCGCCTCCAACATTGGCCGCATGCAGCACGCCATCGACGCCTCCGTGGACATGGGCCGCAAGGTCGCGATCATCGGCCGCAGCATGGAGCAGAACGCGCGGGTCGCCAGTCAGCTTGACCGCTTCCATGTGCCCGATGGAGTCCGCGTGGACCTCGGACAGATCGACGACATTCCGGACCGCCGCCTGACGATCCTCGTCACCGGCTCGCAGGGCGAGCCGCTGTCGGGGCTGTCGCGCATCGCGCGGGGGACGCACCGCGACATCAGCGTTCACAAGGAAGACACGGTCATCATGTCCGCCTCGGCTATCCCCGGCAACGAGGCGCTGATCTGGAAGACAATCAACGGCCTCGCCCGCCAGGGCGCGCATGTGCTCTACGGCGAGGGCTACGTGCACGTGACCGGTCACGCCAAGGCCGAAGAGATAAAGCTGATGGTCAACCTCACTCGGCCCAACTTCGCGATCCCCTTCCACGGCGAGTACCGCCATCTGCTGGCATTCCAGGACCTTGCCATGGACCTTGGGATGCGCGAGAAGGACGTCTATATCCTGGAGCCGGGCGGTGTGGTCGAATTCCGTGACGATCGTGCGCGGCGCGGCGAGTCGGTCACGGGCGGCTCGATGAACGTGGACGGCCTGGGTGTCGGCGACGTGGGCGATGTGGTGCTCGAAGACCGTCGTACGCTGGCCCGTGAGGGTATCGTACTGCCGGTGGTGGCCGTCAAGCGCGACACCTGCCAGATCGTCGCGGAGCCGGAGATCTACTCCCGCGGCTTCGTCTACGTGCAGGAATCCGAGGAGATTCTGGAGGCGATCCGCCAGGAGGCAAAGGATACCGCTCGGGACGTGGTGGACCGCGGCATCAACGATCCGGAGAAGCTGTATGAGCAGCTTCGCAGCCGTCTGGGTGGCTTCATCGAGCGGACCACCGGGCGCCGCCCGCTGGTCCTGCCGGCGATCATCCCGGTCGAGAAGCCACAGTAAGCAGAGGAACCGCTGACCGTTCACAAAAAAGCCCGCTCCGCATCGGATGCGGAGCGGGTTTCCTTTTTGGGAGGCTGGAAGCCCGCCCCGCATCGTGAGAGAGCCGCCCGCACATGCTTATGACAGCCTTACCAGATGGAGAACTGCTTCCGTGGGTGGGGAAACAGGTTTGTTGACCGCCATCATGAGAAATGTATGTGGGGCAGGCTGGTTTGCCTCACAGCCTCACACCAGTTCGATCCGCGCCTCGCCCTCGTAGCGGAAGTTCACCCGACGGCCCTCGACGCGCGAGATGTCCGTGGCGAACGACATCACCGCGCTCAGGTAGCCCGCCTGTGCATCCGAATCGGGGCGGTAGTCCGGATCTGCCATCATCTCGTGAAGCTGCATCGCATGGATCCGGTCACCACCACCGTGCCCGGAGCCGTCGCCCGACGCGTCGTAGCGGACCGTCTCACCGGAGAGGTTGTCGTGGTGGAAGACCTCCGCGTCATGCAGGTTCCCCCAGACCCGACCCTTCGTCCCCACCGCGTGGAAGTTCCGGCTCGAGCGAGGGCCCATGCAGTTGAAGTTGAGCATGAAGTTCGCAACCGCGCCGGACTCATACTCGATGTTCACGCTCTGCACGTCCGCGCAATCCTTGTCGATGTTGTAGATACAGCGAGCGTCCTCGCGGATGAACGTGTGCAGCATCTCCTCGCCCTCATCCTCGTGTTCGGAGAACTGGGGTCGTTTGTAGTAGAGACAGGTCTCCTCTACCGGGCAGTCATCACAGGTCTCGGGGAGGGAGGGATTCGCGCCGAAGATCAGCGAGCCCCCGTACGAGTTCAGCGATACCGGGCGGCAGCCCATCATCCAGTTGAGGATGTCCAGATCATGGCAGGATTTCTCGAGCATCGCGCCACCGGACAGCTCCTGGTAGCGGCGCCAGGGGCTGCGGTTCATCACAGAGCTGACGCCGAGGCCCGGCAGCTCATCGGCCTGTATCGAGACGAGCCTGCCGATCGCGCGCTCGGCAAGAAGCTCGTGAATCCTCAGGTAGAAGGGCGATGAGCGCAGCACGAAACCGATCAGCGTTCGGCCGTCGTTTGCGCGCTCGGCGTCGATTATCCGCTCACAGTCGCGCTTGGTGGTCGCGAGGGGCTTCTCGAGCGCCACCGGCAGGCCGCGCTCGAGGCACGCGACCGCCTGGTCGGCGTGCAGATAGTTCGGGGTGGAGATGACCACACCGTCGAGGTCCTCGTGCTCGGCGAGCATATCCCGCCAGTCGTCGTACCCGGCGGGCTCATCCTCGATCCCGGCCCGCTCTACCATCACTTTCCGGTGACCCTCGGCGGGGTCGGCCAGTGCGGCTATCTCGATATCGTCTGTACCAACGTAATGTCGGGCCCAGGCGACGCTCCGGCCGCCGGTGCCTATGAATGCGACTTTGTAGGACATATCCACGGTGCCTCCCGGGCGAAGGGATAAGCGAAAAGTGAGAAGTGAAAAGGGATACGGCCAGCGGCAGCGGCAAACGGCGGGACTAATCGTACTCGAGAGCGCGGACCAGTCCGTGAAGCGTACGACGCGTTTCGGCGACAGGGTCCAGGGCTCTACCCGCCTCCTCGCGAGTGACCATCTCGAGGCTCGTCGCGAGCAGAAGCTGCGTCTCTGCTTCCGCCGCAGAACCCCGGGCGATTCTCACAAAACGGCAGTACTCCTTGCGACTTCCTCGCGCATAGCCCTCCGCGATGTTTGATGGAATTGACGTCACCGCCCGGCGCATCTGCTCGCTAAGGGCAAACTGCTCGCTTCTGGGCATTAGTGCACCCACACGGTAGACTTCCCGCGCAAGCTGCATTGAACGCTTCCAGACTTCCAACTGTTTGTAGTCACGAATCGGCTGCTCCGACGCCATCGACTTCCCCCCTGTGCGAGGTCGTTGCTTCGGTATCCGAAAAGCTCCCGGCCTCTCAACGCCGACTTTGATTCCGCGCGCTTCCCTTCGTCCTCGTCGTTACCTTTTCACTCTTCACTCGTCCCTCCGCCGCGCAACTGCCTGAACTCCCTCTCCAGCAGCGCGGCGTCCTGACTGAGGGCCTGGGCGCGATTCACCAGCGCCATCACCACATCCGGTGTCAGCGATGCCCGCTGCTGCTGCTGGCTGTCGAGGTATCGCCAGCGCGCCAGGAGCCGCTCGAGTCGCACCGCACCGTCGAAGGTCGGTCGGCGGTCTTCGGGAATGCGCACGTAAACCTCGTAGACGTCCGTGACGTACGACAGCGCCTCGTCAAGCTGTCGCCCCAGTGGCGGAAGCTCGAAGTGCATCCGGGCGGTCCGCAGCGCCGTCACGGCCGTGGTGCCTTCGATCGCCTGCACCGAAAGCTCGACATCACATCGACCGCCGCGCTGCACCATGTATTCGACGTCCACGTCGCGCGCCTCTCCGGCCGCAAGTGTGAGCTTGGTAACATCGAAGTAGTGAGCGCGCCGCGTGCGCCCGGTCACGCGAACGTTCACCTTCACAGTCTGCTCGCCCGCGCTGAGGTTCGTGAGGCGGACCGGCAGCGTATTCTCACCGAACCAGGGGCTGTCGATCGGCTCGACCTCGGCCCGCAGAGGAGGTTCGGCAAAGGTCATCGTTCCAATTCCGCCACCGGTCATTGAGCTGCGCTGATTGATCCTGGCTGCGTTGCGCAGCAGGTTCACTCCCCACCTCGCGCCCGCTTCGGGCGTTCCGCCGGCTCCGAAGAGATACGCGATCTCGACGCTCCAGCCACCTTCGGTCATCTCCGCCGCCGAGCGCCAGGCGACGGTCGGGCCCGTGTCTCCGTCAACGGCGTCATACTCCACACCCGCGGAGTTGACGGCCAGTGTGATCACGTCCGCGCCGTCCTTACCCGGATCCAGCAACACGGTAAACGATGGATCGGCCTGTACCGCGCCGTCGCGGGCGGTGGCGTCACACTGAAGCTGTATCGGTTGCGAGTCGGCAAGTCTGGCCCCCACGTAGAGGCCCTCATCATCAAAGCCGAGGTATGCCTCGGTGACCAGCGACGGCATTCCGCCACCCTGGAGCACAAACGGTCCCACGGCGGCAGATCCGGACCACTCGGCTCGCCCCACAGATCCGTCGATGGTCGGGGCTGTCTGCATCTTCGGACATGTCACGGCGGCTGAACTGTCCAGTGCCGCATACGCGCCCGCCGCCGCGATCGTCAGCACTGCGATCACGATCAGCACCCGTCGCATCGCGTTCGCCTCCCTCTATGCGCCTGTGAACGTACGAGTGCTTCGCCACCCGGCGGGCAATTCCCTCCTGCCTCGCGAGGCCTCTGCCTGCCAGACACCCTGATCCGCCGCACCACGCGCGGAGGTCTGCTTCCCGCAGCGCGGAATATGTCACCGGACGATCGCCCGCGTGGGGCGGGCGCCAACGCCGCATACTTGCGAAGCATGGGAGGACGCTATGCCGGTCTTCACACCACAGGAGCTGCGCGACAATCCACAGATCTCATCAAACTGGTCAGCCTTCGGCATCATGGACGTCGAGCGGGGCGAGACCGTCCGCCCGCACTTTCATGATTGCGACGAATGGTGGATCATAACCGACGGTCATGCTCGCATCACCAACGAGGGGGAGGAGTACGAGGTCGAGGAGGGCCACATGATCTTCACCCCCATGGGCGAGGAGCACGGAATCATCGAGGTCTATCGCGAGCTTGAGGGCGTCTGGTTCGAAGGCCCGCTGCGTGGCGAAAAGCGCCGCGGCCACCTGCACCATCCCGAAGATGACTGAGGGCGCTTTGCGGGGAGAGCCCGCCCGGCTCGAGCGCTGCGCTCGGCCGCGTCTTTTCCGACACTTTCCGTCTGGAGGCCTTTCATGCGCAAACTGACAGCCGTTGCGATCGCACTGGCGTCGCTGACGATGGTCGCACACGCCGCCGGGCCGAACCTGCTGAGCAACCCCGGCTTCGAGCAGGCGGAGGATGGTCTGCCGGCCCCCTGGGAGACGCCCGCGCCCGAGAAGCTCGGCGCGGACGATGGCGCCATCGACACGCAGGTTGCCCATTCCGGCGACAGTTCGCTTCGCCTGGTGCGCGAGAACCCCGAGGGCTGGGGCTTCTGGTCACAGGGGCCGATCGATGTCGAGGGCGGCGAGCTTTACGACCTCGGCGGCTGGATCCGGATGGATGATGTGGTCCGCCACAGCTATCCGGGGGTGTTCTTTCTGGTGCATGTCCTCGACGCGGAGGGCGAGGTCATCCAGAAGTCGCAGACGCCTTACCTCGGCGGCAGCGAGGAATGGGAGCAGTGGAACGCCACCTTCACCATGCACGAGGACGCCGCACAGGTCATCTGCTACCTCGAGTTCTCCGTCGCTACAGGCACCGTCTGGTTCGATGACGTGTACTTTCGCATCTCCGACGCGGAGCCGCTTGCCGACGATCCCGGCCTGATGCCCTCGCGCGCAATCTGGCTGTCGAAGACGCAGTTCATGACCCCGGAGGCGACGGATGCCTTCATCACGCAGGCGAAGGCCTGCAACATCAACGTGCTCGTTCCGAATGTCTACGGGCACGGGACGGTGATGTACCAATCCGACGAGTTCCCGATGCCCGGTGATGTCCCCGAAGACTTCGACCCGCTGGCGTACGTCATCGAGCGGGCGCACGCGGAGGGGATGGAGGTCCACCCGTGGTTCAGCGTCTGCCGGGGGCCGCTGAAGCACCTCGACGAGGACCGGCTGTGGATGTTCTACTGGTCGGCGGAGAAAGAGCGCTGGTTCGGAGGCTGGGCCGATGTCCACCGGCCCGAGTTCCGCGACTGGATTGTGGACTTTATGCTCGACTGCTGCCGCCGCTACGACGTGGACGGGCTGCACTATGACTACATCCGCGCGGGTGTGGACTGCGCCTGCGAGCAGTGTGTGGCGGAGTTCGAGGAGCAGTTCGGTCACGGGATGGACGAGGCGACCAACACCGAGTGGGCGCAGTGGCATCAGCCGGCGATTACCGACATCGTGCGCCGCACGACCCTGGGGCTGCGGGAGATCAAGCCCGATGCGATCACCAGCGCCGCGGTGCAGACCGCCCATGCCGGACCGCGGGGCGGCCAGGACGGGCCCGGCTGGGTGCGCGAGGGGATCCTGGACGTGCTCATGCCGATGGACTACCAGTCCGCTGCGGCGCGCGTCGAGGCGAATGAGCGCCGGTGGATCAGGGAGCTTGGCGGGACCGAGCACCTGCTCACCGGCCTGCGCTTCTACGAGCGCTACACCGATGACGAGGGGCGGCGCCGCGCCCGCGCGCGTCCGGCGCCCGGGGCGCAAGAGCAGGTGATGCTGTGCGGGCGGCTGGGCATTCCGGGAGCGACGATCTTCGCCAGCGGCTACCTCAGCGACCCGATCGTGGCCGCCCTGGCGGCCGAGCCGTGGGATGAGCCGGCGGCACCGCACTTCCGCACCGGGGGCTGGCGCAGAGGGGAGGCGGCGCGGTAGACTGCAGGGGGTTGGCAGTGGGGCAGGCTGCAGCCCTGCCCCACACAATTGAGTGGCAGGACCGCGAGAAGGCCGTTTGCCGTATGCTGCCTTTCGCTGCCTTATGCTGCCTTTTGCTGCTGTACGCTGACGTCACCCCCCGTGCAACTGCATCCCGACTGCCAGCGATCGCTCCACGAGGTCGCTGATGCTCAGCCGCGTGACGCCTGACAGGGCCGTCTCGAGCGTGTCATTCAGCGGGTCCGCAAGGTCGCCCGGCACGCCCTCCGAGCCCAGCAGCGCGCCCATCACCGAGCCGACCGTCGCCCCGTTGCAGTCGGTGTCCAGCCCGCCCATCACCGCGATGGCCACCGAGCGCCGCAGATCGCCCTCACCGTGCAGCAGGCCCATGATGCACAGCAGCGCGTTGTTGATCGTATGCACGCGATGATAGTTACCGTACTCGGCCATAATCCGCTCCCACGTCTGCTCCCACGAGTCATCCTGATCACACCACAGGATGCACCTGCGAATCGCTTCGGCCAGGCGGCTGTTGTGCGGGATCTCCGCCAGAGCGCGCCAGATGCACGCGTCGAGATGCTCCGCGCCCAGCGCCGCGGCGATCAGCGCACCGAAGAACATCTCGCCGTAGACACCGTTCTTGGTGTGCGATATCGATGCGTCGCGGAAGCAGTACGTCGCCGCAAGTTGCGGGCGCCCCGGCGCCCCGTACGCGAGGCCATCCGCCCGAATCTGCGCTCCGATCCACTCGCGGTAGGGGTTGATCCACCGCGCCGACTCGGGCGGCGTTATCTCATTGACGAAGTTGCGCATCGCCGCCCGCTCGGCCGTGTACGTGCGCATGTAGGGCAGCCGCGTAAGCCACATGTCAACAATATGCTCGGGGGCCAGTCTGACGCCGTGCTCCTCGACCAGCATCGTGCCCAGGACGGTGTAGTCGGTGTCATCATCGCGCACGCCGTGATCGATATTCGGGGCCAGGCACGGGTCATCGGCGGGCGGATACGAGATGTCCTCGGGCACCTGCTCAAGCACCGGGAAGTAGCCCTCCAGCGGGTAGGCGTCGGCTTCCCGCAGGATCAGCTCAATCTCCCACCGGCTTTTGCCCTCCACCGGTTTGCCCATCATGCAGCCGATGCACCGGCCCAGCCATGCGCCGGTGAGCCGATCGCGCAGCCAGTCCTCTTCGACATCAGCGGTCCAGCGCTCGACGTCCTCCGGGGTCTGCTCGCGAATCTCGGTCAGATCCGATGGCTCATCGTACGGAAAATCCGGTGCCGGGCGGAGCCGGCGCGCCATCTCGAACAGGTCCATCAGTCGGGCCCGCACAGCTTTGTCGCCGGCGCCCTCGCACGAGTCGAGAAGTTCCTCGAGAACCGATGTATCGCAACCCTCCTGCTGAAGCTGGGTGATCTCTTCGGCGGCGAGCCTGCGAAGTGTCTGAGCTGTGAGCATGGGTATCCCTCCAGTGAGCGGGTGTGCCCGGCCGCGTCAACGACTGATCGTGCGGTACAAGATTCGACCGGACCGGCCGCAGACCTCCTCCGCACCGGGCTCGTATCAACGGTATATGGCCGCGCGCCTGTGAGTCGTTCGGAGGTCGGGCGCGCCTTCGCCCGACGCGGGCCGAATGGCCCG
This sequence comes from uncultured Armatimonadia bacterium, assembly GCA_964484945.1. GTDB lineage: Bacteria > Armatimonadota > Zipacnadia > Zipacnadales > UBA5352 > UBA5352. The sequence continues at coordinate 1,612 of CAZAHB010000189.1, read as the reverse complement.
CAGCCGTTACGAAGTCATCTCGATATATTCTGATCCGGAGGCCTCATCACCGGCGGGGCGGGGCACATGAATCCTGCGTTCGGTGCAGGTCGAGAGCGCCCGGCGAGAGAATAATCCAGCGTGTATTGAGGCCGCGCACGGGAATGCTATCGATGGAGATATTCGCCAACCACGCGCACGTCTTCCCTGACGATGTCCGCGCCGAGGGCAGTATCGAGAGCCTGTTGCGATTGATGGACGAATGCGGGATCGCCCGCGCGGTCTGTTTCGCGCCCCATCGGCGGAAGCTCAAAGAGCGTGGCTACCCTGAGCCGAATGAATGGCTGGCCGAGCGGGTGGCCGATGAGCCGCGCCTGGTCGGCTTTGCCTGCATCCGACCCGTCGATGACGATGCCACATTGCGGCTGGAGGCGGCCGTCGAGATGGGCCTGCGCGGGTGCAAGCTGCATCCGGCCACCGACAGGTTCGATATCCTCGACGACCGCGCGATGGATTTCTACGCGGCCGCCGAGCAGATGGGGGTGCTGCTGGATTTCCATGCCGGCCCGCACTGGTACCGCATCAAGCACAACGATCCCCTCAAGTTCGACGAAATCGCCTGGGAGTTCCCGCGCCTGAAGATGGTGCTTGAGCACCTCGGCGGGCTTCCGTTCTATTACGATATACTGGCGGTGCTGGGCAACAACACCCCGATCGGTCGGCCCGGCCACCTGTTCGGCGGCATCTCCAGCATTCTCAATCGCGACCTCCAGCGCCTGTGGTATCTGGGCATCGAGAAGGTCGGGGACGCGATCTTCCGCCTCGGCGAGGACATGCCGATCTTCGGCCTCGACTTCCCCTACAACTCGGTCGAGCTTATCCAGGATGACATCCGCCAGCTTAAGACCCTGGACCTGTCCGATGAGGGCTTCGCCAGGCTTTTCGGTGGCAATCTCGAGCGCGCTATAAAACTCCACCCCGCCGCGGACGCGGGGCAGGGGCATTGAGGATGTCCCCCATGCATTCGGATGACTTCACCTGCCACGTCCTCGCCCACCCGTTCCCCGATGATTTCATTGACTGGTATCCCTACATCAAACCGGATGTCATGGACCCGCAGCACCGGGCGTGGCGCCTGTGGCTGGAACGGGTGATCGACGAGGCGGTGCCGGGTGTGCGCGACCGCATGATCGCCGCCCGGGATCCCGAGGCCGATGAATGGGTCGGCGTCGTCTGGACCTCGGTGTCGATGACAGTCCCCGAGTTAGCGCATTTCGGCTGGTTCTTCGTCGAAGACCGCTGCCGGGGTCTCGGCGTCGGCAGCCGCGTGATCGAAACCTGTTTGAGCACGCTCCGGGGCGACGGCGTAGAGGTCGTCATGCTCCCCACACAGCTTGAGAACGAGCGGGCCATCGGTATGTACTACCGCCGCGGGTGGCGGCTGTCAATCACCGCTCCCGACGGTGGTGTGTGGATGGTGCGCGAGCCACGGGGTTTTTACGAGGAGATCTTCACGCCCGATCCCTCGCGCCCGCTGCGGCCCGGAGAGCCGGTGGCATCCGACTTCGTCGCCCTCGACTACCTGCTCTCGCGGCCGGCTGCGCCGATCCGACTGCTGCCGCTGGGCCTGACC
>CAZAHB010000188.1:8243-10613 GCA_964484945.1 uncultured Armatimonadia bacterium | reverse complement strand
TAGCCGCGAACGCGCACGACTTCATCACGGAGTTCCCGGACGGATACGAGACTCGCGTGGGCGAACGCGGTGTACGCCTCTCCGGCGGACAGCGCCAGCGCATATCGATCGCGCGCGCAATCCTGCGCAACCCGCGGATCCTGATCCTCGACGAGGCCACCTCGGCGCTGGACTCAGAGTCCGAGCAGGCGATCCAGGAGGCGCTGGAGCACCTGATGCAGGGTCGGACGACGTTCACTATCGCCCACCGACTCTCCACGGTGATGAACGCCGACGAGATCCTTGTGCTGGATTACGGGGAGGTCGTCGAGCGCGGCACCCACGCGGAGCTGGCGACCGCGGGTGGAATCTACGAGATGCTCTGTGACGTACAGTTCCGCCAGGCGGTCGAGAAGATGGAGGAACACGAGGAGGCGGTTGAGGAGGAGCGCCGCCAGCGCGAACAGGATGAGAAGGACGATCGGTCATCCGAAGACTGACCCGGCTGCGGCTGCCGGATTCCTGCACAGTCACCCGCGCGCTCAGGAGCGGATCATCACCAGCAGCATCTTGAACGGCACGTCGGCGTGGAGACCGTGCGGCACGTCCGCGGGCATGATGAGCATCTCGCCCGCACCCACTGTGTGCTCCGTGCCGGCGATGGTGATCTGCCCGGTTCCCTCCAGCACGTAGACCAGGGCATCGTACGGCGCCGTGTGCTCGCTCAGCCCCTGACCTTCGCCAAAGGCGAACAGCGTCACCGTGCCGGTCTCCCGCTCGATGACAGTCCGGCTGACCACCGCGCCCTCCTGATAGTCAACCAGCCCACCCATATCCACAGTACGTCCGATCAGATCCTCTGCGTTCTCCATAAGCTACTCCTCCACGTTCAGGGCTTCATCCGATATGCCCCAGGTACGCGCGCGATGGTGCGCTCAGGGATGTGATCTCTCCACCGGCGCCTACCCCCGGCTCATCCCGGCACTCCCCAGCCCTTCCTCGGTGTAATCCCCATCCTCAACGGGCACCTCGTCGGCATGCTCCATGACCTTGCGGTAAGCGTCCGCGCACTGGGTGATGTATTCCTCGTCGTAGTAGCTGAAGCGCGGGATGCGGTATACTCGCGAGTACATCGTCACCGCGGTCGGCAGATCCTCGTCGGACATGCGCACATCGCGCTCGGCGAAGCGGATAGACGTGGGCTTGTCCTCGCCGTAGACCGACAGGTCGTTGAAGACCGGGTGGCGGTGCAGCAGGTGGTAGCCGCCCGGCTTGCAGACTGAGCCTTCGGCCTCCACGGCCCGCGCGAAGGCCTTCAGCGGCAGGTTCCCCGGCGCCTCTTCGGGGTCGTAGATCCCGCGCGGCGCGTACCAACCGCCAAGCGTCGAATCCTCCCACTTCGGGATGTGCGGGACGATACCGGGCACGTCCTCCAGCAGGCTCCACCACAGTTGGGATGAACGCACCTTGTCCTCGCGCACGCTCGGATACTTCTCAAGCTGCACCTGCGCCATGGCCGCCGAGAAGCCATTCATCCGGAACTTCTGGCCCCCGACCGCGAGTCCGGACATCGCATTGTATTCCTCAATCTCGCAGTATTTCGCTATCCGCCCGTAGTGTCCGAAAACGATAGCGCGCTCGTATATTTCGCGGTCGTCGGTGCACAGTATGCCCCCCTCGCTGGTGGGCAGGGCCTTGCCGGTCATCAGCGACATGGCCGACACCTGGCCGATCGCGCCGAGCAGGCGGCCCCTGTACAATGCGCCATGGGCGTGTGAGACGTCCTCGATGACCGGCACGCCCGTCTCCTCGGAGATGGCCATAAGCCGGTCCATGTCCGCAGGGTGCCCCGACAGGTGCACGGCGACGATGGCCTTCGTGCGGTCGGTGATCTTCGCGCGCACATCGTCCGGGTCGATGCAGAGCGTATCAGGCTCGATATCCGCGAAGACCACGCTGCCGCGCAGGGTCAGGACCGGGACTGCTGAAGCCCAGTAGGTGACAGTCGGGCAGATGACCTCATCGCCCTCTCCCACCCCGACGCCCCAGAGCGCGCCGTAAAGCGCGGCGGTTCCAGTATTGTGCGCGAGGGCGTACTCGGTGCCCTGCCACTGTGCATACTGCTCCTCAAGCGCGAGCGACGGCTCAATCGAGGACATCTGCCGGCTGTGCAGCATATCGGTCAGCGCCTGCTCGTCGCGATCGTCTATGATCGGGTGAACGAATATCTCGCCCGGGTCCTTCGTGACCGCCTCGGGCCCGCCATTGATTGCCAGAGTTGCCATCGCGTTCATCTCCTGTCGGTCGCGCGCCGTAGCCGTCTGCTGCCGTGCGCCGACTTGCGCTGCGGTTGGCCGAGTTTCGCTGGTGTCAGTCAACCACAATCGCCAT
>CAZAHB010000188.1:0-8233 GCA_964484945.1 uncultured Armatimonadia bacterium | reverse complement strand
CGGGTTGGTCCATCTCAGGTGCAGGATCAGCCACACCGTGAACACCACTTTCACCCCCAGGAACAGCCCCAGCGCCAGCGGCTTCAGGCGCCGGAAACCGCGGAACCCAAAGAGCCTGGTGACGCTGGTCTTGAGCAGCCAGCCGATGAAGATCGAGGTCCAGTAGCGCTCAATCGGCCACCCGAGCCAGGTGACGAACCCCAGCGGATGCAGCGGCCACCACACGAAGCGGCGTCTCAGCGCGAAAAGCCCCCAGGTTGTGACGGCGCCCATGCTCAGACCGAGCCAGTCCTCCAATCCCATGGTGTAGGGCGACTGGATGATCCGCGCCAGGCCGCGGGTGGTGTTCAGACCGGCATTGCTGGGCCAGTTAGCGAGCTTCGGAATGCCCCAGTTGTAGATGATCCACGGGATCGTCACATGACAGGCGAGGATCGCCAGTGCGACCGCCACGATCGACCACAACAACACCTTTCGCCGCGGCGCGCCCATCTCAGAGCCAATCTTGTAGCCCATGAACACCGCTGCCATGTTCTGGGTGGCCGTCGAGCGGATCTGCACCCAGCTTGTCATCGTCATCAGCGTGGCATTCTGAGGTCCGATGCGCTCAATGCCGAACAGGTCGAAAATCGCCTCATTGTACCCCGCGATGTATCCGCCAATCGGCGCCGAGTAGATGAACATCCCCGCCTCGGAGATCACCCGCGCGACGACCATCGCCACCAGCGGGAAGAAGACCCATTGCGCTACCGCCCAGACCATGTCCATCCCGAAATACGTGCACCACCACACCAGGAACCCGAATGCGGCGATAAAGCCCAGTACGGACAGCCGATACGGCTCATCGGCGTCCGCGGCGTCGGGACTGCGCCGGATGGTGCCGAGCGCCGAACCGATGGCTTTGACGAGATGATCGCGGGCCGAATACAGCAACGCGATCGCCAGCAGCAGATAGCCCCCGAGGGTTTGCATCTGGAAGAATTGATGGTGTGAACTCGTCACGCCGACGGCGATACGGCCCGCCTGCTGCAGCCGCCTCAGAAGCCAGAAAAACCACAGCGAGAAGCCGACTTCGCCCGAAAGCAGGTACGCGATCCCGATCATGTCGAAGCGGAAGTGAAGGAGTGTGCCGTTGAACGCCCCCATCGGCCCGGCAAAGCGCGTGGTCAGGCGCTGATCGAGTTCGACGTACGGGATGAACAGCCAGTATCCGTGCAGTCCCTTAAGCGTGTACAGAATGCAGGGAATCGCGAACGCGACCCACATCATCGGCGAGCGCAGCAGTGGCGCGAGCGCGTTGGGCTCCCCCTTGACCGCCTCCACCGGCACCTCCACGAGCGGGTACAGCAGCTTCTCCTCATCCTCCCACCGGTGCGCGAGAGTCGCGGCGAAGCACAGGACCATGAAGTAGATCGCGAGGATGAACGGCGTCCACACCAGCAGGGGCCAGACCCACGCCCGCCAAGGGATGCTCTGCCCCGGCGGCAGGCCCTCGTGCGCCCACTGGGCCACCGGGCCCGATGGCTCCATGCTCGGCAGCAGCAGCGGGTTGATGTCGTGCAGAAACAGTTCGGGAGGGGCGATCTCTGGAGTGGCGTAATAGGTCAGGCCGATCAGCTTCAGATAGAAATGCTGGGCAAACTCCTGGCCTGCGATAGCGCCTACGACCATCAGCAGCAGGAATACCAGCAGAAGCTCCTTGGCGCTCAGCGGCTTGATGCCGAAACGCTTGAGCCCGCGCAGCACCGCATTGACACCGATCAGTGCCAGCAGCAGCGCCACCGCGCCCCGCGGCAGATACCCGGTGCCGATGATCTCGTAACGCAGCATCACCGAGAAACATCCGGCTACGGTGAATCCCAGCACCAGCACCATCGCGATTACGATGGCGCGCGTGGTGATCCCCGTGTCCTCGGGTTTGCCAATTGCGTCCTTGCGACGATAGCTTCCGACGACTTCCTTTGCTACGGCTCTTCAGTCCTCTCAGTGGGATTCAGAACGTGCAAGGGCGCCAGCCCTGGCGCCCGGTGTCTCTCTTTCACTTTGGTCTATTCCACTTGTTGCTCCACGAGACCTCCGCGTCTGGAGGACCTCCCTGCCCCGCGGTGAATTAATACCACGAACTGCTCTGCTTAATCCACCAATGATGGAGGTTGCCGCAATGAATGCTGAGCCCGAAGAGGCGACGGTCGAGGTCCGATGCCCGTTCATCGACATGATGCGCGACTACTTCCCGATCGTGCCCTTCGTCATTCCCCTCCTGCCCATGCTGCTGGTGCTGGGCTGCCTGTGGATGTACCTCCACCGCATCAGCGCCAGCGTGGAGCGCCAGGAGGCGCTGCTCGACGAAATCCTGAACGCCGTGCGCCGCAATTCCTGAACCGGGAGGCCCTGCCATGAGAAAACCAATCGTGATCGTACCTCTGCTGCTGGTCTGCGTCAGCGTCTGGGCGGATTCGTATCTGCTGGAAGATTTCGAGAACCCGGAGGCCTGCCGGGCGCGAAGTATCCGGGACTACCGCAGTGCCGATTACTCCTTCGAGGACGGTGCAGTCACGTTCCATAATCCCGAGAGGAAGGGGCCGTGGGTCGTGATCCCGTTCGCTGAGGAGAAGCTCGCCGACAACGCCGCCTGGGACGAGACGTACAACGGCCTCTCGTTCATGGTGCGCGGCGACGGCTCCGAAAACTGGAGCCGCGTGGCGTTCGGCAACCGCCAGTTTATGTACGAAGTCTACTTCCCGCTGGCGAACGATGAGTGGCACGAGGTCCGCGTTCACTTCAGCGAACTGGCCGCGCCGTCACATATCTACCCGATCGGGACAGAGGGGATGCTCCCGCCCAGCGGCATTCGCAACATTCAGCTTGGCGACCGATGGTACCTCAACTGGAACAACGCGCCGATGCCCGAGCACTCGTTCGCCATCGATGACGTGAAGCTCATCTCCGATGCGCAAGAACCGCCCGCCGCGCCCTCACCGCGTCCGCTGGATGAGGTTCTCCAGAAGCTGCGTGACCGCGAGCCGGTCAGCATCCAGTGTATGGGTGATTCGATCACCGCCGGAACGGGCCTGCCCGACCGCGACACGCAGCGGTACGCGGTGCTGCTGGGGCAGAAACTGCGCGAGCGCCTGGGGTATGACGAGATCGAGTGCTACTCGCGGGCGGTTGGTGGCGCGAAGACCACCGATGCGCGCTTCTGGGCGCCGCGAGACTTCCACGGCGTGGAGCCGGATCTGGTGACCATGGCCTACGGCTACAACGACAAGTCGGCCGCCTACCCGGTGGAGTTCTTCTCGTGGGCCATGAACGACTACATCGACCGTATAGCGCGACTGACCGATGGCGAGGCCGCCATCTGCCCCATAACCACGCTACCCGGCGGCAGCCACCGGTTCGTTATGATGGATGACTACGCGCAGGCCGTGCGCGATCTGGCCGCGGAGCGGGGGGACGTCACGTGCATCGACCTGGCGGCGCAGATCAAGCCGCTGGGGCGCCAGGGATGGATGCAGTACCTTGGCGACATGGCCCACCCGAACATCGAGGGCCACGAGTGGCTGGCCGAGGCGCTGGCCGACTGGATCACCACACGCGTTGACAACTTATAGCATAATCGAACGATATACACCTTAAGTCTGCCAATATTACTGCAGGTCTCTCTCCATAAAGCCGCGAACGTCCCACTACGGCAGGACCAACTCACGCGGGAAGCCGGCCATGAGCGAGAGAGAGCGGCTCAGACAGGCCATCTCAGCGCTACAGGCGCAGCGAGCAGCGCTTGGTGGTGAGGTCGTGGATGCTGCGCTGGGCCCGATGCAGAGGCGCCTGGACGAACTGGAGGACATTGAAGAACGAACGGCTTCTCCCCTCGCGGCCGAGCGCAAACTCGTGACCGTAATGTTCGCTGACATCTCCGGCTACACCGCATTCGCCGAGAGGCAGGACCCTGAAGCAGTTCGCGAGTTGATGAACGCGTGCTTCAGTTGCCTGGCGGCGATCGTGGGGAAATATCAGGGGACCGTGGACAAATTCATCGGTGACGAGATCATGGCACTTTTCGGCGCCCCTGTCGCGCACGAAAAAGCCCCGGAGTCGTCCTTGCGCGCCGCCCTGGAGATGATGGACGCGCTCGGCGAATTCAACGGGCATCATCGCACCGACCTCGGGATGCATATCGGCATCAACACGGGATTGGTCATCGCCGGAGCCATCGGCTCAAAGGGCCGTGAACAGTACTCGGTGATGGGTGACCCGGTGAATCTCGGCGCTCGCCTCGAGGATGCATCGGAGCGAGGACAGATACTGGTGGGGCCGAATACGTACCGGCTTACGAGGGACCTGTTCGATTTCAACACGCTCGAGCCCATCAGCGTTCAGGGCAAATCCGACAGGGTGCCGGTCTACGAACTGATCCGCGCAAAACCGGCTCCAAAGACCTCGTGGGGCATTGAGGCGCTGCAGTCGCCCATTGTCGGACGTGATGAGGAGCTTCAGAAACTGCGGGCCGCACTCGACCGGCTCCGTGAGGGCACCGGTGGCGTCATCTCCATCACCGGCGAGGCTGGCCTGGGGAAGAGCCGGCTGGTGGCGGAAGTCCGACAGAACCACCAGCAGGGCATAACCTGGGCCGAAGGGCGGGGACTGTCCTACGCCGAGGACACGAGCTATTCAGTTGCCCGCGACATGCTCTACAGTCTGCTCGACGCCGAATACGATGCCCCGTCGGCCGAGGTGAAAGTGGCTCTCAGAGAGAGCGTTGATCGTTTCCTTCCGGACGAGCCGGAAGAGACCTACCCGTATCTCGCTTACCTTTTGGACCTTCCCCTCGACGAACCGAACGCGCAGCGTCTCCACCAACTGCCTCCAGAAGCCCTGCAGACGCATATGCTGGATTCCTTCTCACGGTACGTCCAGTTCCGTTCCCTCGCTGAGCCACTTGTGCTGGTGGGAGAGGACCTGCACTGGGGCGACCCGTCATCGCTGCATCTCCTGCGGATGTTGTTCTCCCTCACCGAGAGCGCCCCGCTGGTTGTGTTGCTGGTGTTCCGGCCTGAATCTGAGCGAATCCGAACATTCGACCAGTCTATACGGAAGGCTCGTGGCGACCGCTACGAGAGGCTCGAACTCAGCCCCCTGTCGCGTGATGCGAGCAGACGCCTGATTCAGAATCTGCTGCAGACAGAGAACCTGTCATCGGGCATCTGCGACCTGATTCTGGACAAGGCGGAGGGGAACCCGTTCTTTCTGGAGGAAGTGCTCCGCTCGATGGTGGACGCGGGGGTAGTCGTACTGGAGAAGGACCGGGCGGTGGCGGCTGCCGCCGTCGAGGACATCGAGGTGCCCGACACACTCCAGGGCGTTGTCGCGGCGCGGATCGACCGGCTTTCAACCGAGGACAAGCGCACATTGCAGACCGCCTCGGTCATTGGCCGTGTATTCCAGCGACGGGTGCTGGCCTACATTTCAGAGCAGGAGAGGACCGACTACTCACTGGACAACTCCCTGCGCGCACTGCTCCGGCGAGAATTCATCCGCCTGCGTGAACTGGCCTCCCGCTACGACACCGCGGACGAGGAGTATGTTTTCAAACATGTCATAACCAGAGACGTAACGTACCAGAGTCTGCTGATTTCGCGGCGGCGGGAATTGCACCGGGTTGCCGCGGAGGCCATCGAGGCGCTCTTCCCCGATCGACTGGACGAGCTTGCTGCAACGCTGGCGTACCACTGCGAGCAGGCCGGGTTGCCGGAGAAGACTGCAGCCCATCTGCATGTGGCCGGTGAGAGAGCCGTGCGGGTATGTGCCTACCACGAGGCCATAGCGCATCTGTCGCACGCGGTGGACCTGCTGGACAGCCTGCCCGAAACTCCGGAGCGTAACACACGCAAACTCGACGTCTTGCTGGTGCTGAGCATTCCCTACGCAGCCACCGAGGGCTACGGAGCGCCGAACGTCGCTGATGTGTTGTATCGGGCGCGACAGCTTGCGGAGGAAGTGGGAAGCCGCGAGCAACTGCATCATGTCCTGGTGCTTGTCAGTTCCCTGCGCACGATGCGGGCACAGCGGGGCTTCCTCGAACCCGCCGAGCGCTCTCTCGATATCGCCAGAGGCTTGAATGACGACCGCAGGATCACAACCAGCAGCGGAGCGCTCGGCTTCGCCCTGCTCCACGCCGGTGAATTCGGTCGCGCTCGCGCCCATCTCGAGGAAGCGAGCGCTTTTCTCACTCCTCGGGCAGAGCAACCGCTACCCTCCATGTGGGGGTTTGACGAAATGGTCTGGAATCTGCAATGGGGAGCCTGGGCGTTGTGGTTCCTCGGATACCCGGACCAGGCCCTCCGGCAGGGCGAAGAGACCATCGCCCGGACCGAGAGACTCGGCCATCCCCACAGCCTCGCGACTGCATTGGGCTTTGCGGGCGCCGGCATTGCGATGCTCCGCCGCGAGTCAGAGAGGGCTGAACCGTATCTTGAGCGCGTCACACGCCTTGCGTCGGAGGAGCAGCTTGCGGCCTACCAGGCCCTCACTATGGCGATGACAGGCTGGCTGCGGGCCGAACAGGGAGAGATGGACCAGGGAATCGAGCAGCTCCGCGATGGTCTGAACGGCATGGAAGCAATCAAGGTCCGTTCCCTGAACACGCTCTTCTACACACTGCTGGCCGAGAAGTGCTGGCAGGCAGGGAAGCTCGACGAAGGGCTTACCGTCACCGCGGAGGGACTTGCCCGGGGCCGGCAGAGTGGAGAGAGGATTTGCGAAGCTGAAATGCACCGGGTGAGGGGCGAACTGCTTCTCATGGACAACGCACGGGAGGAGGCCCGCGGGGCGCTTCGAAAAGCCCTTGATATCGCGCGTCACCAGGAGGCGAAGTCCCTGGAGCTGCGAGCCGCCGTCAGCCTCGGGCGCATGTTGAAAAGTGAGGGCAGGGAGGGCGAAGCGCGGGACAATCTGCAACCGGTCTACACGTGGTTCACCGAAGGGTTCGACACGCCTGATCTGCGGGAGGCCCGGGGGATGCTCGAGGCGCTGTGAGCGGCCTGCTCGTTGATGCGCCGCCGGGCCCCCCTCACCCTCGACGCGAACTTGATGATATTGGCCGATGCGGGCTGCCGGCTGTTCATCGCGAAACTCGACGCCCTCGCAGACTGGATCGCGGAGCGTGGAGGCGCTGTAACTGCAAACGGTCGGGCGCTCATAACGCCCGACCGTTGCTGTTGGCGTTGCCGGCGCTGTCGTGGTTGGCCTTCGCCGCCTTGCGCTGACGTCAGCTGACGTTTTCCTTCATCCAATCGAGGCACTTCGTGTACCCGATCGCGCCGTCCTCGGAACCCTCGTACTCCGCGCAGTAGGCGCCGTCGTAGCCGTTGTCCTTGAGCGCCTGAACGGCTGCCTCCAGCGGGATCTCGCCATCACCGAGCGCCGCGCCCTGGTAGTCCGGTCGCGCATTGCGCCCGTCCTTCATGTGAGTGTGCTTCACCCACGGCGCGATGGCCTCGTAGATCTCCGTCAGTTCGTCAACCTCGTAGCCGAACCAGCGATAGTTCATCGTGTCCATGTTGGAGCCGACGTACTCGCTGTCAACTGTCTCGAAGACCTCAAGCTGAAGCTCGTAGTCGTTGCTGACGACGCCGTGGTTGTCGATCGCGAGGTGGATGTCGAGGTCCTCGCAGACCGGCAGCGTGGCCTTCACGCACTTGATGATCGCCTCGGCGTACTGGTCGTCGGGCACCTCGTCCTTGGGCTGGCCACCCTCGGTGCGGAAAATGTCGCAGTCCATGATCTTCGTCAGTTCGGCGATGCGCCGGGTGCGCATGACCTGCTCCTCGACCCTGTCGTCTGCGAGGTAGACGAAGTCGTTCCCCAGCGAGACGCCGGAGGTGACGATCCCCAGGTCGTCCATGAGGCCCTTGAGGTCCATGCAGTGGCTCTCGTAGTCCTCTTCTTCAAGCTCTTCGGGCATCAGGTCGGTGTAGCGCAGTTCAACGCACTCGAAGCCGGCGTCTGCGGCCCAACGGACAAACTCCTCGGTCGTATCGCCCGGTGCGCGGTAGTGGATCAGTCCAAGCATCATGGTGCTATCCCTCTCATTTCACGTAATGTGCGACGTCGTGGGGTATGATTCGACGGAGAACTGTGGAGACCTTCGCGGAGTTCCGTATCAAACATTAAGGATACCGGAGAAACGCCCTGTCGCGCTTTGCGCGACGGATGGGGGGAGGTAGACGGCACC
>CAZAHB010000187.1:0-10785 GCA_964484945.1 uncultured Armatimonadia bacterium | reverse complement strand
CACAGGTCGATTCCACATCCCCGACGAAATGCCCTTCGACTTAACGGACAGACTCATAGGTCCGGACCACGGGGCTGTTGATGCCCTCCACCAGGCCCAGCAGGTCCTGCGCGGACTTTCCGCAGCCGCGCCCGACGTTCTCGAGGCACAGCACCACTCCCGCCGCCTCGGCCATCGGTGCAGCTTTCTCCATCTCATCGATCCAGCGGCTCTGACACTCCTCGTGGGAGATATCCTGGTCCGAGGGGGTCACGGGCACCAGGATCCAGCCTGCTGAGAGGTCGGCTGCGGCCTGAATGGCTTCAGATATGATCTCGCGCGATTCGTCGAGAAGCTCCTGGTCGCTTGCGGCCGGGCTGTACTGCCACAGGGCTCCGATGCACAGGGATGGCACCTCGACGCCGGTTTCCTCGGACAGACTTCGTATCCGGGCGCGACCGTCCTCGGACATCACAGGCTCTTCGCGCCAATCCGCGCGGATGTCCAGTTCCACTCCGTCAAACCCGATCTCGGCGGCCTGCTCAAAAAGCTTGGGCATCGCCGGAAAGCCCATTGATCCGTTCCTGATACCGATCTTCATCGTGTCACCTTCATCTTCATGGTCAGTGCTCCGTGGAATGGGTGTTCATGCAACGAGGCAGGCGGCCGCACGAACGGGCCCTGTGCGGCGCGCCTGCCGGGAAACTCCTCTCGGCTCACCTCTCCCCCTCAGCGCGAGACTTCTACGGGCGCCTGGAAGCGGTCGGCAAGGCGGTTCATGTAGGCGGGCACCGTGTCCTCATCGGCGATGCCGCCCTCGCTCCAGACCCCGACAAGACGGGTGCGATGGAAGTCCGCTCCCGCATGCTCGCGCGGGTTAAGGTAGACGACCCAGGAGTCATCCTCGTCCTTCTGAACTCCCCAGCGGGCGAACTGATCCGGCTCAAAGACGATGCCGAGGCCAGTTTTGCCGACAATGTTCTCCTGCTGCCCCATCGCGGCGAGCACGCCCGCGTCCTCATCCGAGAGAAAGAAGTCCGGTGACGGAATGCGCCGGATGCCCACTCCGAACTTACTGTCACAGGGCTTGTTCGGCCTCAGTGCAAAGCCGGCATCGATGAACGCATGTCCGGCGTAGGCGTAGTAGTGGATCGTGGCGTCATAGTCGCCTCCGTTGGCGGTCTTCCACCGTGTCACGGTGACCTCCAGCCCTGCGCGGATCGGACCGTCGCACAGCTTGCGGTAGCTGTAGCGCCCGTTTTCGTTCACGAGCGGCCGACTGTCTCCGATGATCGGGCCGCCCAGTCCCATGGTGTCACCGACGACGAGATAGTCCACCGCGACCGGATTGTCCTCGTGATAGTTGACCCCTTCGAGCGCATCGAGCGACAGCCCCCACGCATCCGGTCGCTTGCCGTAAAGATCCCATTGGAGTGACCCGGGAAATCCGGCAGGGGCGTAGATCCCATAAAGCCCGAATGCCATCATGTTCGTGTCCAGCGCGGCGTAGCCGTCATGCCGCCACGACACGCGCAGATCGGCCTTATCCGGGCCCGTCCATTCCTTCGCGAGATCCACCCAGACGGACACGGTCTCTTCGGCATCGAGGTCGAGCACCATCGCGAATTCGTCAGCGACGGTGTTGCTGTCGAGGTCGTCCACCTGCACGGCGACCTTCTCGCCATCGCTGGTGGCGCCCACGTAGCTGCCGGGTTCAACACTCTCGCCAAGCAGCGAAGCGTCGCCGACGCAGATGGCGTTGCTTCGCGGTGCATCGAGTGGGTTGGTCACTTCCAGCGTAACCGTCTCTGCATGCGCAGCACATGCCAGTACAAGCGCGCATCCGATGGCACAGAGCGTCCTCGTCATCGAAATGGCCTCCTGCATGTCGTCTTAACCTGCTGCTTCGTGAAGTAGCAAGCAGCTGTTTCCGTGCGGAATCAGGCCTCATCCTCACCTTCGGCGGGCTCCAGGTCCGCGACCTGCCGTCCCTCTTCGAACGCATCGCCCATGGCCGCAATGCCTGAGAGAACGCCGCTGGCCTCGATGGGCAGGAAGATCTTCGTCGCCTTGCCGTTGGCCATGCGCTGGAGGGTCTCCAGGTACTTGACCGCGAGCAGATCGTGGGTCGGATCGCCCTCGTGAATCGCGTCATAGACGTTCACGATGGCCTTCGCCTGGCCCTCGGCCACTGCCACTTCGCGGAACTTCTCCGCGTCGGCGACCTCGCGGATCGCCTGGGCCTGGCCCTCGGCTTCGAGGATGGCGGCCTGCCGCTCACCCTCGGCCTCAAGGATGGCCGATTCGCGGACACCCTCGGCCTCGAGGATCGCCGCGCGCTTGTTCCGCTCGGCCTTCATCTGCCGGCTCATGGCCTCGGTGATGTCTCGCGGCGGATCGATGCGCTGCAGCTCCACGCGCGTGACACGAACGCCCCACTTGTCGGTTGCGTCGTCGAGAATGGTGCGCAGCTGCGCGTTGATCGTCTCGCGCGAGGTGAGCGTCTCGTCGAGTTCCAGATCGCCGATGACGTTACGCAGGTTTGTCTGCGCGAGCTTCATCGCCGCGAGTCGGAAGTCCGTGACGTTGTAGACGCGGCGGAAGGGATCGGTGACCTCGAAGTAGATCACCGCGTCAACGGTGACCACGACGTTATCCTCGGTGATCACTTCCTGGGGGTTGACGTCAAGAACGGTCTCCCGCATGTCCACCCGCTCCAGAGTTTGCACGAACGGGAAGATGAAGGTCAATCCGGGATCGACCGTGTAGGCATACCGTCCGAGCGTGGCCACAACTCCCCGCTCGTACTGCCGCACGACGAAGATCGCCTGGCTGAGCAAAACCACAGCCAGCAGACCTACCACGATCCAGACCGCGATCATGATCAGAACGCCCTCCTTGGTGGCTACGCCCTCGACAGTGTTTTCAGGTCTCAGAAAGCTCCCCGCTGCCGGTCTCCCCCCGGGCGTGGCGGATGCGGGGTCTCATGTGCACGCCCTGTCTGACATGTCTGTCAACCGCTGGAACCCTCGGCGTAAGCGCCTCTGGGTTCCCAGCCGGTCACGACCACAGTGGCCCCTTCGACGCCGAGCACGCACACCCTTTCGCCTGCTTCGATCTCTTCATCCGCCCTCGCCCGCCATTCCTCAGAGCCCACCCGGACCCGGCCGGTGTTGCTGACAGGATCGATCGTCTCGACGACGATACCCTCCTGCCCAACGACCGCGTCCACGTTGGATGGAGTCAGGCTCTGTTCTCTCATCCGCCGCGCGAGCGGCACGCCGAGGTAGAACAGGATGGCGGTCGCGACCACGAATGCCGCCCATGGGGCCCAGGCCACTGTCGGGAAGATCGCGGCAACGATACCAGCCACGATGCATCCACCCCCGACCCAGAGCATGAAGAGGGTCCCCGACAGCAGGTCGATGATCAACGCGATAACGCCGGCGATGATCCAGATGCCATATGTTTCCATCTGCCTACCTCCAGAGTCTAAAGTCCATCACAATGTGCGCAACGATGCGTCAAGCCTGCCGATAAATGCCAGTGAGTAGGCCTGAAAGAAGACCTTCACCGGCAGCAAAAGCACGTTCAGAATGTACATGTACGTCCCGCCACCCACGACTGTCGCCACCAGTAACGGCCCACCAAACAGCACCATGGACGCCTGCGACGAGAGTCCGAGCAGCGCAACGAACGCCGCAAGCGCAGCGATGCTCACGGCGGGTACGATCAAGATTATCAGTGACGCCAAACCGACCAACAATCCGACGATGGCTGCTCCAATGCCCAGCGCCAGCTTGAGCAGGTAGAAGAAGACGATGTTGCCCAGTTCGCCCTCCCACGCCCCCGCCACGTACCGCCAGCCAGCGATAACCCCGCAGCGTCGCGCATACATCGCCGGGACGAGAAAATCATCGGTCAGCGCCCTGCCCATCGACAGCACCAGCAGCGCAAATACGATTACGCCGATAAGTCCGAGCATCCCCCCGACACCGAGCACCGCACCCAGCGGCTCTCCGCTGGCCAGAAGGCCCATGCTGCTGATGATGGGCACCGCTGCGACCAGAAGCAGCACGAGCGGTATCAGGCTCAGAAATATGTTCCAGATCAGAAGCGACAGGCCCTGCCCGGTATGATGGCCCCACGAAACTATGATACCCGGTTCGCGAGGGGCTGCAACCGCGTCCACGAAGATGAAGCGAAAGACCGCGCGGACGTAGAGCAACACGATACAGGCGATGAGCCAGATGGTCACCAATCCGAGGGCCAGCAGCACAATGTTGGCAAGATTCGCGCCGATCCACTGCACGGCCCCCCGCACGGCGTCAACTACCTCGGGTCCCACACGGCCAATATCCGGAAATCCGCCCGGCGCACCGCCACCTCCATCGCCTCC
Organism: uncultured Armatimonadia bacterium; assembly: GCA_964484945.1. Lineage (GTDB taxonomy): Bacteria > Armatimonadota > Zipacnadia > Zipacnadales > UBA5352 > UBA5352. The sequence continues at coordinate 6,407 of CAZAHB010000187.1, read as the reverse complement.
GGCCGGTGGTGGCGAGTAGTTGAGCGACCCTCCCGCGCCGGCGGCACCGGTGCCCAGCATGGCAATGAAGCCATACTTCAACCACCTGCCGACATTCCAATCGAGAAAGAGGAGGCTGCGAGCCCGCGCCCAGGCGTCCTTTATGCTGTCCGTGACTATTGAGCTACTCATATCTCACTCGTTTCGATCCACCATAGGACAATTAGCCGTATCGGGGACCAATACCTGCCTGCCGGACACGACAACAGGGGTTCATTGAGGTCACAGTGCAGAACCGATAGAGCAGATGCCCGCGATGATGCACCGCGGTCATCTGCTCAATGGCCGTCAGGCCCGTTTGTGTAATGCGGGCAGTGCCCTACAAGTCGAAGAACTTATTCGTGGGATTCTGCCCGTAAAAGAACTGGTCAGTGCGGTACCACTTCGAGTGACCGTCGAGGAAGCCCACGTTGGAGCCGCCGTTATGCACCCCGCGCGGGCGGCACGTGTAAAGTGGATCGCCCGCGACAGGTTCCTCGTCGGCATCGTTCGCGGGCACCTGGGGAGGATCGCCGAACTGCGACGGCCGCCCCACGCTCAGCCTCCAGCCGGTATTTCCGTTGACGTCCCATCCCTTCTTCACGTCACAGAGCATAACGAGTTCGGCCGGTGTCTGCGCCTGCGCCAGGGACGTGTAGTCAAGGACCGTGTTGTTGTAGCCGTAGGAGTCCCCATTGGTGCTTGGGCACTGGTAGACCTGCTCATTCTTCACGTACGGGTAAATGAGCGTCGGCCAGTGCGGGCCGCCTGCAACCGAGGGATCGTAACGATAGTAGCGGGGGCACATCCGCTCATCGTAATCCTGGGCGTACATCAGGAAACCGAGCGTCATCTGCTTGACATTGCTGAGACATGACGCCTGTCGCGCCTTCTCTCGCGCCCTTGCGAAAACCGGGAACAGAATGGCTGCAAGGATCGCGATGATAGCAATGACCACAAGCAACTCGATAAGGGTGAAACCTCTTCGGCGCGTCATTGTTGCACGGCACTCCCCTCTGCGGACTGGATCATCATGGGATAGTAGCTTGATGTGGTGCTACTTAATCAAATGGTGTGCTATCACCTCCATGCGCCGCCTTTTGGTAGTTTAAGGTAGTGTGAACGCACACAGAGGCATACCATTTGATGAATGCAGCAGTCGAGCGGTTGCAGCATCTGTGACGAGGCGCCACCCGAGGGGATCCAGAGCGCCTGCTTGACAACGCAATGGGCCTGCGCGTATCTTGCGGATCAGCGATCAGGAAAGTTCGGGGAGGCAGTAGTCCCATGCTTGAAGCGAGTGACATCAAAGGCATCGTACCCCCTACCACAACGCCGCTCAACGAGGATGACACCATCGATCGTGACGGCGTCGCTCGGCTCATGGACTGGTTCGTAGACGCCGGCTGCGTGGGGATTTTCGCGATCGGTTCCTCAGGAGAGGGACCATCGCTCACGCGCGAGATGCGGTTCGAGATGGTTGACGCCTGCGCCGATGCGCTCGGCGGACGCATTCCCCTGCTGGCCGGGATTTCCTCGCCATCCTACAAGGAGAGCCTGCTGCAGGCCGAGGAGGTCGCGGAGCTTGGCGCGGACGCCATCGTTGCGACATGCCCCTACTACTTCTTCTACGGTCAGAACGAGCTTCGAGACTATTTCCTGGCCCTCGCCGATGCCAGCGCGATTCCACTTGTGATCTACGACATCCCCGCGCGCAGTGATAATGAGTTGGAACCTCACACCGTTCTTGAGCTTGCCGAAAATGACAACATCATCGGTCTCAAAGACAGCACCGGAAACATAGAACGCGGCATTGACCTGGCAAATGAGCTTGCCGACAGTGACTTCGTGCTGATGCAGGGCTCCGAGCGGCTTCTGGGCACAGCAGCGCTGATGGGCTACGAGGGTGCCGTGATGGGCATGGCGAACGCGTGCCCGAAACTGTTCGTGGCGCTGTTGGAGGCCGGGCGCGAGGGCGATGTGCAGAAGACCCGGGAGCTGCAGGAGACGGTCAACGCGGCATTCCCCTACTTCTTTGCCGCCGAACCAGGCACCGCCAACATTGGCTCCATCGTCGGCGCCATGAAGACGGCGCAGGAGCTTCAGGGACTGATCGACCGCCGGATGCTCTTCCCCGCGCGGCAGATCACCGACGAGGATGCCTCGCGCATCAAGGTCTTCCTCGAGCCGCTGGCCGAAGCTGGATGGATTGAGTTCGCGCGGTAGCGAAGCGCAGATGATCAGCCAGAATGTGCGATCGCGCCCGAGGGCCGAGTCCCTCGGGCGCTCACCCGTACGATGCTACTACTCGTCCAACGTATCGATCATCACGTTGTCGAGCCAGAATGCCCCCGGGCCGTCGGCAGTGCTCGCGAAGACCACGCGCTCCAGCCGCTGGAAGCTGTCTGATCCGTGCGGGACTTCGACCTTGATTGGATCCTCGCCCTCGACGGTGATCGTGAGCGGGGTGCTCTGCGGCGCATCATCGCCCAGCGTCAGGATCATCTCCATCCCGATCCAGCGATCATGAGGCAGCTTGGCGAGGGTCTCTCCAGCGGCGACAAGCGAGCCGTCAGGGCGAACGTCAAGCTTCGGCCCGGAGAGGTACTCCGCAGCGGGCGTGTGCGAGTACTGGCGCGGGTCGATGTAAAGCCGCGGCGGCGTGTCGCCGCTCAGACGCAGATCGAACGCCAGGCGAACCTGGCCCTGATGGTAACTCAGCGGATAGTAGATCCGTGGCAGCCAGATCTGACGCAGATCGGGGGCATCGGTGATCTTCAGGCTCTTCTCCCCCGTGGCGGCGGTCTCGTCGGTGACCCTGATGCGGCCCTCCCCATGCTCCATCGCGTCTCCGTGCCGCGGGCGATTGCCCACACGGTCGAGTTCGAAGTCATCGTGCACCGGCCGGCCCGGCTGACTGTAGAAGACCGGTTCCTCACGCACGACACCCTCCTGCATGTCCACCGGCCACGAGGCCCGCAGGTCATCCTGATAGCAGCCGATCTGGTCCACGGGAATCTGCTCGAAGCCAAGGTCCCACGCGGGAGAGTCATCCTCCAGGCGGTAGTTGTCGGCTCCGGGATCCACGAACCGGGGATCGGCGATGATCGAGCCTTCATCCAGTCCGTGCTCCATCCACGTCTCCCAGCTTTCGAACATCCCCCCACCGGGCCCGAGCGACACCATCGCCGGGCGGCCGTGTGTCCACGCGAGATTTCGCGAAAAGTCCAGACCGCCGACCCACTTCGTGCTGCGGTAGACCAGCGCGCCCTCGATGTCATGGGCGAGCACGTTCTCTACGAACAGGTTGCCCGTCACCGGATGCTCGCGGATGGGCGCATGCTCCAGCCCCGCTGTCGGTGCATCGACGACGACGTTGCCGCGAACGGTATTGTCGCTGCCGCCGTGGAGCATCACCCCGGAGCGGCCGACGCGGGCGATGAGGTTCCCCTCAACTGTGGTCCCGCATGTAAAATCATCCAGGTACACGCCCCATGAGTAATACGGTGACTGGAAGGTTCCAGTGGACATTGGGTAGCCGTAGCCGATGGTGTCGAGGATGCGGTTGTGGCGAATCACGTTGCCGCGAAGCTGAAGGTTCCGCTGGCACATGCGGATGGCGCCGCCGTCACAGGTCTCCAGCATGGTCCAGCGGATATCATTCTGCGCGACGAGATTGTCGATGCCCTTGAGGAAGATCGCGTTGCGCGGAACGTCGTGAAGCGTGTTGCGCAGCGCGCTGTTACCCTCGCCCCACAGGTTCACGCAGGCGCAGTCCATGTCGTAAAGCCCGGTGTTGCGCACGTGGTTGTTGGTGGCCGTGTTGTCGTCGCCGTAGAGGAAGACGCCGTCCGCCCCGCAGTCGAAGACATCGCAGCCGACCACCTCGCAGGACAGGCACGGGTCGTTGAAGAGGATATTCTGCCCCCCGCCGCCGACGCCGCCGGAGAAGCCCGTGGGCTCGGTCACGCGCGGATTGCCGACCTCCCGCTCGGCGTTGGCGACCGCGCCAAGGTTCACGCCGACATTCCCGCAATTGCGCACGGTGCAGGCGGCCACTGAGCAGTTGCGCGCGCCGGTCAGCACGATCCCGTCCTGGCGCGATTCCTCCACGGTCAGACCGCGCAGCACGATGTGCTCCACCGGATCGGCCTCGGGCGCGTCCTCCGGTGGCGATGCCTCATCGCGCCCCTTCCCGAAGCCCGTCTTCAGGTACTCGTGCGGGTAGGGCAGTGTCCCGCGCACTTCGATGACGCTGTCGGTTACCGGGACGGTGACCTCGCCATCTTCGGGTGCTTCGCCATCGAGAGGCATGAAGTAGAGGCGGTCGGTCTCGTAATCGAGGAACCACTCCCCCGGGGCGTCCAGCGCACCGAGCACGTTCCGGACGTAGTAGCGGTTCGTCCGTTCGTAGGGCCTGCGCACCCGCTCGGTCATGATCATCCGCTGCTCGCGATCGGTCTCCACGATCGGCGTGATGGCGATGTTCCAGCCGCGCCCGAAGATTGTGTATATCTCCGCCTGCGAAGTGTCCTCCCACTCATCAAGCGGCAGGTCATCCTCTGCGTAGATGAAGCCTTCGGCCCCCCGCCCGATTTTGTCCCAGACATAGACGAACCCGCCGGTCCGCGGGTGCTCGGGGTCGAAGTTCGGGTGCCTGGCGAGATGCTGGCGCTCGCCATCGAGGAAAAGCTGGTGGAAGCGAACGCCCTCCAGCCCCTGTGCGGCGAGGTCGGCGACGTAGATTCCGTCGCGCCACTCCTCCCAGCCGCTGACACTGCGCGAGCCGCGGATGACGACATCCTCGCCCTCAGCGGCCTCGATGACCGTGGGCGCCTGCTCCTCGCCACTGTGCTCGCGGGTAAGCAGCAGCGGCTCCTCCAGGGCGTACACGCCTCCCTGGACCGTCAGCACATCCCCCGGCTCCATGTTCGCAACAGCCTCGCGCAACTCGCGGCCCGCCTCCAGGGGATCGGGCGCTGCCACCGCGTGAATCGCCGTGAACATCAGAAGACCTGCAATCAGTGCCTCAATGCGCATTGGATTCCCTCCTGGCTCCATCATCCCGCTACGCGGGGATCGGTCGCGTTCAGATACGCTTACTGTGCGGACTTCTGCCGCGCGCGCTCCAGCGCCGGATAGAACGTGCGGTAGACCCCGATGAGCACGTTCGGGATGTCGATGCCGAAGTGACAGGAGGCCCGACACTCGTCCTGCATCTCGCAGGACAGGCACTCCTCGACGCGCTGCAGGTCGCGGTCCCAGCCTCGCTCGAGCGCCTCCTCGATCCCGTGGCGCTGGTAGAGCAGGTCCATGATCATCAGCCGCGAGATCTCCACGCCCTTCGGGCAGGTGTGGTGGCGGTAGCACAGCCGGCAGTACTCGGGGAGCTTGGACGCGCGCATCTCGTCGAGGATCGTGTGCTCCTCGGCGCTCAGCGGCTCGAAGTCCCGGCCGACCATCGCGTTCGCTTCGACCTCAAAGCGCCGCCACATGCCCGGAATCGTGGTGTGCACGCCCTCCTGCGACAGCACCCAGCGCAGGGCAAGGTCCGCGTGCGCGGCCAGCAGGCAGCCGCCCAGCGGCTTCATGACCGCGACACCGACGTTGTCCTCCCGGGCGTTGGGCAGCACGTCCTCGACCATCCGGCGGTTGACGTAGTTCATCATGATGAGCACGACATCCATCAGGCCGGTCTCAAGCCCGGACATGACGACATCGGGGTTGTGACTGGTCATGCCGACAAAGCGGATCTTTCCAGCATCGCGCGCCTCGTCGAGGGCCTCGAATGCGCCACCGGGTGCGAGGCATTCGTCGAGGTCTTCCGGCTGATGAAGTTCGTGGCACTGGTAGATGTCCACGTAGTCAGTGCCCAGCGTTTCGAGGCTCGTGTCGATCGCCTCGGCCATCTCATCCTTTGTGTGCGAGAGATCGCGCGAGCAGATAACAATATCCTCGCGGTTGCGGGCCGCGATGGCGGCACCAAGGCGCTCTTCGCACCTCGCGTATGCGCGGGCGGCGTCAAAGTACGTGATTCCCCGTTCCATCCCGAGGCGGTAGATGTCAACGGCGTCTTCAAAGTCCGGCCGACGGATCGGAATTCCTCCGAAGCCCATGATAGAGACTTCGAGGCCGGTCCGTCCCAGGGTTCGTGTCTGCATCTTCGACTTTCCTCTCTGCGAAGAATCTTCGGCGTGGTGGGCGATGATGCGGCTCAGATGCCGGAGGGATCATGATGTCCGGCGGGGGAATTCTTCGTGGACAGCCGGGGGGCCTTCCTCGCATCCTGTCAACTGAGAAGGTATTTCCGCCCGGAGGCCGAATAATGCATACCAGTCCCCGGCGACGATCACGAGTGCCGCCTCCGCAGTCGTCGTCTCGGGCACGCT
>CAZAHB010000186.1:0-10822 GCA_964484945.1 uncultured Armatimonadia bacterium | reverse complement strand
AACCGGTGGTGGGATCGCTACGGTGACGAGCACCCCGAGTGGTTCCAGCTTGTGAACGGCGAGCGCGGGCCGACGCGGCCGAACGCGCGCTTTTCGATGTGCGTCAGCGCCCCGGGGCTGCACAACCGCATCATCGGCAACTGGCGCGAAGAGCGCGCCGCGAACCCTGACGCGGTCATCAACATCAACGTGTGCGAGAACGATATCCGCGGGCTTTGCGAGTGTGCAACGTGCCAGTCCTGGGATGGGCCGCAGCCGGATGAGATTCACCCGCGCTTCGGACCGCGCGTGGTCTCAGACCGCTACGCGAAGTTCTGGAAGATCATCTGCGAGAAGGCGATGGCGATTGACCCCGAGGCTATCGTGATGGCGTACGCCTACGTGAACTACGCGCCGCCGCCCAGCGAAGGGACCACGCTTCCTCCGAACATGATGGTCGGGAGTGTCCCGGACCTGTTCTTCCCCCGCACCGAGCAGGAGCAGCAGTTCATCCTGCGCATGTGGGAGGGCTGGGCCGACACCGGTGCGAGCATCTTCCTGCGCCCCAACTACATGCTGCACGGCTACGTGATGCCGCATGTGTTCGCGCACCAGTTCGCCGACGAGTTCCAGTTCGAGGCCGAGCACGGCATGCGCGCGACGGACTTCGACTCACTGACCGGGCAGTGGTCCACCAACGGCACCACGCTGTACGCGCTGATGCGCCTGCACACCCATCCCGATCAGGACATCGATGAGATGCTCGACGAGTATTACTCCGGCTTCGGCCCGGCAGCGGATGAGGTGAAGCAGTACTTCGACTTCTTCGAAGCGCACACGATGCAGATGCGCGAGATGCTGGACCTGGAAGACAATCGCGGAATCCACTGGGTGACCTACGCTAAGGACGCCCACCGCGGGTTCCCGGAGGCGGTGCTGGAGGAGGGCGCAGCGATCCTCGACCGCGCGGCGCGCGCTGCCGATGGGCAGCAGCCGTATGCCCGGCGCGTGGAGTATCTGCAGGTGGGGCTGGAGCATGCGCGCAGGTGCGCGGAGATCGCGCGGTTGCTGGCCGGCGAGGATCCGGACACATCGCCCTTCGCCGTCAACAGGAAGATCGCCGACCTCAAGCAGTTCCGCCGGGAGCATGAGCATCTCAACTTCAGTAACCTGGACTTCGCGGCTTTCATCGAGGACCGAAGCTGGGAGGTCAGCGAGGGTTACACCGGCGAGCCGCTCCGGGCGGTCGCCGACGAGGTCGAGGCGCTGCCGGAGGGCGCGCACTTCTCGCTGCGCGGGGGCCATCCGGTCGCGGCCGTGCTGAGAGCGGGGGAGAGCTTCCGCGCGCATATCGACACGAAGATGGTCGGGAACAACGAGTCACCGATCACATGGGTCGTCGTCAGCCCCGAGGACGAGGTGCTGGACAGGGGATCGATCCCGGTCGGGGAATCGGCGGAGATCGAGGTGCCCGTGGAGGTGGATGGCACGTACGCGTGCATGATCCAGACCTCCAAAAACAATGCGAAAGTCACGCCGCTGAATGACAACGCCTCGGTGGTTGCGCCACAGATTCACTTCATCTACGACACCTCGCGCGTGTACTTCTACGTCCCGGAGGGGACCGAGGAATTCGCGTTGAGCTTCGAGGCGATGTACCCCGGCGAGCAGGTGCGGCTGCGCGTGTATGATCCGGCCGGAAACGAGGCGGCGAGCGCGTTCACGGAGCGCAGCGGTGAGATGAACCTGCCTGTGACCGTCGGTGAGGGACAGGACGCGAAGGCATGGTCCGTTGGCTTCGAGCAGGTCGAGGACATCACCATGGAGGACTACAGGGTGACGATGGACCCGGATCTGCCGCCCTCGTGGTCGCTCGGACCGGGCCGACTGGTCGTAGAGTGATCGCAAAGGGGCTGACTGCAGCGTCCTGCGCGAAGACGACAGGCCGCAGCGTCACCTCGGGTGAGCCGTTCGGCGGATAGCGCGAATATGCGCATGGAGGCCATCATGCTGAGCCTCTGGCGGGACTCACTGGCATTCCGTGTCGCGGTCTTCATCGGGCTGATCTTTCTTCTGCTCGTGGTGGCCCCGTGGGTGTACCTGGACTGGCGGACCTCCCGGGACCTCGAAGTCGAGCTTCAGCGCATCCGCGAGGCCGGGGAGCCGCTGACACTCGCCGAGGCCGCGCCCGAACCGGTGCCTCCCTCGGAGAATGCGGCCGAACCATATCAGCAGGCGCTCGGGCGGATGGGGCCCCAGAGCACGTCGATGGGAACGTCCCTGTTCGAGTCGAGCGGGCACTCCGACCTTATCGTGGACGGTTATCTCTACGGCAATGCCCCGCACCGTGATGCGCGCCGGGCCTTCGACGATCCGAAGGTCGTGCGCGCGCTGGATCTTTTGCGGCGTGGCTCCGAGCGAGAGGAGTGCGTCTTCCCGGTGAACTGGGAGGACGGCTACGGCGCGTTGTTCCCGCACTTCGCGCGCCTGCGCTCGGCTGCGCGCTGGCTCTCGGCGAAATCGAAGCTGTGCGCGCATGATGGCGAGATCGACGAGGCGCTGGACTGGTGCTGCGTCTCGCTGCGCATGGCGGAACACACCGCGCAGGAGCCGACGCTGATCGGAGAGCTTGTCGCGATCGCCATCCAGGCCATCGCCCTGCAGCGCGCCGAGCAGGTGATGCAGGAGGGGCCGCCCTCGCCACAGTTCGCGCGGGAGACGATCGAGGATCTGCGGAGTATCGACATGCGCGAGCCCTTCCGTAATGCACTGCTGGGTGAGCGCGCGACCGGGCTGGAGACGTTCGATACGGTGCGGCGGGAGAGCCCGGAAGACCTGTTCAACGGCCTCCTGGGCGGATCGGGCGCATCCGAACCGAATGCATATCAACTGCTGGCGGCGCTCTACGGCACGCCGCTGGGTCGGCCGCTGCTCAGTAGCGACCAGATCATATACCTGCAGATGATGCGCAGGCGGATCGAACTGGTGGAGAACGCTGCACCCAAAGATCGCGAGCGCCTGGCCGAGGATGTGGAGGAGAACGTCCCGCAGATGGCGATCATATCCCGGATCCTCGTGCCGGTTTTCGCGCGGGCCGTGCAGAAGCGCGACGATGCCATTGCGCGGCTTGATGTATTCGAGATCGCGCTGGCGGCCGAGATCTTCCACGCCGAGCGGGGTGAATGGCCCTTCGATCTGCAGCAGCTTCAGGACACGCTGAGCTACGAGTTGCCGCAGGACCCCTTCGCGCAGGGACCCTACCACTACCGCCGCGAGAAGGACGGGTTCGTGGTGTGGGGGCTCGGGAAGGACAGTGACGACGACGGCGGGCATGGGCCGCGGGACCCGGGTTACAACTGGGACAACTACGACATCGTGTGGAAGGTGAAGCGGTGAGTGATTGGGGGGACGGACGGTGACGTTGTGGCGTAAGTCGTGCGCATTCAGAGGCTGCGTGATCACGCTGGCGGCGATGCTGCTGGTGACAGGGGCGTCGTGGCTCTACCTCGACTGGAAGACCTCCCAGCAGGTGGAGACGACCGTCCAGCGGCTGAAGCGAGAGGGCTATTCGCTGTCTGCCGCCGAACTGGCTCCCGGGCCCGTGCCTGATGACGAGAACGCGGCGGTCCTCTATCAGCAGGTCTTTCGCGTGAACTTCGACGACCCCCGCGGCAGCGACTCGATCTGGGAATTGCATGGCGGTACCCATCTGGTTTGCGACTACCTCCGCGGCGATGTCAGTCTGTCCACGATGCGCCCGTATCTGACCGCGCCGGAGATCGAGCAGGCGCTGGAGACGCTAAGGCGCGCGTCGCTGCGGCCGACGGCGGTCTTCGACGTGCCGTGGGAGGAGGGCCTGAATACGGTTTTGCCACACTACGCACGGTATCGCGACGGCACGCGCTGGCTGTCGGCGCGGGCGCTGCTGGACGCGCATGAGGGGAATGCGGACGCCGCGCTGGGGCGGATTGAGACTTCCATGCGAATGTCCCAGCACGCCATGCAGGAGCCGAACATGACCGGGCTGCTGGTGGCAATCGCGATGCAGAAGATCGCAATCAGTGCCGCGGAGGAAACCCTGTCCGATGGGCCGGCGCCATCTCCTGCGGCGGCGCGGAGCCTGCGGAAAACCCTCCGATCGGTGGATCTGTCTGCGGCCTTCAAACGCGCACGAATCGGCGAGGCGACGATGAGGATCGATCTGGCGCTGGAGGTGGCCCACAACGCCGGGTGCGGGCGGGAACTGCTTGAGGACTTGCGCGGGAAGCCGCTACTGTGCGATCCGTCGGAGCGTCTGGCGTGGTACTACCATCTGCGGATCATGCGCCCGGTGCGCAATGCGGATGCGATCATGTGCATGGAAGATGCGGAGGACACCATCCGTCTGGCGCGGGGTCTCCCGCGGCTGAGACAGCGGCCGCGGGATCGGATCCAGGTGCTGCCCGGGATCGCCAGCATCCCCCGGCGGCTGCCAGTGTCCAGGGTGGTCGGGTGCGCCGGGGTCTGGGAGCGCGCGCGCAGCAAAGTGAACGCGGCGCAGGCGCGGCTGGCCCTGCTGCACGTGGCGCTGGATCTCGCGGCATACCGTGACGAGCGCGGGGAGTACCCGAAGACGCTCGCGGCGCTGGAGGCGACGCTGAACCGGTCGCTGCCGGAGGATCCATGCGGGAGCGGGCCGCTGCTCTACCGCCGGGAAGGTGAGGATTACCTGCTCTACAGCGTGGGGCCGGACGGGGATGATGACGGAGGCCACGGTGAGGATGAGCAGGGGTATTACCTGGGGGATGGTGACGTGGTCTGGGATACGAGGCCACCGAAGCCCCCTCCACCTCCAGCAGCGCCACCCCCCGGCGCAGCACCAGGTGGCCCGCCGGGGATGGGCGGCCCTCCCCCTCCCGAATGATAGAAAAGTGGGCGCGGCTGAAGCCACGCCCCTCCAGAACGGCACAGCTACTGCTCGTCGGTCGGCTCGCGCCACTCCCGGTCGATGCGCACCGGCGCGGAGTCCTCGCGGATGTGAAGGTCCGTCTGGGGGAACGGTATCTCGATACCCTCGCGCTTGCAGGCGCGCCAGATCTCAAGGTTCAGAGCCACTCTGGTGCCGATCTGCCCCTGCGGGTCCGAAATCCACACCAGCAACTCAACCACGATCGCACTGTCGCCGAATTCGCGCAGGCGCGCGCCCGGTTCGGGGAAGTCGCGTACGTTCGGATTTTCCTTCGCCACCTCAATGAGGATATCGATGACCTCGTCGATGTCGCTGTCGTAGCTCACGCCCACCGGGATCACCAGCCGCAGCGTGCGGTCGTGGTGCGACAGGTTCGTAAGCTGGTTGCTGATGATGTCACCGTTGGGCACGAGGATGTGCGCGTTGTCCTGTGTGCGAACTACTGTGCTGCGCAGGCTGATGGACATCACCCGGCCCCACGTGCCCGCGACTTCCACGTAGTCGCCCACCGCCAGCGGGCGCTCGATCAGCAGGATCAGCCCCGCGATGAAGTTGCGCACGACATCCTGGAGGCCGAAGCCGAGACCGATGCCGGCCATCCCCGCCAGCACCGTGAGCGCGTTGAGCGGGAAGCCGCCCGCGAGCATCGCCCACAGGATACCGGCGACCAGGATGACGTAAAAGGTCAGGCTCGACACCGCGTACTGCACACCCTCGCTGACGCGGCTGCCGATCCGCGTGGAGTTCTCCAGCCACCCGCGCAACAGCTTCGCGATCAGCCATGCCAGCAGGATGACGGTGATCGCGCGGAGGATGGAGAAGGCCGAGACCTCGTTCTCGGCGACCGTGAAGAGCGGCCGCTTGAGGAAGTCCACGATCGCCAGCCAGTGATGGTAGCGCAGGCCCAGCACCCAGATCTGCGCGACGCCGAAGGCTGCCCAGAGCGCTGCTCGCAGCCGGGTGCGCCATGCGCTGCTCTCGGCGAAGTGGGCGCGAACCTGCCAGTCGCCGACGAGGGCAGCAATCAGCAGCGGTAATTCCAGATAGAGCAATCGGCCCAGGAAAGCGCCCAGGTTGACGTATCCGATGGCTTTCAGGATGGCCACCGCCGCGGCGAGCCCCAGAACGATCGGGACCGCGGTGGTCACAACGCGCTTGACCGGGCGCGCAGAGCCGCTCTCGGCCCCCGCCATGAACTCACCGGGACCGCCCGCGGCGTAGATCATCAGCCCGGCAATCAGCGCCAGGCCGACATAGTGCACCACCGAAAGCAATACGAGCACGTCGCGGTGGGGGTAATCAAGCGCAGACAGGGCCCAGACGATCGGCAGGATAATCGCCGACCAGAGGGCCAGCGCCCGCAGCAAACGGAATAGCGCGTGCGCGGCCGCGCTGTCGATGGGGATGATCCGAAGCTCCTCATGGCGCGGCGCGAGAAGTTGACGCATCACGGCAACAAGCACGAAGTACGCGGCCCATGTGCCCAGAACGGTCATGGCGGCCGTGGTCCAGGCCTGTGGCAGCCCCCACACGAGGCCGAGCAGCGCGGCTATCGCGGCAAGGGCCCCCGCCCGCGCCACCGGTGTCGCGATCTCGGCTTTGCGCCGGTTGCGGAGGGTCTGGAGGTCCTCGCCGCCATCGGTATCCTCGCACGGCTCATTGCCATTCGCGGCACCGAAGGCCGCAGCCAACCATCCGGGGAGTTTGAGCCAGACGACCACCAGGACGGCCAGGAATAGCACGGTTCCCAGCAGCCGAAGCACGTAGCTGAACATGGTGTCCGCGGGATCGCCGGACTCAGAATACCCCTCGGCCAGTGCATATCCATCTCCGACCAGTGTCGTCAGACCGGCCTTGATGGCGCGGAATGTGTCCCACGAGACACCCGCATCCGATCGGGCCAGCAACCCGCGCTTGCGCGCCGCCACCATCGCCGCGCTCAGCTCCTCTGTGTACTGGGAGCTGTTGTCGTAGGCCTCGGTCGCCGCGGCGGCCTGCTTGTTATACAGCTCAAGCAGCTTCTGCATGGTCTCCAGCCGCTGCTTGAGGTAGCTCTCCGAATCTTTCAGAACCTGGCGCATCGAAGCATCGAACGCCCCCGAGGATGTCTCGATGAGCTTCTGCACCTCGTTCAGGGCCTGCTCTGCCTCGGGGATGTCGTTCAGCAGTCTGAGGCGCTCGTTGAACGCCCTGTCGATCGCGTCCTGAAGCTCGGTGTTCGTCTCCTGCAGCGCGTCCCAGCGGTTGGAGGCGCCGAGGCTCGGTATCTGCCCGGTGCGGATCTGGCTCGGGACAGTGCGGCGATCGTGCTTGATCCGCCGGGCTGTCTCCTGGAGGTGTTCGAGGGTCAACTTCGCCTCGGCCGTCTCCTCCCGCAGCGATCCCAGTTCGACCCGCGCGCCCTGAGCGATCTGCGCCACGAGGGCTGCCCGCTGCATCTCTGACAGCTCGTCTTCCTTTGCGGTGTTCAGCCGCTCGATCGACTGAGAGATCGCTTCGCTGCGGCGCCTCCGGACCTCGCGTCGCGCGGCCTCCGCATCCGTGGCGGAGCCGCCACCACCGGAGGCCGAGGCGGTGGATGATGGTTCCGCGTCCGGTTCGTCCGTGGGAGCAGCTTCGCCGTCGGTTTCCGCGGTGTCTTCGGTATCGGTTTCTTCCGTGTCAGCGGCATCTGTGCTCTCGTCAGCCGTTTGATCGACGCCCCCAACCGCCTCGGTGTCCTCTGCCGCAGTTTCATCCGCCGCCTCAGCATCGCCCGGCTCACCGGTGGGCTCCTGCGTGGGCTGTCCATCGGTTTGCTCCTCAGGACCGGGCACCTCGGTCGGCGCCGGGACCGCAGTTTCAGCAGGCTCGGCAGTGGGTGCCGGCGTGGGCGCCGGTTCCTCGGGAGCGTCATCCTGTGCAAGCAGTGCGGGCGCGGAGAGCGCGATGAGTGCGATAATGATCGCCGCGAACGGGGCTGACAGGGAATGGCGGCTGAGGCGGCGCATAGCTGGTACTCCCTCTGAGGCGCTCTTTGACATCTGTTATGCAATTCGCAGCCGGTGGCGGATTTCCTCCCGTGGCAGACGGCAGGTCCGTCGGCGCTCCGCGCGGAAAACTGCTCCACGTTCGAGTGCCTGCGAGGCATGGATCCGAGCTATCGGTTTGAAAGATCACGTTGACAGGGAGCCGATGACAGATGGCGAAACGCCGCACGCTGATGTGGTTCGATGTCGAAGACTGCACTGCGCCTCAGAGCGATGACTGCGCGAAGCGGATCGCGGAGATCCTGACGGAGAATGGCGCGCGTGGGACGATGAAGGCACGATCTGTCCGGCGCACCCGCGTATCGATGAGCACGCAGGCGAGCGGGCCGCGCGTGGTTCGTGGACAGGCGCGATGGCCGAGGGCGATGGCTTCGACGACAGTAAGTTGCTGGAGCAGGCAAAGCTGCAGGCATGGACGCTCAAGCCGGCGATCATTGCGGAGTAACGCGACACAGGGAGGATCTGAAGATGACTGTTGAGTTCGGCGATGGCATGAACCTCTACTGGGGCGAGATGCACACGCAGTTCAAGCCCCAGTGGACGGACCGCGACTGGCCGACGTTCCTGGAAGAGAGCTTTCGCAACGCGCAGGATTACCTCGACTTCTACCCGCCGGTGTACTACCCCGCGCTCTACCACTTCACCGACAGCGGTCTTAAGCTCGAGACGGTCGGCCCGAGCGAGAATTCAGCCGAGGAGTGGGCGCTTACCTGCGAGCTTGTGAAGAAGTATCACGAGCCCGGGCGGCTGGTGAGCTTCCCCGGCTACGAATGGAACGGCGACCGCACGCGGTGGGGCGATCACAACGTCTTCTACCCCTTCGACGACGCGCCACTCGACCTGACGATGGACCTGCCGGACCTTTACGACCACCTGCGCGAGGTCGATGGCCTCGCGATCCCGCATCACACCGCCTACGCTCCGCGCGACCGCGGGAAGGACTGGGACTGCTGGGACGCGGAGGTCTCGCCCTTCGCTGAGATCCTCTCCGGGCACGGCTCCTCGGAGGGCTGCAACACTCCGATCGGTCTGAAGCGGAATATGTCCATGGGCCCGCGCACGGCCGGTGGGAGCATCCAGGACGGCCTCGCGCGCGGCCACCGCCTCGGCATCATGGCCTCTGGCGACAACCCCAACGGCTTCCCGGGCAAGCACGGGACGGGCCTGATGGCCTGCTACGCGGAGGATCTCACGCGCGAATCGCTGTGGGAGGCCTTCCGCGCCCGGCGCGTCTACGGCGTCACCGGCGACCGGATCAGGCTGGACTTCCGGATCAATGACACGTTCATGGGCGGCGTGAGCGAGGCCGACGTCGCGGATATCGAGGCGAAGGTGATCGGCAGCCAGGGTATCGACCGCATCGAGCTTCTGCGTAACAACCAGGTGATCGCCACGCACTGCCACAACGGGACGTGGCGGCCGCCCGCGAGCGGCACCGTCCGCGTGAAGCTGCAGATCGAGCAGGGCTGGGGGCCGCGACCGGGCGAGGGCTGGGGCGTCGGCAGGCGCGGCTGGAAGATGCGCCTGAGCGGCGAGGGCGTCACCGTGCGCGACGTCGAGGGCTGCTTCAGCTACGCCGGGCAGTCGATCGACGCGGTCTCCGATGATTCCGTCGAGTACACGCTCTCCACCGCGCCGCGCTCGACGCAGTCGATCATCGTGGAGCTTGAGGGCGACGTCTCCGCGACGGTCCGCCTGCAGGGCGAGGGCGTGGACGAAGCGTACACGCTGGGCGAGTTGATGGACCACGGGCGGCTGATCGCGCTGCGGGAGGAAGCGCGGCAGACCATCCGCGAGCGGTTCGATTACGAGTTCGCCGAGGACGACCCGGAGGAGGGCGACGCGCTCTTCCACGGCGCCTACAAGATCAAGCTGCACACGGCGATCCCGGAGGCGGGCTACACCGCCTCGATGAGCCTCCGCGACGGGGACCCGCCCGCCGGACGGGCGTGGTACTACCTGCGCGTGAGCCAGCTTAACGGGCAGTACGCGTGGTCAAGTCCGATCTGGGTGGAAGGGTAGCGGCGCCGTTCAGGAGGGGCGAGCTTCCTTGCTCGCCCGTCGTTGGAATCCTCGAAAGGCAGACAACGGGCGGGCAGGGAAGCTTCGACGCGCCCTCGGACGGGACCTCACCGCTCTCCCGCCTGGCGGCGGGATCGGGGCCACCCCTCCTGAGGGCGACGGCCGCTCCCTGTCCGTGCGCAGGGGGGCGTTTCCGTATGCCGTCCGGAGACAGGGCGTGCCCACGCCCGACGCCGTTTCTGCGATGCCCACGAAAGAATCTCACCCCCATTAGACGAAACTGGTCTCGCAAACGCACTTAACCCATGCATGGCCATGATGCGGGAAGGGGCGCCCGGTGAGCGGACGCGGGGCCGATGACAACGCGCTGCTGCGGAAGCTCGCGGATGGCGACACCCGCGCGCTGGGGGCGCTGTATGACCGCCACGCGACCGCGCTCTACCGCTGGCTGCTGGCGAAGGGCCTCCCGCGCAGCGATGCCGAGGACCTGCTGAGTGAGTGCTTCCTGGCGCTGGTCGATCGGGGGGAGGGCGCGACGCAGATCGACGACGTGCGCGCGTACCTCTTCGCAGTCGCGCGCAACAAGCTCTCGCGCGGTGCGCCCGACACGGAGGCGCTGGAGCTGGTCGCCGAACCGTCCACCAACCCGCACTCCGCAGACGCCGTGGCCGTCCGCGAGGCCCTCTCCGACCTCCCGCCCGAGCAGCGCGAGGTGGTCGTGCTCAATGTCTGGCAGGGCCACACCTTCGCCGAGATCGGCCGGCTGCTGGGCATCCCGCCGAACACCGCATCGAGCCGCTACCGCTACGCGCTGGAGAAGCTGCGCGCGATCCTGGGAGAGAGC
>CAZAHB010000185.1:0-10834 GCA_964484945.1 uncultured Armatimonadia bacterium | reverse complement strand
GCCCACGCTGGCCGAGACGCTCGCAAAGGGCGGCGTCTACACCACCGCGGTGGACAACCTCATGCAGTTCGCCTGCCACCCGAGCTGGTTCGTGCGAGGCTTCGCGGAGTACATCAATCCGAACCCGGAGAGCTTCGTCACGCGCTTGGTCGCCGAGCGCATGAACGAGGTGCTGCTCCCGGTGCTGGAGCGACAGCCCGACAACTTCTTCATGTGGGCGCACTACTGGGACCCGCACCGGCCCTACAACCAGCCCGACGAGTTCCTCCGGCCCTTCACCGACGACGGCTCCGACCACGTGCGCACGACGCCGGACGGCCGCGAGTACATCCCGACGTGGGGCACGCTGGAAGCGCTGGAGCGGTCTTCGTGGAATGACGGGAAGAGCCTCGACCAGCAGAGCGACCGCATCGCCGATGCGCGCGGGATGATCGACGCCTACGATGGCGAGATCCTCTACCTCGACGAGCATCTCGGCCGGGTCTTCGACGCGCTGAAGGCGCAGGGGCGCTGGGATGACACCTGCATCATCTTCACCGCCGACCACGGGGAGACGATGGCGGATCATCTGACGCACTTCGCCCACGTGGAGGCCCTGGATGCCTGCACGCGCATCCCCATGATCATCAAGCCGCCCGCGGATGTGCCTGTGGCCGATAACGTCTGTGGCGCGCTCGCGACACATACCGACATCCCGGCCACCGTCCTCGATCTGCTGGACGTGGAGCCGCAGATCGAGATGCACGGGGAGAGCCTGCTGCCGGTCATCACCGGTGAGACAGATGCCCATCGCGAGCACGTGCTTTCCAGCGGCATGTATCTGCTCGACGATGACGACGTGTGGAAGTCGATCGAGGTCTCGGCGCGCACGGAACGCTGGCGCCTGCGCCGCCGCGCGCCGCTCGGCGACGCGTACCCCATGCATGGCCTGAAGCTCTCAGGCCTGTGGGAAGTGATCGCGGGGCTCTACGAGGATGAGCCGGAGTATGAGCTTTACCGCTCGTCATTCGACCCCGATGAACTGACCGACTCCTCCGCCCATCACCCGGACGTTGTCAACGAGCTTGACGCCCTGCTGGAACCCGCAGTGACCTCGCCGTACTGGTACGAGGGGAGCAGCGATGGCTGATATCCGCTACTTCGACGCGTTCTGTGTCCTGGGCCGCACCGTCCGCATGACCGAGGGCCTTCCGGAGACACCTGAGGCGATCCTCGCCGAGATGGATCACGCGGGCATCCACGACGCGCTGGTCGTCGATTCGCTGGCGATGGAGGCGAACCCCGCCGCGGGGAACGAGCGGATACTCGACCGGGTGCGCGAGCACCCACGCCTGCACCCGGCGTGGTGCGGCCTTGCGAGCGCCAGTCGCGAACTCCCGCCGCCCGATGAGCTTGTCGCGCGCATGCGCGAGGAGGGCGTGGGGGCGCTCTTCATCTTCAGCGGACTGATGGACGCACCCCTGGGTTCGTGGGCCCTCGACGACCTGCTGGCCGAGCTTGAAGCCGCGCGCGTGCCGACCTTCGTCTCCACCGAGCGCTGGCGCGACCGCGCCGGCGACTGCATGGACTGGGACGCGCTCATGCGCATCTGCCGCGACTTCCCCGACCTGCCCGTCATCGCGACGGAGCCGCGCAACATGTGCCACCAGCGCAGCGCCTATGCCGCCTTGCAGGCGGCACCGAACCTGCGCCTGGACCTCGCGCCGCTGTGGCGCGGAGGGATCATCGAGTACATCTGCAAGCGCTGGGGCGCAGAGCGGCTGCTCTTCAGCGCCGGCCTGCCGTCGCGGGTGCCGGCCGCCACGAAGATGCAGCTTGACTGGTCGGACATCAGCGAAGAGGACCTCGCGAAGATCGCGGGCGGGAACCTCCGCAAGTTGCTCGCCTGGAATGAGAACGTCACGTCTGTCGCCGACGAAGTGACCTTCCCCGAACCCGTAGACGACTTGCACCGGAAGGCCCGCGAGCGCGAGGACATCTCCGGCGAGGGCTTCATGGACTGCCACGGTCACCTGGGCGAGGCCACACCGAACCACGTGAACCATCGCTCGGTTGAAGGCATGTTGCGGGAGATGGACCGCTGCGGCGTCGAGCACTGCCTCGTATTCGGCCTGGAGGGTGTACTGGGCGATGAGACCTGGTGTAATGACTACGTGGCCGACGCCGTCGCGCGCTTCCCCGATCGCTTCACGGGTTTCACGCTGGTGAATCTCAACCACGGTGAGGCCGCCGTGAAGGCCGAAATGCAGCGCGGCTGGGAGATGGGCCTGCGCGGCGTCAAGATCATCAACTCCTATCAGAACTACCCGACCGAGGGCCCGCTGGTGGACGTGGCGGTCGAGTTCTGCCACGAGCGCGGGGTCTTCGTGCTCAACCATGACTGGGGCTCACAGGAGCAGCTTGAGCGCCTCTGCACGACGTATCCGGACGCCTGCTTCATCACCGGCCACGCGACGCCGATCTACCGAGACCTTCTCAGCCGCGTGGACAACGTCTTCATCTCCACCTGCCCCTTCCACACATGGCGCAAGACCGAGCGGTTCGTGCAGATCTACGGCGCGGACCGGCTGCTCTTTGCCTCCGACCTGACCGACCTCCCGATCGCCTGGGGCCTTGGACCGATCATGTACGCGCGCATCTCCGAGGAGGACAAGCGGAAGGTCCTTGGGGGGAACTTGACCAAACTTCTCCCGCGCTACGTGCCTGAGTACGGCGAATCCTGAGATACGAGTTCCACGATCGGAGGCCGCGCCATGCGCGCTTGCAGACTCACCTTCGCGCTCGTCGCCGCGTGTACATCACTCGCACTCGCAGCCGAGCCCCCGCCCGTGGCACTGTGCCCGCGGGTGAACGACGCGCCCACCATCGATGGCTCCCTCGCTGACGCCGCATGGGGGCAGGCGGAGGCTCTCCGCGCATTCCAGCGCCACGACGGCAGCGGCCCGGCCTCCGAGCAGACCAACGCATTCCTGTGCTCCGAC
This sequence comes from uncultured Armatimonadia bacterium, assembly GCA_964484945.1. Lineage (GTDB taxonomy): Bacteria > Armatimonadota > Zipacnadia > Zipacnadales > UBA5352 > UBA5352. The sequence goes on along the minus strand of CAZAHB010000185.1, from coordinate 7,853 downwards.
GGGAAAGCACTCTTCATCGCCTGCACTCTGCGCGAGAGCGCGATGGATGAGCTTAAGGCCGAGGATACCGCTTACGATTCATCGGATATCTTTCGGCAGGACGTGGTGGAGGTATTCCTCCGCCCGGACCTGGCGCAGGAGCAGTACTTCCACCTGGCCGCGAGCGCCGCTGGCGTGAGGTACGACGCCATCGCCACCGGTGGCGCGCAGGACTGGAATCCCACGTGGCGGGCGGCGACCTCTCGGGCCGACGATCGCTGGACGCTGGAGGTCGCGATCCCGCTTTCAGAGGTCGATCTCGCGGATGTCGAGGCGGGCCGCGCGATTGGCCTGAACATTTGCCGCGAGGAGAAGCCGCACGATGAGCTGAGCTGCTGGTCGCCCACGCTGGGGCCATTCCACACCGCGTCGCGCTTTGGCGAGGTGATCTTCTTCAGCATCGATCCGCTGGCGGAGGCCCGCATCGCTCGGGCCGAGGAGGCGTTCGAGTCCGCCCGTAAGTTAAATCCCGATGCCGCCGCAGACCTTGCCGCGCAGCTTGACGATCTCCGCGGGGGACTGGCCGAGGGAGTCGATGGAGCCACCTGGGCCGGGGCGCGCGAGCAGCTTGCCGCGCTCCGTGAGGAGGCCGAGCGTATCGCCCTTGCAGGCCGCGAGGCGATCGTGTACCGGGTGAACCCGTGGGCGCTCCCGGCCCACACCGAGCTTCCCGCGCGCGATGTCACCGAGGTCGAGCAGGTCACGGTACGCCTGCTGCAGGACGAGTATGAGACCGTCGCGATCGGCATCGCAAACCCGGGCGAGGCGTCGCTTGCGTACCATGTGAGCCCGACGGACCTGCTGCGCTGGGAGGCCGACGAGGAGATCCCGGTCGAGGATCGCATCCAGCTTCGCGAGGCCGTCTCGCTGAAGACCCGAACGGGCGGGATGGTGCGCGATGCGCTGGCGGGCCTGGGGCCGGCCTCGAGACTGGTGGTGCCGGGCGGACAGAACGCGATGCTGTGGCTGACAGTGCATGCGCGGGACCTGGAGCCGGGCCGCTACCTGGCGGGGATCGACCTGCTGCCGATGATCGGCGAGCAGCGCCGCCACGTGCGCCTCAACATCCAGGTGCACCCCGCGCGTATGAAGAAGGGCGGGCCGCCATGGCTGAACACGTGGGCCTACCTGCGCAGGGCAGCGGATTTCGGCTGGGAGGTGAAGGCCGCCGCGGACCTCGATGCGCACTACTGCAACATAAACATGATCCGCCACGGTGACATTCCCTGGCCGACGGTGGATGCCGAGGGCAACATGACTGAGCCGCTGGACTTCACCGAGATGGACGCGCGGATCGAACTGATGCCCGCCGGCTTCTACCTGCTCAACCTTGCGATGCACTGGCATGAGGACCTCGACACCGATCTTGAGCCGTGGAGCCCCGAGCATAAGCGGGCGCTCGGCCAGTGGGCCGTCGCGATCCGCGATCACCTCGCGGAACTGGACATCGACCGTAATCACTTCGCATGGTACCCGCGCGATGAGCCCTCGACCGACGAGCAGGCGCGGCTGGTGCGGAACTTCGCGGAGGCGCTGCACGAGGCTGATCCGCAGATGGCGGTCTTCGCCAACCCCTTCAGCCGCACCACGTTCGAGCAGATTGAGACAATGGGCGATGAGATCGACATCTGGTGCCCGAACCTCAGCGGGCTGGATGATGAAGAGATTGCGTTCATGCGCGAGACCGGTGACCGAATGTGGAGCTACCGCGTGTTGAGTCGCCTCAGCAACCCCTACGGCGGATACCGCGCCCCGTGGTGGCGCGTGCGCGACCTCGGCATGACCGCCTACGGCTACTGGGCCTACGACAGCATCGACGGGGACTGCTGGGATGACTCGGATGGCCGCACCTCCGACTACGCGGTCTACTACGAGGGCGAGGACGGGCCGACCAGCAGCGTCCGCTGGGAGGCCTCGCGCGAGGGCTCCGAGGACTACCGCTACATGCAGATGCTCGACTCGCTGATCGCCGAGGCGCGCGAGGCCGGCCACGCCGATGCCGCCGATAAGGCGCGGGCTGTCGTGGACGGCGCGATGGCGGCGGTGCTGGGCGATCAATCCGACCGCTCGCTCGCCGACGCGCAGCACGCGAAGCTGCTCGCGGCGATGATGCACCTGCAGGTGGCGCTGGGCCGCGCTGATGCGGATGCACTCGCGCGGATGGACGGGCCGCTGCCGGTCTGCGTGACCGGCAATGCCGGTCCCCGCTTTGAGAACCTCGATGTCCCCGGGTGGTACACGTATTCGACCTTCCCCACGCATGACTGGGATGAACAGTGCGAGGCGACCGAGGGCCGTGTGTGGTTCGACGGCGCCGACGCCACCGAGGGACCGCAGACCGAGAACGGCATCGGCGGCGACCTCGTAGACGGAAGTTGGTTCTACCGGCGGCAGTACGTGAACCTGTGGCACTGGAGTCCGAGCACAGTCGAGGTGACCTTCGACCTGCAGCGTCAGTGGCCACTGACGCGCGTGGACCTCTTCGCGCACAAACAGGACGACGAGCAGCGCCGCATCTCGTCGGCGCAGGTGCTGGTGAGCGAGACCGGCGAGGATGGCAGCTTCGAGCCTGTTGCCGCGATTGAGGACGCGCCGGCGGCGGACCTGGGCGCGCAGGGACAGTATGTCTTCGACGTGGACGCGCAAGCCCGGTTTGTGAAGATCATCGCCAGCAAGGAAGGCCCGACGATGGTCCTCGGCGAGGTGCGCATCTGGGCGAAGCGGTAGTCGAATATGAGAGCAGCGCCCGGATGTGGGGGGCCCGGGCGCCGCTTCCCGCTCGCAACGCGGGAGGTGTCTGCCGGTTATGACCGGCTGATACAATCGTACCCTTTCAGGGCTGCGAGGGCACTGGGAGGATCCACGGAATTCCGTATCGTGGATTCACCCCATCAAAGTCGCCACTCTGCTGCAGCGGTGACGAGCGGTTGCACCTCAAGTCGGCGACGAACCCCGTCGTCCGGTCCCTGGCGAACAACGTCGTCAAACGCATCATTCAGCTGGACATAGCCGGCAGTACCCGTGACCAATATGCGAAGGTCCTGTGTGCGGTGCTCAATGCCGAGGGTGAGTGCCCACAGCCTCAGCTGTCCGCCTTCGAGGTGGCTCTCTGACTCTACCCGCGGCGAACTGCCCAACCCCGAGACCCGCTTGAGTACGCTGTCCTGCTCGACATCGGCGACATGGGCCCCCGCGGCGGCGGACCAGAACAGGTTGCCGGTCAGCCGTCGCTGGTGGCCAAGGCGCAGTGAGCGGACGCGCGCGTATCCCCGCGAGCGCAGCGTAAAGACATCGGCCGAGATGCCCGGGAGCAGCCCCGCGTAGCCCTGCTCGTAGGTAGAGTACTCCCCTTTGCGGATATCGATCTGCGCCTGTGTCATCGTGTCGGCGCTCTCCCGCCTCCATCCGAATGACAGGGCCCGGTCTCGCAGTTCGAGGCTCGTGTCGCCGCGCCCCCCGGCGCCGAGGAATATCGTGCCGCTGCCGTCCGACTGCAGCTTCCGCAGCGACGCCCACCAGTCATCTGCGCCGCAATGACGCACGCCCCACAGTTCGTACCAGTCGGCGCCCCGGTCCATGGGGGCGGTGTAGTCGTAGACATCGCGCGTGACCTCGAGCGTCGCGCTGGGCTCGGACCACCCACGCAGCGCCCCGAAAGCCCACTCATCCGTGTTGTAGCCGGCAGCCACCGTGACGCTGTTCTCGTCAATATCGAGTGTCGGCCATTTCCGATTGTCAGCGGGTAGATCGAGCCACTCTGCAATGGCGCTGCCCTTTCCCGCGCCCGAAAGGCCGCCCCAGCGGTAGGTTGCTCCGGCGCTCCAGCGGTCGCTCAGGCGGCAGGCTGCAGCGAACGTATAGCTATCCTCACGCATGTCGATCCGATAGCTGTCAAATTCGTCATACCAGATGCTATCGTCGATAGTCTCGATCGTAGCGCCCATTGTCCAGCGCTCGTCCAGTGGCTGAACCAGTGTAAGCTGTGCCGCATCGCTGCGCCATCGGCCGAGTACGGTCCCATCCTCAGTGAGCTGTACCGGGGTTTGTGAGCACAGGTCCAGGCGCACCAGAGGGGCGTCGGAGGCCAACAGGCTGGTTGGGCGGCGCAGTTCGGGCCGCCCGATGACATCCCCGGGAACGTCGCCTCCCCCCATGCGCATCGCATCGGCCTCCGCGCGGAAGAACAGGTCGTAGGGGCTGACGGCCCGGACCGGGCCTGCCAGTATCAGTGTCATTACAAGCACGAGGAGCGCTCTCACTGTGCCACCTCGGAGAAGTGAGGCGGGAGGGGCGAGGTGCCCCTCCCGCTGATGCTGTCCGTCATACGGCGCGCGCGAAGTTCAGTAGAGTTCCCATTCAGCCGGCTCATCCGCGAACTCGAAGTGTCCGTAGCGATATACGTAGCGATCGTAGTCCTGCATCGCCAGGTCCCTGATCTGATCGGGGTTCGGGAAGATGCCCATGACTGTCCTCAACTCGGTGGGGGCGTCATCCCAGCGTGGCAACCAGGCGAACGGACTGTACCATTCGTCGTTTGACATGTCTCGGGACCAGGTGAGTGTTTCTCCCTCTATGGTAACATCTGCACTTGACCAGTCTTCCGCGAAAACCACCGTCAGAGCCGAGCCGGTGTCATTCAGGCTGGCAGGCACCTCCAGGGTATGAGTTCCCGTGCCGATCGGCATGCTCACGGGGTTCTCCCAGGTCATGAAGGGGTAGACAGTGTATTCGACGTTGTTGCCATCCCAGCCTCGCAACTCCACTTCGACATCAGAGTCGAGCGGCCCCATGTAATCGCCCCAGTCCAGCACTCGATGCAACGTTGGAAGCAAACTGCGGAAGCTCGCTGGCGGGTTGTCCCAGAGCGCTCCCAGGTTCAGCGGCACCTGCTCGCTTCCCTGGTCCACCCATTCGGCCGGCCCCGTCATGGCCGAGACCGACATGGTCGGTGGTGCCGGCGGTGATCCTTGCAGTTCTTCCTCAGAGCCTGGAGGCGGGGGCGGCTGCGTATTCGAGCTTACGTCCCGTACCTCTATCGTGCCCGCATCAATCCGCTCGCCACCGACAACTGTGCAGGTCAGGTCCTGCCCCGGCACAAGCTCATAGCCCTCCGGTGGATTCACGGTCATGGTCTGCTCGCCGATAGGCACTCTGTTCAGGTAGAAGGATCCGAGAAAGTCCGTGCTGTCGGATTGATCGCCAATGGATACCTGAGCGTTTTGCACGGCGCCATCCGTATCAGCATCGACCACCGAGCCATAGACACGCCCGGTCTCATACTCCCAGTTCGCATACTCGATCGTGACGTTGACCTCGCCGCTGAGCATTGTGTGCGCATCCGCAAGGTAATCGCGCAGTTCGGCTGTCGTGGTATTCTGCTGTTCGGCAAGCGCGCGCCGAACAAGGTCGTCGGAGTCGGCGGGCAGGCAGCCATCGCTGATAGCTGTGCTCAGGCGCTGCACCCCGTCACGCATGGCGGCACCGGCCGCTTCCCAGTCCTGCGCGTTGATATCGCCGAACGGGACGGGCGGTGCGTATTCGTCGGGCGTCAGCACGCCATCGTCGTTCGCGTCGCGGTCCCCGAGATCCAGGTCCCACTGGTAGTCGCCGTAGTCGGGATTGACCGCAGTGACCATCAGCAGGCCACACCGCACAAGCTGCATGCCGGCGGCGAGTGCCTGGAAGTCTGCGCCGTACATCGAGTAGTTGTCGCCTTCGACCTGGTACTGCATCAGCAGAGGTCCGCCGCAGCCGTAGTCGCCGATGGCGGCAAACCGTTGGACCGCGTTGGTGACCGCGGGAAGCAGATAGTCCTGCACTGCCGCGCGGTAGTCCTGAAGTTCGCCCGGAGTGGTATCGGCCGCGTCCATCTGCGGCGCGTTCGCTCCGCGTATGCTCGGAACGCCCGACAGCGAGCGTGCCTCCATCGCATCCTCAACGAAATTCTCGACCTGCACGTCCTCGTCGAAGGCAAGCGATGTGGCCTCTTCGATGCCGAATTCGTCAAACAGGTCGTAGCCGAGCGCTCCCGCACCGTCCTGGCCGGCCACTGCGAGCATCGTCAGGCTCAGCCCCAACTGGGCGGCAGGGTCATCTGGCGTGTCCGTCGCGGCCTGGACCCACCAGCCAAGCTCCTGGCGGAGGTCAGCGTCCGTGTCCGGGCGGCGGTCCACGTTGCTCTCCCAGTCAGTCAGTCGAGCCAGCGTGTCCGCTGCCGCACTCGAGCAGGCCGTCGGCATTGGTACCGCCAGGGCATCGTTCAGATCCGCGCTGGGGGTGCCCGTTTGGGTGCCGCGGACGATGACCTCAACTGAGGCGGAGGCCTCGCCCAATGTGGCGATAACCTGGCCGGTCGCATCGGCCTGGCCGGCCGTGAAGAGACCTGACGAATCGATGGTGCCGATACCGCCGGTCGTGCTCCAGGTCGGCTCATAGCCGTCGATGTCGATGCTGAATTGCTGCTGCTCCCCGTATGCCCATTCGCGCGCAACGCTGGGGATGACGTTGAAGTCCGGCACAGTGGTGTCTCCCGGCAGAAGTGTGATGTCAACCGTCAGTTCCTCGACGGCGCCGCTCACACCGATTTCCACCCGAACACCATCGTAGCCGCCATCCGGCTCGACTACGATTACGAAAGTGCCTTCCTGATCGGTCCTCAACTCGTAATGGCCGTCATCGGACTGGTACTGGTCCAGCGGATCTTGATCGCCCTGGGCCGTATTCTGCCCACTGAGCATCAGCTTGACCAGACCGGTCACCGGCTCCCCGGTGCCGGTTGCGTCCGTCAGTTCACCAGATATCACTGTCTGCTGTGGTGCGGGGCCGTTCCCGTCGTCGTCACCGTCAGGCGTGCCGCCCCCGCCTCCGCCGCCACATCCGGCGAAGACCAGCGCGCCGAGCAACATTACGATCAGTACCAGACTTCGCATCTCTCGCGACATGTGCATACCCCTCTCACGTTCGTTCGTCCCGGGAACTGCTCCCGTATGGCTGTGGGCACTGCCCGTGCCAATATCCAGCGTCTGGATCAAGAATGCTATTCCCGACGCTCACATTACGTCCCTTCACGGCGCTGCAAGTATTTCTCAGTGATTGAACAACTTCGTTGCGTTTTGCTCGCATCCGCACGTCAGCGCGTATAACACAAGTTGCTACACATATGTATTGCTCCTACAAGCCCCACGGTCACAGCAGCGCCGCTACGTCCTCGGCGATGTCGCCCGACACGATCGGGAGGCTGCGGCTCACGAAGGGCTTCGTCTCGCCATGGACGTCCTCGTACTCCCCTACCACAGCCAGCCGGAAGAGGCCCTCGTCGTCAACCGTGAAGGTCACCTCCGGGCCCTGTTCCCCGGCAAGCTCACTGAAGGTACGCACCGTCCTGCCGTCCGCGTCCTGCAGAAACACCTTTGCGCTCCAGCGGCCGTGATCGCGCCGGTCGGGGGCGACGATCGGAATGACCCTGGCTGACACCTCAGCGCCGGGCTCGATATGCAGCCCGAAGGTCCGCTCCCGCGTCAATTCGCCCTCAAAGTCGAACCGGAAGGCCGGACCGTTGTGCGGATGAATAGCCTCCTCGGCCAGGAGCGCCTCTCCCAGCCCGGGTGCCATGTTGCGGGCGAGGTCAGGGGAGTAGTTGAAGCAGATGAACCCGTCGGCCCCGAGGTTCCGCGCGATCTGGATCTGACCGGCAACGCGGTCGGGAGTGCCCAGCCGCCATGCGCCGATACCCGGATAGTACGGAACGCGCCCGGCCACCTGCTCCATCTGCGTGGCGACGGTCGCAGCAAAGCCCGCGTCGGAGGTGATGTAGT
>CAZAHB010000184.1:0-10879 GCA_964484945.1 uncultured Armatimonadia bacterium | reverse complement strand
GGTCAAGGCCAAGCGCCAATCGTGGCCCCTCGTCCGTTTGCTCAAGCGCGAAACGGTCGTGGCCTTGAACGACGATCCTCCTCCGCACGTGTGGACGGAGCGCGAGTACAAGCGCGTTTATCCGGGTGGTAAGCTGGCCTGCCACGTGCTGGGGCGGCGAAGCTCCTGGCATGAAGCGCTGGAGGGGGCGGAGTTACAATGGGACTTCTTGCTCAGCGGCAGGCCCGGGACGCGGCCTCACAACGTGGACGCGTACGGCCGGAGCATTCTGGGCGCGGATGCGAGCGGTGTCCTGCCGCCCGAGCCCGGAAAGAACCTGGTACTGACCATCGATATTGGCATCCAGGAGGTCGTGGAACTCGCTCTGGATGAGTGTATGAAGCGGTTCGAGCCGAAGGCCGCGACATGCACCGTCATGGATCCGCGAACCGGCGAGTTGCTTGCTCTGGCATCTCGCCCGAACTTCAACCCGGCCGGGATTGAGGGCGGCACAAAGGACGAGATCAGCGCCCGTTTGAGTAACGTTCCGGTGGTGCGGCAGTACGAACCCGGCTCGCTGTTCAAAGTGCTTCTCGCGGCGGCAACGCTTGAGTCTGACGCGTACACGGGTTCCGAGGCATATTACTGCGACGGCTTCACCGAGGACCTTGGTGGCAGGCCGCTGCGCTGCTGGGACCCGAGGGGACACGGCACCTGCAACCTCATGGAGATGGTCGCGCAGTCGTGCAACATCGCCGCGGCGCGCTTTGCGCTGTTGATTGGTGCCGACCACTACTACAAGTTCCTGAGGAACCTTGGTTTGGGCAGCAGGATGGGCATTGGCCTGCCCGGGGAGCGCCCGGGCAGTTTGCGCCCACCGGATAAGATGCGGATGCGTGACCTTGCAAACCTTGGCTTCGGACAGGGCGTCTCGGTGACGGATATTCAGATGCTCAGCGCCGTCTGCTCCGTCGTCAACGGTGGAACGGTCGTGAAGCCGCAGATCGCGCGCGCCGTCCTCGACCCGAAGACCAACCGCCCGATAAGGGAGCTTGAGCCCCGTGCGAAGGGCATTGCGTGTTCGGCGGAGACCTCGGCGCGAGTGGGGGAGATGATGGAGGCGGTCGTCGATCACGGCACCGGGGGGCTGGCAGCGATCGAGGGGGTACGGGTCGGCGGCAAGACCGGGACAGCGCAGAAGTGGATCGAAGAAGAAGGGGGTTTCGTCGAAGGCAGAAACATTGTATCCTTCGTCATGGTAGCACCCCTCGAGGATCCGCGCTTCGCGATCCTGGTCACGGCCGATGACCCCGCGCTGGGCGAGCACGGTGCGGACGTCGCCGCACCGCCCGCCAGGCGAGTAGCCGTGGCGGCGCTTCGGCAGGCCGGTCTGCTTTCCGAGCAGGTTGACACGACCGGGGATGCCGGCGTATGACGATCAGGTACGAACGCGGGAAATCACCTGACAGACAGCCGCGCTGTGGGCATCATGGGCAAATCGACGCCGTTCAGCACGCTTGTTGCGAAGCTTCCCGGCCTCCTCGCTCGCCGGGGAGACACATCCGTGTCGGGTATCGCTTCCGACTCGCGGGAGGTTCAGCCAGGCGACGTCTTCGTCGCCTATCGGGGATTTGAGGCGGATGGGCACGATTTCATCGAGCACGCGCTGGTAAGTGGCGCGGTTGCGGTTGTGTTCGATAATCCGCGGCATGAGACAACCGTGGAGGGGGTTCCGTGGGCCCGGGTGCAGGACGCCCGCGTGGCTTCCGCTGAACTCGCCGAGAGTTTCTTCGAGCACCCGTCGCGCGAACTGCTGCTGGCGGCAGTCACCGGAACCAACGGAAAGACCACAACCACCTTCCTGATTGAGTCGATCCTGACCGCGACAGGTCTCGATGCCGGGGTTATCGGCACCCTTGGGTACGGGCCGGTGGATAACCTCGCCGAATCTCCACGCACCACGCCGGATGCGATCGAGTTACAGCGGCGGCTCCGCTCGATGGCCGATGCGGGCATTGACGGCGTCGCGATGGAGGTCTCGTCGCACTCACTGGTCCTGCATCGCCCATGGTTGTGCAGCTTTGATGTGGGGGTCTTCACGAACCTCTCGCAGGATCACCTGGACTTTCACCGGGACCTTGAGGCATACCTCGAGGCCAAGTTGCTTCTTTTCACTGAGTACGCCGAGCAGTCGCACAAGCCGATGGTGGGCGCGGTGAATCTGGACGATGAGTTCGGCCGGCAGATCGCGGCCCGGGCAAGCTGCCCGGTCATCGGCTACGGCCTGGGGCAGGAGGCGGATGTGCGGGCCGTCGCGCCGGAATTGAGCGAGGATGGGTCCACGTTTGAGCTTGTGCTGCCGTCCGGTCGGGCGCGGGTTGAGTTGAGCCTGCCCGGGGCGTTCAACGTGCAGAACGCACTGGCTGCTGCGGCGGCTGCAGAGGCGATGGACATCGCGCCGGAGGCCATCGCGGAAGGGCTGTCTCGCATGGCATCGGTGCCGGGGCGGTTCGAGGTCATCGACGAGGGGCAGCAGTTCGCGGTGATCGTGGATTACGCGCACACGCCGGAAGCGCTCGAGAACGTGCTCAATGCGGCTGGCGGGCTTTCGGACGGGCGGTTGATCTGCGTCTTCGGGTGTGGCGGCGATCGGGACCCGGAGAAGCGGCCACAGATGGGGCGGATCGCCACCGAGCGAGCGGATCGCGTCATCATTACGTCGGATAACCCTCGAAGCGAGGAGCCCGAGGCGATCATCGATCAGATCGTGCGCGGAGTGGCGACCGAAGAGTACGCGATCGAGGCCGATCGCCGGTCCGCGATCCGGCAGGCGGTTCACGCGGCCCGCCCCGGGGATGTCGTCGTCATCGCCGGAAAGGGCCACGAGGCCTACCAGATCTTCGCTGACCGCACGATCGATTTTGACGACAGACAGGTGGCGCGCGAGCTTCTGGACGAACTGCTGAGCGACCGGGCCGCCGATTGACGGGGTGACGAAGGTGCAGGAGACTGACGAGAACTTCTCAGCTACGCTCGGGCAGGTGGCCGAGAGCTGTGACGGGCACGTCGATGCCCGCGTCCGTGACGTGGTCGTATCGGGCGTGAGCACCGACACCCGGCGCCTCTCCGGTGGCGAGCTTTTCGTCGCGCTGGAGGGGACCACGCACGATGGACATGACTTCCTTGACCGGGCCGTGGGCTGCGCCGCGGCAGCATTGGTGTCCGATTCGGATGCGGCCCCCGGCGACCTTCCCGTGGTGATCGTGGACGACACGCTGCTGGCGCTGGGCAGACTGGCGGCCTGGCACCGATCGCGCATGCCGGCCCGCGTGGCGGCGGTCACGGGCAGCACCGGGAAGACGAGCACGAAGGACATGCTGGGGGAGATCATGCAGCGGGTCGGGCCGTCTGTGGTGGCCGAGGGAACGCACAACAACCAAATCGGCGAGCCTCTGACACTGCTCAAGCTCGATCGGATGGATCAGTTCTGCGTGCTGGAGCTTGCCATGCGGGGGCCGGGCGAGATCGAGTATCTGGCGGAGATTGCGCGGCCCGATGTGGGTGTGATTACCAACATAGGACAAAGCCACGTAGGGAGGCTCGGGTCCCGCGAGGGTATTGCGCAGGCGAAGGCCGAGTTGCTCGATCATCTGCCGCCCGATGGCACGGCCGTCCTCAACGCCGATGATTTCTTCTTCAACGTTTTCCGCGGCATGTCGGAAGCGGAGGTGGTCAGCTTCGGGATCGATTCGGACGCAGATTTCACCGCATCCCTGATCGATGACAGCGCGGTTGACACGGTCAGGTTTCGGATGCTGTCACCGCTCGGTGAGGCCGATGTGCAGATGAACGTTCCGGGGCGCCACAATGTCATGAACGCTCTCGCGGCCGGCGCCGCTGCTACCGGGCTGGGGGCGGGGATGGATGACATCGTGGGCGCTCTGGAGAGCTTCTCCGGCAGCGAGATGCGGATGCAGAGCGTCACCGGGGCGGAGGGCGCGCTCGTGCTTAATGATGCGTATAACGCGAGCCCGGCGTCGGTGGCTGCCGCGCTGCGGGTGCTTGAAACCGCACCGGGGCGGAAGGTATTCGTATTCGGCGACATGCTGGAGATGGGCGCCGAGGGAGAGGCCGCGCACCGCGAGGTCGGTCGCGCGGTGGCCGACGCCGGTGTGGACTGGCTTATCGCAGTCGGGAAACTGGCGCGGCTTGCGGCCGAGGAGGCGGCAGGCCTCGGCGTGCGAACCGCGACAGCCGCAGATCCGGAGGACGTTGTGGACATGCTGCACGGAGAACTTGGCGAAGGAGACACGGTGCTCGTGAAGGCGTCTCGGGGAATGGCACTTGAGCGCGTGGTGGAGGGGCTGGCCGATGGCAATTGAGATGGTGCTGGCATGGATGTGCCTGGTGGGAGGCTGCGCGCTGAGCGCCGCTCTGACGGGCGCCCTGCTGCCGAACCTCCGGCGCGCGAATGTGCGGCAGCATGTGCGCGATGACGGGCCGGAGAGCCACCTCGCGAAGGCGGGGACCCCGTCCATGGGTGGCCTGGCGATGCACGCGTCGCTGCTGATCCTGGTGGCGATCGTGGCGGTCGGGCTGGGCGGATTGAGCGGTCGGACCGCGGCGGTGGTTGTCTTCGTCATCGGCATGGGGCTGGTCGGCTTCATGGACGATTACGAGAAGCTGCGCCGGAAGACGCACTACGGCTTCGGTGCGCGGTTCCGTTTGCTCGCGGAGTTCGCCCTCGCGGGCCTGCTGGTGTGGTATCTGGGCGGGCAGGAGCCGGAGAAGCTGGTTTCGGGGCTGACGATCGCCTCCTGGTCATCGACGAGCCTGTGGTGGAAGATCGCGGCGGCGCTCGTTGCGGTGGGGGCGGCCAACTCGGTGAATCTTACCGACGGTCTCGACGGCCTCGCGGGCGGGCTGACATCGATGTGCGGCGTCGCCCTGGCCTTTGGCTGCTGGGCGATCGGCGAGACCGAACTGGCGTTGCTGGCGCTGGCGGTAGCCGGTGTTTCGGCCGGCTTCCTGTGGTTGAACTGCGCGCCGGCGAAGGTGTTCATGGGGGACGTCGGCAGCATCGGCCTCGGAGCGGCGCTTGGCGGAATTGCCATCGCCGCGCGGGTGGAGTTTCTGCTGGCGCTGGCCGGACTCGTGTTCGTGGTTGAGACGCTGTCGGTCATCGTGCAGGTGGTCAGCTATCAGACCACCGGCAAGCGGGTGCTGCGCATGTCGCCGCTGCACCATCATTTCGAGCTGGTCGGCTGGGAGGAGACGCAGATCGTCGCCCGCGCCTGGGTTATTGGCGCCTGCCTGGCGGCGACAGGCGTGGTATTTGCCGCCGCGCTGGTGTTGTGAGGGAACAGACTTCATGCAACTGATGCCCGTACGCAGCAAAGAGCAGATCGATGCCTTCCGCGAGAGTTTGCGCGGGCGCGATGTCGTGGTGATCGGCGCGGGACGCAGCGGCATGGCGAGTGTCCGGCGGTTGGTGGAGACGGGGGCGCGGGTGCGGCTTGCGGATATGAAGACCCGCGAGCAACTGGGCGCGACCGCCGACGAAGCCGAGGCACTGGGAGCGACGATCGTCGAGCGGTTCGAGCGCTTCGAACAAATTCATGACGCGGACCTGGTCATCTCCAGCCCGGGAGTCCCGTGGGAGCATGCGGCGCTGAGCGAGGCTCGAGACCTGGGCGTCGAGACGTATGGGACGCTGGAGCTTGCCTGGAGGCTGTGCGCCTCGCCGGTGATTGCCGTCTCGGGCACCAACGGCAAGGGCACGGTCTGTCGAATGCTTTCGGGGATGATGCAGGCGGGCGGAGTTGAGCACATCCTGGCGGGGAACATCGGGCTCCCGCTGGCGGACATGCTGGATGCAGCGGGACCACAGCGACCGGCCATCGTGGAAGTAAGTTCTTTTCAGCTTGAGACGGCCGTGGATTTCCGGCCGCGAGTGGCGAGCCTGCTCAACATCGCCCCGGACCATCTCGACCGCCATCCGGATTTCGACACGTACGCCAGGGCGAAGGCGCGGATATTCGAAAATCAGCAGCCTGAGGACATAGCGGTCATCAACCACGATGATGAGCGTGCCCGGCGGCTGGCCGAACCCACGGAAGCACGCAAGCTTCGCGTCTCGCTGAAATGCGACAGTGCCGATGCCGGCGTGATCGACGGGGGCTTCTTTGTCCGGCACGGAGAAGCTCCGGAGCGCATCTGCGCGACAGACAGGCTCGCATTGCGCGGCGAGCACCACCTGACCAATGCGCTTGTGGCGGCGCTTATTGCGCGCGTTGTCGGGGTGGGGCCGGATCCAATCGCCGAGGCGATCGCCGGCTATCGGCCGCCGAAGGACCACATGGAGCCTGTGGAGGGTGGTCCGGAAGGTATCCTGTTCATCAACGATTCGAAGGCGAGCAATCCCAGCGCGGCTGTGGCGGATCTGTCGGCAATCGAGCGCCCCTTCATCGCGATCGTGGGGGGAAAGGACAAAGGCGCTGATTTCGCGGAGCTTGGAGCCTTACTGGCGGCCCGGCCTCAGGCAGTGATCCTGACAGGCGAGGCGGCAGATCGCATCGAGCAGGCGATCGCGGATGCGGGCGCCCCGAAGATCGAGCCGGAACGGGCGGACACGCTCGAGGAGGCGGTCCGGCGTGCCTGCGAGATCGCCGAGAGCGGCGATGTAGTGATCCTGGCACCTGCCTGCTCGAGCTTCGATATGTTCGACAATTATGAGCATCGCGGGGATGTATTCAGGGAGGCAGTGAGGGCGCTGAGAGAGGGATGAGCGAGCGTGGCGACCGCAGCACGAATGCAGCAGAACGCTGAAGCACGCGATGAGAGCAAGCAGGCGACACGGGGCCCGATGGACCGCGTATACTTCCTCCACGTCTGGGCGCTGATGGTTACGGGAATCGTGTTCGTGTTTTCGGCCAGTTTCCCCACGGCCGGCAGACCGGACGCGCTGATGCTCCCGGGGAATCCCTTCTACTTCGTTACCCAGCACGCTCAGTTCGTCGGAATTGGGCTGGTCGTTTTGCTGGCCACGAGCCTCTTCCCGCCCCAGTGGCTGCGATCGCTCGCACCAGTGGCGTTCGTCGTGGGGCTGGGGCTGATCATTCTTACGCTCTCCACGTCGCTGGGCAGAACGATCGGAGGCGCGACGCGATGGCTGAAGCTGCCGGGCCTGCCGATGTTTCAGCCCTCGGAGTTGATGAAGCTCGCGCTGCTTCTTATGATGGCCCGGGTTCTCGCCCAGAAGGACGAGGGGGAGAAGAAGCCCAGAACCTCGTACCTGTGGGTGCTGGCGATCGTGGCTGTCGCCGCGGGTCTGGTGTTGATGCAGCCGGATATGGGGATGGCCACCATCTACGTCGCAATTGCGTTCGCGATGGTGTTTTTCGCGGGTGCGCGCCTGAAGAAGCTGGTCCCGCTGGCCTTCGTGGGGATGGCAGGAGCGCTTCTTATCGCGTACCTCGCCGACTACCGATGGCGCCGCATCATCGCGTTCATCGACCTGGAAAACGCGCCCGCGCGTGACCGGTATCACATCCTGAATATGCTGATCGCACAGGCTCGCGGAGGGATTTTCGGAATGGGGCTGGGCATGAGCCCGGACAAGTGGCGCTCGCTGCCTGCTGCCCACACCGACAGTATTTTCTCGGTGATCGGCTGTGAGATGGGGATGCTGGGGGCCGTGGTCGTGCTGATCGTCCTGGGCCTGCTGACATGGCGCGGGCTGCAGATCGCGCGTAGTTCGGCACGCCCGTTTGGCTTCTACGTGGCGGCCGGCGTGGCAGCGATGCTCTGTCTTCAGAGCCTGATGCACATCGCCGTGAACACCGGGTGCATGCCGGTCACGGGGCTGACGTTGCCCTTCATCAGCGGAGGTGGCACGAGCCTCATCGCGGCGTCGATCGGCGCGGGGATGGTGCTGGCAGTCTCGCGCTATCAAAGGCCCGGTGAGGCATGAGCGGGGCACGAATTCTGATGGTCGGAGGGGGAACAGCCGGGCACATCTTCCCGTGTGTCGCGGTGGCAGAGGAGTTGCAGGTGGTCGATGCGGATGCCCGGGTGCATTTCGTGGGCGCCGGGGGTAGAATGGACGAGGAGTTGTTCACGGCCCGGGAGTTGCCGCATGACCTCATCGATGCCCGGCCGATGCCCTACGGCCTTTCGAGAGAGGCCCTGTCCGGGGCGGTGGGGCTGGTCCGGGGCGTGATGCAGTCGCGGCGGATCATCCGGCGGTTCCGGCCGGACGTGATGTTCAACACGGGTGGATACGTGGGGGCGGCAGCGGGGATAGCTGCGCGGTGGCAGGACGTGCCGCTGGCCCTGCATGCCTCCGATGTCCAACCGGACCGCGCAGGGCGCCTCATCTCGCGATGGGCGGAGGTCGTCACATGCGTATCACCGGCCGCTGAGGACGTCTTCGGGGAGAATGCAGTTGTCACCGGTCACCCGGTGAGGCGGGAGGTCGCGGACGCCACAGAGGATGACGGCGCGCGCGAATTCGGCCTCGAACGGGGCCGGCCGACCGTCCTGGTGACCGGAGGCTCGCAGGGAGCGCGGCGGCTGAACATGGCGGTGCTGGGGGCTCTGCCGGAGCTGCTTGATGAGGCGCAGATCGTGCATCTGTGCGGACCGTTGGATCACGATCGCCTGCAGGCCGAGCGCGAGCGCCTCGGCGAGCCGGAGACGTACCATCTGATCGAGCATCTGCCGAATGTGGGACCAGCGCTCGCGGCTGCTGATCTGGTGATCACACGCGCCGGAGCGGCGAGCCTGGCCGAGGCCTGCCTGCACGCGGCTCCGATGATCGTCGTGCCGTATCCGCACGCCGGCGGCCATCAGCGGCTCAACGCCGAGCCGCTGGCGCAGGCGGGAGCGGCGGTGCTGGTGGAGGACGAGCAGTTCACCTCCGACCGCCTGCTGGAACTGGCGCGGACACTTCTGCCTGACAATATCCGGCTGCGGGAGATGTCGGATGCGGCCCAGGCGGCGGCGAAACCGGGCGCGGCGGCAGATGTGGCGGACATCGTGCTGGAGGTCGCAGAGACCGCCGCACTTGCGAAGCAGCGCTCGGGCTCGTAGAATCGACGCACTGCCGACCTCAGCACGATTGCACGATCGGGAGACTGCACGGATGGCGACAGGCGATTCCCTCAGACTGAAGCGGGACCAGCATATCCACCTGATGGGCGCCGGGGGGGTGGGGATGAGCGCACTGGCGGGGGTCCTCGCCGGCCGCGGTTTCACCGTCACCGGCTCGGACAGCTCCGAAGGGTCCCGCGTGGAGCATCTGCGAGAGCGTGGAGTTCCGATCCACGTGCCGCAGGTGGCTGGCGGTGCCGACGACGCGGACGTGGTCGTCAAATCGACCGCGGTCCCCGATGACAATCCAGAACTGGCCGGTGCCCGTGAGTGCGGCCTTCCGATCTACCACCGCTCCGACCTGTTGGCGGCGATCACCGATGGGATGCAGAAGCTCGCGATCTCCGGCACACACGGGAAGACGACCACCACGTCGATGATGGCGACGATCCTCCTGGAGGCCGGGCGCGATCCCATGGTTCTCGTGGGCGGTGATGCAGCGAACATCGGCGGAAACTACCATGTCGGCTCCGAGGACCTGGCGGTCTTTGAGGCCTGCGAGAGTGACGCGAGTTTTCTGCGCTACGGGCCGTGCTCGGAGATCATCACCAACATCGAGGCCGATCACCTGGACCAGCACGGAACATTTGAGGCAGTCTGTGACGCATTTGCGCGCTTCGTCGAACTGGTTCCCAGTGAGGGCTTCCTGGCCTTTGGCGCGGACTGTGCAGTGCTGGCCGATCTGGCCGGCCGATGTCCGGGGACTGTGATTCCCTGCGGACTTTCGGATGCGGCAGTCTTCAGCGCCGAGGCGATCGAGGAGGGGCCGTTCGGTGTGTCCTTTCGCCTGTTGATATCCGGCGAATCGGCCGGAGAAGTGGCGCTGCAGGTCCCGGGGGAACACAATGTCATGAACGCGCTGTGTGCGATTGCCGCGGCGCAGCAGATGGGGCTTTCGATGGACGCCGCGCGCGAAGGCGTGGAGGCATACCAGGGAGTAGGGCGCAGGTTCGAGTTGATCTGTGAGTTGGATGACGCGCTCGTGGTGGACGACTACGCCCATCACCCGACAGAGGTAGCGGCGACGCTGTCCGCGGCGCGTAGCGGCTTTCCCGACCGCCGGATTGTCGCGATATTCCAGCCCCACCTCTACTCGCGCACGCGCGAATTTACGGACGAGTTCGCGGAGGCGCTCACCGGAGCCGATGAAGTCATCGTGGCGGGTATCTACGGCGCCCGTGAAGAGCCGATTCCCGGGGTCAGCGCCGAAGATATCGTGCGCCGCATCGTAGAAACAGCGCCCGACTGCTCGGTCACGTACGTTCCGGAGCGATCTGAGATTGCGGCCCTTGTGCGGGAGATGATCAGGCCGAACGACCTCGTCCTGACACTCGGCGCGGGAGATATCCGACGTGTGGCGGAGGAGCTTTCATGCGCGTAGGTCCGCCGACGCAGGGCGGGGGAGGCGGATCGCGGGATGATGGCGGTTCTCGCGCAGCCAGGCGGGCTGAGGAGATGCGCAGGCGGCGGAAACTTCTTCTCACCGCACTGTCGCTGCTGGTGTTTTCCGTGCTGATCGGACTGGTGTTTGGGATCCTCGATTCTGAGATGTTCAGGGTCCGCAAAGTCGTGGTCGATTCAGAGGATGAGAGCCTGGCTGCAGAGGCCGCCCAGCACGCGCGCGGTCTGAATTTCAGCACAATATGGCTGCCCCCGATGCGGGAGATCGAGACGCGCATCGGGGGGCTCCCGCGTGCAAAGAGCGTGGTCGTTGGCCGCGAACCGCCCTCCACGCTGAAGCTGGGCG
>CAZAHB010000183.1:0-10906 GCA_964484945.1 uncultured Armatimonadia bacterium | reverse complement strand
CCGTGAACCTGGAAGCCACCCCCGGACACCTCCCCCGACACATCCGGCCCCCGCAGGCCCCCTCTCACCCCTCCGCTACATGCACGTTGCTGATCACGACATTTCGCACATTCTCCCGGCCGGAGACGTAGCTGACCGCCTCGCCGGGCGAGTCATAGCGGATCACGTTGCTGATGATCGAATCGCACAATGAGCCGCCGATCATGATCGTGTGCTCGGACCGGCTCATCACATTGCTCACGATAAGGCGGAAGGTGTCACCCAGCGGCGCCACGCCCTCGCCATAGTTGCTGTCGCCGATCTTCAGCGCCGCCCTGCAGCGTACATCCGGCGGCGATGTGTCGGTCAGGCCGTCGAGGATAATGTCGTGCAGCTTCGCCCCGGATGTGTTGAGAAACCTCACGATGTGATGGCCGCCCGCGCAGTAGCCCCGCACATCGCGGATCGTCACGTGGCGGATGTCATCGACGTCACCGCGATACGCCATGTCGGTGACCATCGTGGACTCAGTGCCACCGGCGGGCCTGTCATCACCCGGAATCGCGGTGAGTGCGATGAGATCGTCGCCCGTGTAGCCGGTGATGTTCTCGATCAGGATGTCATGGCAGCCCATCCGCAGGTCCACGCCGTCCTGGTTGAGGATCGTCTCCTGCGTCCCATCGACCATCCTGTGACCGCGCGATTCGAAATCGAGGTCACGGATCGTCCCATGCGCGCAGCGCTCCAGGGAGATCGCCCAGGCGTGGCTGTCCTTCACGCGGAGGCCCTCGATGCTGAAATCCTCCACGTACGCCAGCAGCACGCCGATGTTGCGCCAGTCGCCGCTCTGACTGACACCGGCAACTCCTGCGTCCGTGCCGAAGGTGCGCTCGCCGAGCGTCTTCGCCCCGTCTCCGGTCGCGCGCGGGCGGTCTGCCCCCTCCAGCAGCACGTTACCGACGCCGCGGATGTGCACGTTTCGGATCGGCTCGATGTCGGTCACTCCGAGGCCGCAGTTGGCGCTTCGGATGAAATTGTCGCGGCACTGGTCGCTGAGCTTGAGGTGGCAGTTGTGGAGCGTAAGCACGCTGTCGCCGGGGATCAGGATCGCCGAATCAAGCAGCCACATCTCACGCGTGCCCTCCGCCGCGTGATTCCAGCGGGGGATCACCACGCGCTTGCCGGTAGCGGCCGCGGCTTCCAGTGCCTGGTTGATGCGTTCGGCGTCCGAGCCCTCGAACTCGTTGGGCGTCAAAGTTCGCTGCGCGTTCACTGGTTCGTCTCCTTCAGCGTCAAAGTTACTCCTCATCCTGCTCGCGCCTTCTCAACTGTCCCTTTGTCAGAAAGGGCTGGCGCCGACCCGGCTCGATCGGCCACGGATCCTGCGCCTGCAGATCGTAGTGGTAGTTGCGCACGAGGATCTCGTAGACGACCTCGCGGAAGTCCTCGCCCTCGGTCGGGTTCTGAGGAATCTGGCCCGGACCGCCCACAAGGCCGATGCTGTAGGGGCCCTCGATCGTGAACGGCGGGATGTCATCGATGCGCTCGATGCCGCGGCGGGCGGCCTCGCGGATCGTCTCCTGCGCCTCGGGCGGGGTCATGGAGACCGCGTTGTACGGGGAGAGCGCCTCCTTGACGACCGCCTCCTCCATCTCCGGCACCAGGTCCCGGCACTGCGCGCAGACCGTGTCATCGCCGGTAATCAGCACCGCCGGGATGCCGTAGTAGCCGGCCAGCGCCATCGCCATGCCGCCTTCGCCGAACCAGTACTCTTCATTCACGCACCAGCAGCTATGCGCGAGGACACCGTTGCTGCCGGCCATCGCGTGCTGGGCGACGCAGAACATTGCGTCGAAACTCTCGTCGAGCTTCGGCGTCCAGAAGGGCTGGCGCGTCAGCGGCCCGTGGATGATCCGCGCGGCGGGGTTGAGGTCCTCGAAGATGATCGAGTACCCGCTCCCGTGCGCGTCGTTGACGAGGATCTGCCCATCGACACCTCCCCGCAGCGCGCCCTCGATGGAGGCATTGACCTCCCCGGTGAGCAGGTTGAACATGCGCCTGCGGATATCCCAGTTGCGCTGGCTGTCATCGTCGCGGTCCTCGAAATGCACCATCCCGGCGGCGCCTTCGATGTCGGTGTGAATGTAGAGATTCATTGCAGGTGTGCCTCCCTGCCCGATGGTCGGGGGGTATGATCGCAGGGTGCACTTTCGCCGCCGGCGCCCTGTGTCCTGCCCGAGCAGTCGATGAATGCAGGGACTCGCGCCTCCAGCAGCGAAACGCACCACGCCTGCCAACCGGTCTCAGGGAGGATCCGCGATGCGACATTCGCTTCTCGCCGCTATCATCACAATCTGCGCCGCGCAGGCGCTGGCCCAGCAGCCCACTACCCTCATGCTGGAGGATTTCGAGACGGAACCGACGTGGGATGGCGTGACGATCGACGCCGAGGACGCGCGCTCGGGCGAAAGCTCCGGCCTGTGGGTAGCCGCCGAACAGGACCGGGTTCGCGACGATGACGTGGTCGGTGACTGGAGCAGCTACGATCGCCTGTGCTTCTGGATGTACTCCGAGAAGGCCAACAAGCAGCAGTTGACGCTTGTGGCCAATTCGGAAAACGAGGCAGATGATGAGGGATGGGACTACTTCTTCTACCACTTCACGGTTGACTGGTCGGGCTGGCGCTTCATGTCCCTGAAGCTCGGCGAGGACATTCGGCCGACGCGTAATCCGGTCGGCTGGGAGAAGATCGACTACTTCATGATCGCGGCCTCCGGCTGGCAGCATCATCCGAAGGAGGACACCGTGATCCGCTTTGACGGGGTGAGGCTCGTGCGCGATCCGGCAGCACTGACACACATTGACTCCGACGAATTCCGCGCCGACGGGCAGTACCAGGTGACGCATCGCTATGAAGTCACGAATCGCACTGACCGTCCGCGGAGCTTCGATCTCGAGGTTGAGGGGGAGTTTGAGATCTTCGAGCCCTCCCGACGCGTGCTGGAGACACCCGAGATCGCCCCGGGCGAGACCGCGGAGGTCTCGCTCACGCTCAGCACACCGCTTGCGACGCTGGCGGAGGCGGAGCCACTCACGCGTGAGGCCGCGCAGTTGGTGATTCCCGCGCAGCAGGAGGGCGTGCCGGACCTCAAAGCACCGCTCGCGGCCGCCGTACCGCTGCCTGACGCGGGACGTCCGTGCCTGTTCGCGTCGCCCCAGGAGATCGCTCGCGCCAGGGACCGCGCCGAGCGCTACGACTGGGCGCGCAAGCGCGTGGAAGGGCTCATCGCGGCGGGCGATGCGGCTCTCGAACTGGAGGTCGATGTGCCAGACGAGGTCGGCCAGTGGAGCCATCACTACGTTTGCGAGGACTGTGGTGTGGGGTTGAAGACCGAATCGCCGACCCGGCACGTCTGCCCTCGCTGCGAGAAAGTCCACACCGGCTGGCCCTACGACCAGGTGGTGGTCGGTCGGCAGCATCACCGCCTCACGCACGCTATCCGCGACCTTGGACTGGCGTACGCATTTACCGACGACACGCGCTACGCCGAGAAGGCGCGCGAGATCCTGCTGGCCTACGGCGAGAAGTATCGCAGCTTCCCACTGCACAACTCCCGCGGACAGAAGTCGCGCTCCGCCGGGCGCCTGTACGCCCAGACGCTCGACGAAGCGGTGGACATCATCAAGGTCGCGTGGGGCTACGACCTGATCTACGACAGCGGGGTCTTCAGCGAGGCGGATCGCGAGACCATCGAGAGCGGATACCTCCGTGCCGTGGCGGAGGTCATCCAGCGCAATGACGCCGGGATCAGCAACTGGCAGAGCTGGCATAACGCGGGGCTGGCGGCGATAGGCTTTTGCCTGCGAGACAGCGCCCTGGCGTCGCTGGCGACGTATGGCGAGCACGGCCTGCAGTTCCAGCTCAACAATTCCATCCTGCCCGATGGCTTCTGGTACGAGGGCACCGCGGCCTACCATTTCTACGCGCTGAACGCCCTCCGGTGGACGGTTGAGGCCGCCTGGCACTCGGGCATCGATTTCTATGACAACGCGGCGTACAAGTCGCTGTACGACGCGCCGATGCTGTACGTCTTCCCGGACCTGACATTCCCCGCGGTCAATGACAGCGATGTATTCTCGCTGACCGGCCGCGATGAACTCTACGAACTGGCACACGCGCGCTTCGGCGATGAACGCTACGTCGCGATCGCCACGCACGGGAACCGCAGCAGCCTCGAAGCGCTGATGTGGGGCGTCGATGAGCTGCCGCAGGCTCCACCGCTCGCGCTGCCCAGCCACACCTTCAAGGGCCTCGGCGCGACCGTCCTGCGCGCCGGCCAGGGCGACGACCAGACCTACGTTCACCTCGACTGGGGGCCGCATGGAGGCGGCCATGGCCACCCGGACAAGCTGGCGCTGATCCTCTACGCGATGGGCAGCGAACTCGCCCCGGACCCGGGGCGGCTGGCCTACGGCGCATCGCTGCAGGGCTCATGGTACAAGCAGACCGTGGCGCACAACACGGTGGTCGTGGACGAGCACAGCCAGGCGGCCGCGGAGGGGCGGCTCTTGCTGTTCCATGACGGCGAAATGGCGCGCATCGCCCGCGCAGAGTGCGACACGGCCTATCCGGGCGTCATGCTGCGCCGAACGGTCGTGCTCGCCGATGACTATCTGCTCGACATCTTCGACTACGAGGCCGACGAGGAGCACACTGCTGACTTCGTGTACCACAACGTTGGCGAACATGCGCCGCTGGTCGAGACGGCGCCACAGGAGGGTCCGCTCGGCGAGGGCTCCGGCTATCAGCACATCACGGACGTGAGCGCCGCGGAGGTCGATGACACGTGGCAGACGGGCTTCACGGTCCCGGACGTGGGCAACGTGCGGCTGACAATGCTCGGCGAACCCGGCACCGAGGTGTTCCTCGGCACGGGCATGGTCGGCCGCGGCACCGAGCCCTGCCCGGCGGTCGCCGCGCGCCGGCAGACTGACAGCACCACGTGGGTCTCCGCGGTCGAGTGGCAGAAGCCCGAGACGGAGTTCGCGATCACGAGCATAGAACGCATTCCCGTCGAGGCGGACGGTGAAGCGATGGCGGTTCGCATCGACCGCACGGACGGCCACGATGTGCTGCTGCTGGCCCCGGGCGTGGATGGCGAGAAGACGATCGGCGACCTGACCACGGAGGGGCAGCTTGCGCTCTTCAGCATCCGCGTGGGCGAGGTGGCGGGTCTGGAGCGGGTGGATGTGGTGGAGTGAGACGGTCAGTGTCCGACGGTGAGAAGACGGGCGCGGCGTGATGCGTTCTGCCGCGCCCTTCCGACGGCTGGACGGCCGCGTGTGGACGAGGGCGTCCACACCAGGGAGTGACGTTCTTGCCGTGCCGGCCTCGCCGTCGCTTTCGTTGCCGCCGTTGCTTCCGTTGCTTTAGTCGCTGCCGTCCCCGGAAGGTCCATCCCCGTTCGTGCGCGAATTTATCCCCCAACGTTGATCGCTCCAACATCACCTGACAGGGGGTCGCTCCCATGTCCGATGAACTCGTCGTTGTGCTTGACTGTGGCGCCACCAACGCCCGCGCCGTCGCCGTGGACACCGCCGGGCAGGTCGTCGCATCCGCCAGCCTCGCCAACCAGCCCAGGCCCCAGCCCGACTCGCCCGAGGAGTGGCGAATCTGGCCGCTCGAGGAGGTCTTCGGCAAGCTCGCGACTACCTGCGCCGAGGCCCTCGCGGAGATCGATCCGGGGCGGATATCGGCGGTCACCGTCACCACCTTCGGCGCCGATGGGGCACCCGTCACGGCGGATAATGAACTGACCTACCCGGTGATCTCCTGGCAGTGCGAGCGGACCGAGGAGATCGCGGACACCATCGCGGAACGCATGGATCCCTGGAAGCTCTTCGAAATCACCGGCTACCAGGTCATCCCGTTCGACACGATCCTGCGGTTCATCTGGTTGCGCGAGAACGCGCCTGAGGCCCTCGAGTCGGCGGACACCTGGCTGATGATGCCGGGGCTGCTGAGCATGAAGCTGTGTGGCGAATGGTCGATCGACCCGACCGCCGCGGGCACGATGATGGCGATGGACATGGCCCAGCGCGACTGGTCGGAGGAGGTTCTCGCGCTGGCCGATCTGTCCCCGGACTTCTTCCCGCGCTGGGTGGAGCCGGGCGGGGTGATCGGCCACGTGACCGCGGAAGCGGCGCAGGAGACCGGCCTGCCGGCGGGCATTCCCGTCGTCGCCGCCGGTCATGACACACAGTTCGCGGCGGTTGGCTCCGGTGCGCGGCCGGATGAGGCGATCCTCTCGTCAGGCACCTGGGAAATCCTGATGCTGCGCCAGCAGGCCTACGAGGCGACGCGCGAGGGCTCCGAAGCGGGCCTGATCATCGAGGCCGACGCCGAGCCCGACCGCTGGAACCCGCAGCTTCTGATGATGGGCTCAGGGCCGCTGGAGTGGATTCGCGAGCAGTTCTTCACCGAGATTTCGTCCCGGGCGGCCGCTTACGAGCGCATGATCTCGGTGGCCGAGGAGGTCGAACCGGGCGCGGATGGCGTGATGATGATCCCAAGCTTCGTCCCGGACACCGGTCCCAACTCGCGCTACCGCACCGAGGGCACGCTGCTGGGGCTGGGCCTGAACACCTCCCCCGCGCAGATCTACCGAGCCGGCCTGGAGGGCCTGTGCTATCAGCTTCGCCACGCCGCGGAGGTGCTGCAGTCGTCCACGGACTTCGATGCGAAGGGTATCCGCCTGGTTGGCGGCGGCGCGAAGAACGCGCTGTGGAACCAGCTTCGCGCGGATGTGACGGGCCTGCCGGTCACCACCATCAGCAACGAAGAAGCCACCGTCGCGGGGGCGGCGATATTCGCATTCATCGGCGCCGGCACGTTCGAATCGGTCGAAGATGGACAGGCAGCGGTGGAACTGGGCGAGCGAACTATCGAGCCGTCCGAGGAGTCATCGGTGTACGACGACCTTTACGAGGCCTATCGCAGCGTCCCACCGGCGCTGGAGGGCTTCTACAAAGCGTAGTAGGAATGGCATCAGCCTGTTGCGAACTGGCGAGAGCGGGTATACTTTATGCGGTGAGTATTGTGCGATCGTTCACGGAGGAAGCATGATGACCGGTGAGAAGGGTCTGGACGAGGATTTGCTCAGGGAAGCAAAGGAATTGACGAGCATTTCGGACACAACTGAAGTGCTTGACGAGGCCCTGCGCAGGCTGATCCGAGCGCTGGAGTCCCGAGCGGTACGGGAGCAGCGCAGCACTGCGCGCAAGTCCGAGCGCCATGGGGTTCGGTAGGAGATGCGAGCAATGACTGACACAAGCCAACTCAACGACACGCTACTGTCGCGCGCTCAGGAGCTACTCCAGACGGAGGATACTACGGAGACGCTGAATGAGGCTTTGCGTGTTCTCGTGCAGCTTGAGCGCCAGAAGGGCCTTCTGGCTCTTGGCGGCAAAGTGGATTGGGAAGGTGACCTTGACGAGATGCGCCAGGACAGGTTCGATGATGGTTCTTGTTGACAGCTCTGTGCTCATCGACCACTTTAACGGGACGATGACGCCAGAGGTCACGCAGTTCCAGGCGTTGGCACAACAGGAGCCTATCGCAACCGGTGACCTGATGGTATGTGAGATCCTTCGTGGGGTCAGATCCGAGAGACAGTACCGCCGAACGCGGGAGGCACTGCTTGCCCTGCACATCGCCCGGATTGTGGATATAGAAATATCGCTTCTGGCGGCAGATCAGTACCGCAGTCTCCGCAAGCGTGGTATCACGATCCGGAAGACAGTTGATTCATTGATCGCTGCATTCTGCATCACGCACGACTGCCACCTGCTTCACAGCGACCGGGACTTCATTCCGTTCCACGAACACCTGGGGCTGAAATGCGTGTGAACTGGAGGACGGGGCTATGAGACGCATTCTTCGCTCTGCGCCGGCTGCCGTCGCGGAAGTCGGCGACGCGGTGTTGCGAGGGACCCTCGGCATCATCGGCGACGCGACACTGACCACCGTCAGCAAGACGTCGGCGCTCGGGCGCTACGAACGCGCCGACTATGACATCGATGATGTCGATGACATCCGCGCCCTCGATGTGAATGTGCCCGATCGGATGGTGCGCAAGGTCTGCCGCGCCTGGACGGCGGTCGCAGGCGCCACAGGCGTCGCCACGAGTGCGACCGGGGTGGTGGGCTTCGCCGCCGATATCCCGACACTGCTGGCGAACAACCTGATGGCCATCGGCGAGGTCGCAACCACCTACGGGTTCGATCTGGCCGACCCCGACGAACGCGCGTATGCCACGGCGGTGCTCTTCTCGCAGGACCGGAAGCGTCCCGGCCGCCCCCGGGCAGTCAGGTATCTTCGCGAGATCGCGCAATCGTTCAGAGAGGGCGCATCGTGGGAGGATATCCGCGACGAGAAGGCCGGCCAATGGCTGCGCCGGGCCACGCGAGACCTCGCCTGGTACCTGGTGAAGCGCAAGGTCGCGGGCATCGTCCCCGGTATCGGATCGCTGGTTGCGGGCGGTGTGAACGCGCACTTCACCTCGCGCACCTGCCGCGAGGCGAGGAGCGTCTATCACGAGCGGTTTGTGTCGGAGCCGCGGAACTCTCCGGTCGAAGCTGGGCCGCCGTGAGCCGGGGTCTTTGAGCGCGGTTCGGAGCCTGCACTTTCGCGCTTGGCGGGCGCCAGAGCGAACAGCAGACACGCCCCGTAGTAGAGCGGGTAGCAGAGCCACGCGTTTTCGGGCCCCGACGATATGAAGCGCCAGCGCGCAACGAAGATGTCCGAGACGTAGAAGAG
This sequence comes from uncultured Armatimonadia bacterium, assembly GCA_964484945.1. Classification (GTDB taxonomy): domain Bacteria; phylum Armatimonadota; class Zipacnadia; order Zipacnadales; family UBA5352; genus UBA5352. The sequence continues at coordinate 2,109 of CAZAHB010000183.1, read as the reverse complement.
CGTCGCTGCCGCGATCAGCGTCCCTCTCGCACCGCTATCCCGCAGCGACCACGCGCACACCACCATCGCGCTGATCACGAGGATGTAGCCACCGATCATCGCTCGCTGGCCTGCCGGCACCTCCGGGAGCAGCCACCAGCCGATCGCCGCGCCCACCGCGACCGTAACGGCAGTTGCCGCTGCAATGCGCCTCCGGTCAATTCCCAGCGCCACGAACGCAGCAATGAAGAGTGCGTGTGCCAGTCCGAAGGCGATGATCGATGCCGGGAAATTGATCGGGCCGAGGTAATCCCCGGCCCAGCAGCCGATCAGACCTCCCAGCAGCAGTCGCCCCGGCGCCACGTTCAGACCGCCGCTGAGCAGGCGCACCAGCACGAAGCCCGTCGAGGCCGCGATCATCCCCCGGCGCATCGGGAACTCGAATCCAAGCGCCTCCAGCGCGAGCCCCGCCAGCACGCTCAGCCATGTCGCAGCCGCAAGCCCCCACGCCGCGCGCTTCATGGCGAGTAGTAGTTCCAGACCTGCCTGCCGCGGCGGTAGTGCTGCTGTGTCCAGAGGCGCTCCTGGTCAGGCCGAGGGTTGGGCGCGAGGTTCTCGTAGATGTGCAGTTCGCTCCCGTTCCACACGACAATCTCCTCGCGCCAGTCGGCGAGGACATCCGCAACGTAGATACGCGCGGCCGTCTCGGGGATACGCGCCAGGAACTCACCGCTCATCGGATCGAAGACGCATACATCCCCCGACGTGTGGCGCTCTTTGGCGGCCGCAAGCTGCGTCTCTCCCCCACTCCAGTCGATCGTCCAGATGACCTCGACCCCGGCATCAGTCCACCCCTCGGGCGCGACATCATCCATCTCCCAGTGTGCCACTAACTCGCCCCGGGCGTCGAAAACAAAGGGCTTCTGGTGCTCGTTGTAGCGGCTGCGGCACCAGATCTGCATCCCATCGCGCCCGGCGGCAAACCGACCGACCGCCGCGTTCTGTGGCTCCTGATGCCGACAGTGCGTGTTGACCAGCATATCCCCGCTCGCGCTCATGACGAATACCCGGTTGCGCTCCTCGCCACGACCGCCCTCCTCCAGCGCCACTACCTCCAGGCCCGGCAGGTCCGGTCGGACGTCGGCCGCGTATATCGAATCGAGGTGCCCGCGCACGGGGAAGCGCCCGATGATCGTGCCATCCTCATCGAGCACTGTGCCACCGAGCACTTCGTCCCGCCCGTCGCCATCGATATCGGCAAGGCGCGTGCCGTTGTGCGCACAACTCAGGAAGTCGTCCCGCTCCCAGAGCGGCTCCGCCCGCCACTCAAGCAGGTGGTCCAGCCGGAATGCGGCGACATAGCGGCCCATCCGGTAGCCATCTGCGTTCGTCGCCTGCAGCAGCAGATCCCGGTCCGGGGCATCACGGAAGGTAGCGACCGCGAGATGCTCCCATCGCTCGGCCCCATCAGGGTGCGGGATGGTAGCGGCCCAGCGTTCGTCCCCGGATGCGCCGTCAAGCACATGCAGCGTGTCATCCTGTGTGAGCAGCAGCACTTCCGTGGAGCCGTGACCGTCGATGTCCGCGGCCTGCACGCCCGGCCCGTGATGGCCCGGCAGCCCCTGCGATTCGGATTGTCCGCCAACGCGGATATCCACCTCGCGCGACCAGAGGCGCGTCCCGTCGGTGGCATATGCGCCGAGGTAGCCCGGCCGCGAAACGAGCAGTTCCAGGGGCCACTCGCCGTCAAGGTCCGCGGCGATCATCGAACCGGCGGAGTCCTCCGCGACCTCGACCTCCAGCGGGATGACGTGCTTCGCGATATCCGCGGAAATGTCCTGAGCGCATCCACTCACAGCGAAGACGAGCATCGCGATCATAAGCAGCATCAGATCAGACATCTCGCGTCGCCTCCGATGCAACAAGCGCAGGCTGCAACACAAAGTCAAGCAACTCGCGGCTGGTCAAAGTGAATCTGAGTTGACGATAGGTGAGCACGTTGCTGTCGTCAGGAGGGGCGGCCCTCACGCCTCGTCTTTCCAGGCCGGAGAGTGAGGGGCTTCCGCTAAACGCCAGCGGACGCTCCGGCGCCAGTTTTCCCGCCGCTGGCCGGAAAAGGAGCCCCTCCGC
>CAZAHB010000182.1:0-11052 GCA_964484945.1 uncultured Armatimonadia bacterium | reverse complement strand
CAGGAGGCCGCGGAAGCAGACGAGCCGGCCGCGGAACCAGACGAGGCGGAGCCAGCCGAGGTGACCGTGGAGACCGAAGAGGCGGAGGCGACCGCGGAGGAGGACGCCGGGGTCGAGACTGAGCCTGCGGTGGAGACGGAGCAGGCGGCCCCTGCTGAAGCCCCCGACGAGCCCGCAGAGCCGGAGGAACCGGCCGCGTCCGAGGAGACTGCGAAAGCCGACGAGGACGAGGACGCTCAAGCCGAGGAAGAGGCTGCCGAGAGTACACTCAGAGACCGGGAGGCCGTGCTTGCCTCTCTTCAGGAGCAGCTTGCGAGTTCCGGCAGCAGCATGGAAGAGCGGGTCAACCAGCTCAAGGCCCGCCAGCGGCAGCTTCCCATGGAAGTTGAGGAGCCGGAGCAGGAAGACGAAGAGGAACAGGGCTCGAAGAAGAGTTCTGAGACTCGCCAGGAACTTGTCCAGCGACTGCTGGACCCGATCCTGACGCTCCGCGAAGCCGCGCTGCTGCTCGATGTGTGCCCCACCACGGTGCGGCGCTACACCAACCGCGGGCTGCTCAACTGCTTCCGCACGCCCGGGAACCAGCGACGGTTCCACCTGTCGGACATCCTCGATTACCTCGAGCGGCGGGAGCGGGGCGAGGTCTGAGGGATTGACGGGCGCCCTCCCGGTGTCAGCGAACACCTATCAATGACCCGAGAGGGATTGCATATGTCAGGTGGAGCCCTGCTGTTGATGTCAGGTGATGAGACGCGAGAGAAGATTGCCGACGGGCTGCGCGAGCGCCGAGTTCAGGTCCGCGCGGTCGATACCGTTGAAGAGATCGTGCGTCGCGAGGACGAGTATGATGTCGCTGTGGTCGATCTGGCGCTTGGCGCTTCGGATGCCTGCGAGCTGTGCGTGACCTTGCGCGAGACGGGGCCGCGTGGACTGATCGCCATCGGCGAGCGGAACGGCGCCCTCGAGCCCGCAGACATCCTGCGTGCTGGTGCGGATGACTTTCTGGCGCATCCGGTGAGCGGCGTCGAGCTTATCGCTCGGGTCCGCGCGCTGCTACGAAGGCTTCGAGAGTACTGCACGAGCGCCCCGGCCGTGATCGACTTCGGCGACGTAACCGTCAACTGTGACCGCCATGAGGTGACCGTCCGCGGGCGAGAAGTGGCGCTGACGCCCCGCGAGTTCGACTTGCTTCGCGAGCTTGCGCGCGACGCAGGCGACCTGGTTGAGCGCGACGAACTGCTCGAACGCGTGTGGGGATATGACCGGGATGTGTCGAGCCGCACGCTTGACGTGCATGTCGGACGATTGCGGAAGAAGATCGAGCGCGACCCGTCCGAACCGCGCCTGATCGTGACCGTCCCGCGGGTGGGCTACCGTGTCGCCGCCTGATGATTTGAGCCGTATCGCAGTGGATGGAGCTGATGACAGCAGATGAGGATCGAAGCCATCGACCCGGTCCATCTAAGGGTCCCGCTCGACGAACCGATTCCCCCCAGCGTGGCGCGCCCTCTCACCGAAACGCTGTCCCTCCATCTGATCCGGCTGACCTGCGACGATGGCACGTTCACCTGGGGTGAGGGGTGGTGTGACAGTCCCGAGGCCCTCGATGAGGCCGTGGATTTGCTCCGACCGGTCGTGCTCGACGCGGATCCGCTCGACAGGGGAAGGCTGTGGGAGCGGATGGTGGATCTGCTCACACGCCAGAAGGAGCCGCTGGAGGGCGGCGCCGCGGCGCTTTCTGCAATCGACATCGCGCTGTGGGATGCCGCGGGCAGAGCCCTCGATCTCCCGGTCTGGCAGATGCTCGGTGGACGACGCGTGGTGCGGCTCGATGCATACGCGACAGGCATCTACCTCGAGGAACCGCATGTGGCCGCGCGCAAGGCCGAGGAGATGCTCGAGGCGGGCTTCCGCGCGGTCAAGATTAAGGCGGGCGCGGGGATCGAGCAGGATGTGGCGGTGCTGGAAGCGGTTCGCGAGGCGATCGGCTCACAGGTGCCGCTGATGGTTGATGCCAACCAGGCCTTCGAGGACCGTGATGAGGCCATCGAGTTCGGGGCCGCGGTGGATCGGGCAGAGGCATTCTGGTTCGAAGAGCCGACGCCGCCGGGCGACTGGAGCGACTACGTCAGCCTTCGCAACGCGCTGGATACCCCGATCGCCGGCGGCGAGTGTCTGCGCTCGCCGGGGGCGTTTCTCGCTGCTTTCAACGCCGGTGCGCTGGACATTGCGATGCCCGATGTGCGGCTGTGCGGAGGAATCACCGCACTGGTGAAGATCGCCGATCTCGCGCGATGGTTCAATGTGCAGATCAGCCCCCACAACTGGGCCTCGCAGATTGGCGTGATCGCGTCGAGCCACGCTGCGGTGACGATGCGGAATTGTATGATGACCGAGGTGGAGGCGACGCGCACCCCGGTCTCCGACGGGCTGCTCGAAGAGCCCCTGAGCTTCGACGATGGCTTTGTGATACTGCCGGACGGGCCGGGCCTCGCGATCAATCTGTCCCAGCAGTTCGCCGCAGATTACCGGGTGCATTGACGCGCGGGGGAGAAACTGGGGGCGCATGATGACAGGTCGCAAGCTGGTGGCGGAAGTCTGCGATGCCCGCGCGCGGCGGGACGCGATCATCGATCGGGTTTGCGGCGCTTGTGAGAATAAGTGCTGCAAGCAGATGACCATGATGGGAACGCAGGACCTGCGGCGGCTGATTCGCGAGATGCTGCTCGACGAGGATTTCGAGCAGCAGGTCCGGGAGGGCCTGCGCACGGTCGCCGACAGGCTCGATGCCGACCTGCATGTCGTGCGTGAGGTCGCCGAGTTGCTTCGCGCCTCCGGCGGCAGTGAGCGAGGCCAGGACGTCGAGGGCCTGGAGCGTAACATCGACGAGTGGGCGGACTTCGTTGCATGGCTGCGCAGTGATTTCGAGATTACGCAGCCCGAGATGCGCCGCCTGGTGATGTTCTCGGCGATTCGGTCGAACACCATCAACGCGATTGACAGCTTCTCCGGGGGGCTGGGTGCCCTCGTGAACCTGTCCGGCAATGAAGCGAGCTTCGAGTTTCGCGGACGCCGCATCGCGCCGCCGCCGTGCCTGTTCTACCTCGAAGAGAGCGGCTGCATCTGCGACCAGGCCAAGCCCGCGAAGTGCGCGAACTTCTTCTGCGCCGGCGTCCCGAACCTGCTCGAAGAGCTGCGCAAGTCACTCGGATTCGATGACTTCGTGCTCGCCAACATGGAGCCGGTGGGCATCGATCACATCCTGCAGATGGTTGAGCTTGAGCGCAAACTGGGGCCGGAGTACATCGAGCCGAAGATCATCGTCGGGACCTCCGAGGAGCAGATCGAGTCGATCGCGGACGTGATGGGCCGGGCCGGCGAGAACGTGCGCATCAAGCGGGTCGAGCGCCCCGGACTGCGCTCCGCCGCCGAGGTCGAACAACAGCTCGCTTCCATTCCGCAGGACAATGGCCTGATCGAGGTCTTCCCCGGTATCGACGGAAACACGCTCTACGAACTCGCGCTGGCCCTTGATCGCATCCGCCTGCGCGATGAGCATCCCAGCTTCGTGCTGGCTGCGACCGAACTGCTGCGTACCCCTGCCGCCCATCCGCTGTGGGACGACCGCATGATGGCCCAGCCCCTTGGTGTCCTCGACCTGCTCGTCATCAACGAATAGGCCCCGTCAGTCGCGCTCCGCCGGCGCACGCCCCCACTGAGACCGCTGCTGAGCCGGTTCTCTGCGCCAATTCCTCCTGACACGTCTCTGCAAGCTTTCTTCCAGCCGCCTGCAAAGGCCCGCGAAGGATTTCAAGACGGCCTTCGCGCTACCATGAGCCGCGACAGATGCGCCAGACCTCGAGGAGCGAGGCCGGCGCAGATGGAACGCTCGCGGGAGGATGCGCAGATGGATTGCAGTCGGCGGAAGAAGCTGGAGCGGCGCAGTGACGAGTTGCTGGCGGAGAATGAGAGTGATTGCGACGAGGAGTACCCGTGCCACACGGAGAGATGGATGCAGATCCTGGCGCGGCGCGAGGCGAAGCAGGACGCCCCCCCGGCCGCCCCGGGCGGCGAGATCGAGGCCGCGCTTGCCCGGATGGTGGTTGATGCGAATCTCACGCGGAGGCAGCGGATGGTGATCCGCTGGATCGTGCGGGGTGTTTCCCAGCGGCAGATCGCGGAGATGCTCGGGGTGTCCGAATCGCAGGTGAGCCGGATCAAGAGCGCGGCGTGGGATCGACTGCGGCGCGAGGGGGTACGACCGTGACCCCTCGCGCCTGTGCCCGCCGGCCGGACGTGCTACTGCACGCGCACGTGTTCGGGCGGCAGGTCGAGCATGATTCCGCGCTTGGGGATCGTGCGCAGAAGGTCCGCCGCTCCCGGGACGGTGTCCGACAGCTTGCTGGCGAGCCGGGAACGGTGAGAGTATATCTGCGCGGGTTCCACGAAGGTCTCATCGCCCCACATCCCGTGATAGATGTCCTCATACTCGACACACGACCGCGGCTCCGCGGCAAGCACCCGCAGCAGTCGGAACTCCGCGGGCCGCAGTTCCACCGGCTGCCCGTCGAGGAGTATCCGGTCAGGGCGGTCGGCGTCGATCACCAGGCGGGCCGATGGCTCGGCGTGAGGCTCGGCGGCCGATCGCGGTCCGGGGGCGCTCACGCGGCGCGGCCGATCAGTTCGGTCGTCATGCGGATCGATGGGAACGCCGCAGGCGATCGCCATCGCCCGAGCCGCGAGCGGCGCGCCCAGAATACGCTCCAGCGTCTCAGTGTCGGAGTGCGCGATGGCCGCGCGGGAGGCGATCCCGGCCTTCAGCAGAGAAAGGATATGTCCGCGGCTGAGCCCCGGCACGTGAAGCTCGTGCAGGCCCAGCCCTTCCTCCGGAACGCCCGCGGCAGCGCTTTCGCCCAGCCGCATCAGTCCGCGCCACTGCCCGCGGGCCCAGCCGAGTTCGTGGCCGATCCGGGCCATCACCTGCACCGCCCAGCCGACAGCCTCCGCGAGCGTCGCCAGTCGCCCGGCGGGGATGCGCGTTGCGCGCTCGACCTCCAGCGTGTCCCGGGGCCCGCGCCAGTGGCGCACGGCCAGAACGACGCGCACCGCCCGCTCGCGGCGCTGCGCTGCCACCGAATCGGAGGCCACGCGGCCCGCGGTCTGCAGCAGTCCCTCCAGCTCCCACCGGTCATCACACGGCGCAGCGGGGTCGGCGAACTCATCCGCAAGCGCCGCGCCCCATCCGGCCGAGGGGAGAGGGATGGCCTGCACCTCGTCGGTGAGCGCCGCGACCAGCAGCGCCTCCAGTTCCTCAGGAGCCACTCCGTCCGCCTCCCGAGCTGCGCGCAGGAGCGCAAGGAAGCTGCGCGGGGTCAGCCCGCTTGTGCCGCACAACCGCCCCAGCGCGGTGGGCCGCCAGCCACCGGCCGGGGTCTCCTGAACGAGATCGTTCGCGGCCGCGATGTCCAGCGCCTCGCGCAATTCGCTGGGCAGCACATCATCCGGCAGACCCGCCTCATGGGCCGAAAGCGATCGGCGCCACCCCTCTGCGAGGCCTCCGGCGCGGGCCGCGGCAGCCGATCCCGCCAAAAGGCACACCCGCTGCAGCGGGGCCTGCTCGCCAAGCCGGGGCTCCAGGCGCGGGGACTCGTCCTGCAGGTAGGGCGGGGCCCGCACGTGACGCTGCACTTCACCGTCAGCGATCAGGACGGCGCGCCCGACCTGATCGCCATCCTGCGAATGGCCCAGTCGCCCCGCCCGGCCCGCCATGTTCTCGAAGTCAGCGCGGCTGATCGCACCGAGGGTAGGTTTGCCTTCCGGACCAGACGAGCGCCAGCGCCGGACATCGATCACCACGTTGCGCGTGGGCAGATTCACGCCCATCGCAAGTGTGGATGTGCATACCAGCACCGACAGATCGCCGCGCGCGAAGCCGGCCTCGATCACGTCGCGCTCGTCGAAGCGCAGGTCCGCGGAGTGAAAGGCCACGCCGCATCGCGCCATCTGCTGCAGCACGCCCGTCGCGCGCGTCTCCTCCAGTTCATTGAGCGCCTCCGCCGTCCGCTCGGCCGGCGGCAGATCCGCGGCCTCCGCAATCGCCTGCGCCATCTGCAGCGTGGTGCGCTTGTCGCGCACGAACACGATGGTCGAGCCATCGCGCTCGGCGAGCCAGCCGGCCACCTGCGCCATCCGCTCGCCCTGGTCGGGCGGTCCCCCCTCAAGCTCGGGCCAGTGCTCACTGCCTTCGGCGCCGTCGTTATGCTGGCGGTAGTGATACTCGCCGCCCTCGAGAACACCGCGGCGCAACTCGACAGGCCGCCGGGTCTCGCGGACCAGTTCGGCGCCGAGCCACTCGGCCGCGCGCTCGGCCTGGCCCAGCACCGCCGAGAGGCCCACGACCTGCAGCCCCTGACTGTCTGCGACCAGATCGCCCAGCAGAAGCTCCAGGCACGGCCCGCGCTCCGGGTCGGCCAGCGTCTGCAACTCGTCGGCCACCATCGTGCCGATTGCGCCCGCGATCGCCGGGCGCTCGGCGAGCACCGCCCGCATCTTCTCGGGCACGGCCACCACGAGATCGAACTCCCCGCGGCCGATCTGGTCGTGCTGGTGGCGACGGTCGCGGGTGGCGATGGCGATGGTCAGTCCGAGCGGTTCATAGCGGGCGCGAAACTGTCGGTACTTGGCCTCAGCCAGGGCCTTGGTGGGCACCAGGTAGATGACCTTGCGCCCGGACAGAGCGGCGTGGATCGCCGCCATCTCGCCCACGAATGTCTTCCCGGCGCTGGTGGGCGCCGAGACCAGCAGACTCTGGCCCGACAGCACGCCCGCCTTCACCGCGAGCTCCTGGACCGGCAGCAACTCGTTTCCGCACGTTCGCTCCCACACGTCAAGAACAGCTGAAGGCACATCGTGCGCCTCGAGAGATCGCATCAACATGGTGTGACCCCCTCACTTGCCGACGGCATTGCACAGTGTATAGAACAGGCGTTCGTATGTCAAGGCCGGGGGCGTATATTGCGACCGCAGCATCGAGATTGATGTGCATCGGACACGGCTCTGTCGCTTCGTGAGGGCAACGACTGCCTCACCCCTCCGGCTGTTGTCGCAGCCTCCTCCCCTCTCCCTTGTGAAGGCTCGGTTTCTACCGAAACCTCGCTTCTACGGGCGGGAGAGGGGCGTGAGCAGCAGCAAGCGACATGAGCCTCTGCGGTGTGGATCGGACCCGGCTCTGTGGCTTCGCGAGGGCAACGACTGCCTCACCCCTCCGGCTGCTGTCGCAGCAGGAAGCGACGGCATTCCCGTGGTGTGCCAACGAAGCACTGTCGGTGTTGTTCCCGAGGGGGCATCCGCACGAATTGAGACGCTGAGCTTGCAACCGAGAGCAGATCCCGCATCTGTCGGGTCGGAGCATCTCGACAAAGGCCAAACGAGGCGCTGCCGTGTCAGCATTTCTCCGGCCCGGCGAGACCTCGACCGGGCCTTTTGCGTGGTGATGCAGGAATCGCAGTCAGTCGCGGCGCATTATGCTTCCCATGAGCATGCCCCCACAGCAGACCGACCCATCACAGCCAAAGCGACAGCGCTTCCTCGAGGTGCTGCGCGATCCTGTCACCATCGTGGTCCTCGTCTCGACCGCGATGCTGCTGATCGTGTACTACCACGGGCACGACATCCGCTTCATCCCGAAATGGGCCCAGCGAGCGCGGCTGAACTGGTTTGGGCTGAACTTCCTGTGCCTGTTCATCGTGCCCGCGCTGGTCAACAAGTTCCTGCTCAAGCGCACGCTCGCGGATGTCGGCCTCCGCTGGGGCGACTGGCGCGTGCAACTGAAGTACGCCGCGTTCTTCGGCGGTGTGACGATCCCCGCCATTCTCATTGCATCGCGGCTGGGCGACTTCCAGGGCTACTACGGGAAGTACATGTGGCCCCGCTACGACATACCGCTGCTCGTGGTCTTCATGATCGGGTGGGGTATCTACTTCTTCGCCTGGGAGTTCTTCTTCCGCGGCTTTCTGCTGCAGGCGCTCGGCGAGCGCTTCGGCTCGGCCGCCATCGCGCTGCAGACGATGCCGTTCGTGATGATGCACTTCGCCAAGCCGGAGCTTGAGAGCTTCGCGGCAATCATCGCCGGGATGGCGCTGGGCTGGTGGGGATGGCGGACGCGCTCGTGTCTGGGCCCGTGGCTGCTGCACTGGGCCTGCTCGGCGACGATGATCCTGAGTGTGTTGTTCTGGGCGCAGTGAGGGCTGGGGATGGGGGAGCGGGGAGTGGGGAGTGGGGAGTGGGAACGACGGGAACAGGAAGGACGGAGGCGAGATCCGATGGTCATTGATGCGCACGCACACCTGGCGTGGCGGGGAGGAGCGGGCTGGCAGGAGCGGGACAGGGGGTTGATCGATGCCGCGGATCGACTGGGCATCGACAAACTCGCATGCTCGAATCTCTGCCCGAGTCGGCCGGCCGTCCCCGAGGACTTCCGCCAGGGCAATGAGTGGGTTCTCGATTCGATGCAGGAGTATCCGGAGCGCATCCTCGGCTACTGCTACGTCAACCCCGGGTGGATCGAGGAGGCGACCGAGGAGGTCCGCCGGCGTATCGATCAGGGCTTTATCGGCGTGAAGCTCTACAACGAGTATCCCTGCGACGAGCCGGTGGTCTTCCCGCTGGTGGAATTGTGCATTGAGCTTGATGTGCCGATCCTCCACCATGCGGGCCACAGCCACTACTACGTCGAGCGCCAGCCGCGGATGTCCGGCGGCACACATATCGCGAGTCTCGCTAATCGCTACCCGGAGGCCACGATCATCTGCGGGCATCTCGGGGGCGGAGGCGACTGGGAGTGGCAGATCAAGGCGCTGCGTTCCGCGCCGACCGCATACGCGGACACCTCCGGCAGCGTCGTCGATGAGGGGATGATCGAGATGGCGGTGGACATCCTGGGCGCCGAGCGGCTGCTTTTCGCCTGCGACATGTCGATGACCGCCGGGGTGGGGAAGGTCCGTGGCGCGCAGATTACCGACGAGCAGCGCGAGATGATCCTCGGCCGGAACTTCCAGCGAATCCTCGCGCAGCGGGGTGAGGCATGATGATCATCGATGTGAACGCATATCTCGGGCACTGGCCCTTCCGACGCCTGCGCCACAATGACGCCGAGGGCCTTCTGGCCCTGATGGACCGCGCGGAGATTGAGCGCGCGTGGGTCTCGTCGGCCAGCGCCATCTTCTACAAGAACGCACAGGCCGGGAACGAGGAGCTTGCAGAACAGGTATCGGGCCGCGAGGACCGCCTGGTCCCGTTCGCGGTCATCAATCCCGCATACGTGGACTGGGAGCACGATCTGCAGGTCTGCGTGGAGCAGCTTGGCGCGCGCGGGCTGCGGCTGTATCCGCACTATCACGATTACGCGCTCTCCGACCCGTGCTGTAATGAGCTGATAGCAGCGGCCGCGGAGAAGGATCTCGTGGTCTCGATCCCCCTTCGGCAGATCGATCAGCGCCAGCGGCACTGGCTGCTGGAGATCCCGGATGTGGCGCTGCCGGAGCTTGAAGCGTTGGTCGAGCGCCATCCGGACGCCCGCTTCGTTTTCGTGAACGGGGCCGGATTCACCGGGTCTCGGCTGGGGCAGCCCGACAGCGATCTGCCGGACAACTACGCGCTGGGCATCTCCAGAATGCGCGCTACAATGGGCAACGAGGTCGGAGCGCTGGTGGAGAACCTCGGCGCCGATCGCGTCGTGCTGGGGACGGGGATGCCCCTCAAGTACCCCGAGCCTGCGCTGCTGAAGGTAGAGGTGCTGGACGCCCCGGAGGAGGCGAAACAGGCGATCCTGGGCGGGAACGCGGAGAGGATGCTCGGCTGAGCGAGCAGTGGTATCTCGCGATCGCCAGGGGCCTGGCGCTAGTCCATCCGCTGGAAGATCAGGACGAACTGGTGATGGATGTTGCCCACGAAGGCGTACGGGATGCCGAGAGCGTAGAGGGATTTTGAGTCCTGCAGCAGCACCGTCAACCCCTTAAGCTGCCAGTCCTCGTGGCAGTCCTCGATCAGCTCCGCGATGTCCGCGTGGTAGAGGTGGAACTGGGGGCCGTGCCGGAAGTCCGCCACGACCACGCACATGTACTGCTTCACGCGCAACACCCGCGCGCACTCCGCGAAGATCTCACCCAGTCGCGCGAGGAACTCGTCGTAGTCCTCTACATTCCCCAGGTCTGCATCGCTCTCGGAGTAGTGCGTCGGCAGCCCCTTGCTTCTGCGCTCGCGCTCGGATTTCTCACCGTTCTTGCGCAGGATCCGCCAGTACGGAGGGCTTGTCACCACGAAGTCCACGCACTCATCGGGGAAATCCTGCAGCGAGGTGAGGGCACCACCGTGGATCAGCACCTGCGCACCCCAGCCGGTGGCGTCGAGAGCGTCCTCCGCATTCACGAGGCGGTGGGGAATGTCCGCGGCTTCCATGCGTCCCGTCGTCACATCGATCCAGCGCTCGATCAGTTCGATCCCGATGCCGACGCGATCGGTGTCCTCACAGGCCAGCAGCGTTGAGCCGCTGCCCAGGAATGGATCGAGGACGGTCTGGCCGGACTTGGTGTAGAACTGGATCAGGCGGGCAATGTCGCGCTCGGAAAATGTGGCCGGATGGGTCGCCTTGAGCCTGTCGCGCGGGGGGGCCGACGACCAGAGCATGCTGCTGAGAAGCTGCCCCATCATCTCCTCGGCCCGCTCCTCGCCATGCTCCTCAGCCAGCCAGTTACCGAACTCTTCGACAAGATCCGGGTCGAACCACTCCGGCAACTCCTGTTCGGCCTCGGAGTGCCAGAAGCTCTTGGTTTCGATGAGCCATTCTTTGTTAGTCAGTTCGTTCAGGGGGTTTCGGGGATCGATTTCTTCGCTCACGCTGGTGCTCCTTACAATGGACGATGATTGCGCAGACTACAGGTTCGCCGCCCGGGGTGGCCACACCTTGTAACACAGGGCTCTGTATCAAAGTCTAATGATTGGGAATCATTACGGCAACGAATGCGGGCCTCTCGGCCCGCGTCGGGCGAAGGCTCG
>CAZAHB010000181.1:0-11092 GCA_964484945.1 uncultured Armatimonadia bacterium | reverse complement strand
GCTCCTCGGGCACGCGTCCGTCCACGCACGCGGCGACCATGGCCTCCACGCTCTCTCCGGGCGGGCGCTTGTAATCCACCAGGACCTGGTCGTGACCGGCCGCCAGCGCCATCCACGCCGCCTCGGCCGAGTCGATCGTCGTGCGCAGGCCCTCCATGCCCAGCGAATCGGTGAAGATGCAGCCCTCGTAGCCGAGTTGCTCGCGCAGGACGCCGGTGATGAGGGTGTGGCTGACGGTGGCGCAGTTGTCAGGATCGACGGCGGGGACCATCAGGTGCGCGGCCATCGCGCCCCCCAGCCCCGCCTCGCGGGCGGCGCGGTAGGGTGCCCAGTCAATGTCTTCCAGCTCCTCGCGCGACTTCTCGACGGTCGGCAGCGAGATGTGGCTGTCCTCGGCCACATCGCCATGGCCCGGCCAGTGCTTCGCGCACGGGTGCAGGCCCGAGCGGATGAATCCGCGGGTCATCGCCGCGCCGAGGCGGCCGACCTGCTCGGCGTCCTCGCCGAAAGCGCGAACGTTGATGATGGGGTTGTCGGGGTTCGTGTTCACGTCCAGCACCGGGCTCCACGTGACGTCCACGCCCAGCCTGCGGCCCTCCAGCCCGACCGCGTGGCCCCAGGCCTCGGCAAGCTCCTCACTGTCGGCCGCGCCCAGCGCCATCAGCGGTGGGATGGCGGTCCCGTCCGGCGCGAAGTAGCTCCCGGTCTCCATGTCGGTCTGCAGGATAAGCTGCCCCGGCGAGAGCGCGCGCAACTCGTCGGCGCGCTCGCGGATGTCCTCTCGGCCCACCTGCGAGTTCAGCGCCGCGCCGGACGCGATCAGTTCATTGTCCTCTGCGCGCCAGCGCGGATTATTGCGAAGCACGACCACTTCCGCGACAAGGTCACGGACTTCTTGCTCTGTCATCGATGCGACCTCCTTTCGTTGCGGTGGCAGGTTCCAGCAGTCCACTTCAGAGACCTTCTCGGACAGGTATCGCGCGCACATGTGGCGAAGCTGTCGCCCGTGGCACCGACCACCGGACCCGCGAAGAGGTGACGGCTCATGCGACGCTGGCCATGGCCCGCGATGTGCGCGCTGCTCTGTGTCTCAGCGATCCCGGCCCACGCCGTGGAACTCGTGCGCGACGGTGAGGCGGTGTCGACCATCGTTACGCCGGATGAGCCGCTGCCGGTGGAGACGCTGGCCGCGCAGGAATTGGCGCGCCACGTTGAGGCTGCAACTGGAGCCACGCTCCCGATCGTCGCGGAGACGGACGCGCCCGAAGGTCCGCTCGTGTTCATCGGAGCGACGCAGGCCGCGAGTGAGGCCGGTCTGAGCGCAACGGATCTGTCGATCAACGGCTACATCATACTGGCCGGGGATGAGCGGATGTTTGTTCTCGGTGACGACACGGACGGGAAGCCGGGCTGGATCCAACACAACAACCGGGAGCGCGTGGGCACGCTCTTCGGGGTATACCACCTGCTCGACCGCGAACTCGGCGCCCGCTGGCTGTGGCCGGGCGAACTTGGCACGGTCGTGCCCTCCGCGGAGCACATCACGTTCGAGGGCATCGACCTGATCGGCCAGCCCGCGTTCATGCATGCTCGCTGGCGGGATGGCGGACCCATGAGGACTGGTGCCGATGGCTGGGCCTCTCCCGCCAATCGGAGCCGCTTCCTCAATGCCCAGGGCCTGTGGCTGCGAAGGCACCGCTTCGCCCTCGGCGTGAACATGGACATGGCGCACGCGTTTACGCGCTGGTGGGACAGGTACGGGGAGGAGCACCCGGAGTACTTCAACCTGCTTCCCGACGGCACGCGTCGCCCGGATCCGAACTACCATGGAGGCGCGCCGCGGCTGATCTCCATGGACGTGTCCGAACCGGCTTTCCACCGGCAGATCGTCGAGAACTGGCTGGAGACGCGGACCGAGGCCGATCCTCACATCGACGCGAGCGAGAACGACACCCCGGGCAAGTGCACCTGCGAAACCTGCATGTCCTGGGACGTGCCCGACCCGAACCAGGAGGTTACGTGGGATGAGCGCCTCCAGCACGCGCGCGAGGCATTCGAGGCCGGTGAGCGCGACTGGGCGAAGCACCTCGGCGGCCTCTCCGATCGCTACGCGCGCTACTACCTCGCGGTGCAGGCCGAGGCGCGCAAGCACGATCCGGACGCGGTGGTGATGGGCTACGCATACTCGAACTACCGCCATCCCCCGCGCGAGGTCATGCTCAACGACCACATCTACATCGGCATCGTGCCCGGCGGCTGGATGTTCGGCGACCCGGGAGCGGTGGGAGAGATGGTGGCGCAGTGGGATGGCTGGGCAGCGACGGACGCGCGAATGATGCTGCGGCCCAACTACATGCTGGACGGACATAACATGCCCATTTACATCGCGGAGAAGATCGCCAAGCACTTCCGCCACTGCGCGGCGAACGGGATGATCGCCACCGACTTCGACTCGCTGACCGGTCAGTACGCTACTCAGGGCCCCAATCTGTACACCCTGGCGCGACTGACCGCCCGCCCGGAACTCACCGCCGAGCAGGTGCTGGGGGAGTTCTACTCCGCCTTCGGCGCGGCGGAGGAGGCCGTGCGGGCCTACTTCGCGCACTGGGACAGCGTCTGCGATGCCGTCGATGAGCGCCCGGAGGAGATGCACTGGTCCTACTTCTATCGCGGGGCGGATGCCATTTTCACGCCGCAGGCGATGGACCGCGGCGAGGAGTTGCTGGTGACCGCGGAGGAGGCGGCCGCCGGCGCTGAGACTGCGCTGGCGCGGGTCCAGTGGCTTCAAAAGGGCCTGCGCAATGCGCGTATGACGCTGGAGACTCAGCGGGCGTACGAGGCCTACCGCGCGGAGGGCGACATTTCCGGCTACCGTGAGGCGATCACCGAGCTTGACGACTATCGAGCGTCGATCGAGGATGAGCTGGTCTGCAACATGGCGTTCCTCGCGTGGGCGGAGACGCGCACGTGGGATCGCGAGCTTCTCAAGCTCATGTCGCAGCCGGGCGATCCGCTGCCCGGCCCCTGGAAGTTCCGCTTCGATCCGGAAGGCGTGGGGGAGGAGCGGGGCTGGTTCGCCGAGGACTTCGATGCGGGTGACTGGCAGGAGACGGAAGTGAGCGGCCCGTGGGAGGAGCTTCCGGTGGGGGAGCAGTGGCGTGAGGAGCATGGCGGGGATTTCAATGGGCTCGCCTGGTACCGCACTGTCTTCACGGTCCCCGAGGACGCCGATCGCGTGCGGCTGATCTTCGGCGCGGTGGATGAGGCCTGCACGGTGTGGCTAAATGGCGAGAATGTCCTCGAGCGGCCGTATCCGTATCAGGGTGATCGGGACTCGTGGCAGAAGGCCTTCGAGGTCGATGTCAGCGAAGTCGCGCGCATCGGCGGCGAGAACGTGCTGGCCGTTCGGGTTGAGGACAACTCGGGCGCGGGCGGGATCTGGCGGCCGGTGTGGCTGGCGACCTCAGCGGCGCAGGCTGAGGGCGGCGCGAACCTGATCCCGGACGGTAGCTCCGAAGAGGGGGCCGGGGAGGGGCAGGGGCACCGCCAGAGGGGTGAGATGAGCTTCGAGATCCCCACCGATGACCCGCGCAGCGGCCGGGCGTGCGCGATGATCCGCTGCACCGCGCCCGGTCCCGAGGAGAACGAGGAGAAGTACCGCACCCGCATCTGGGGGCGCTGGCATCGCGCCATCGGGCCGGTGAATCCGGAGGAGACCTGTCGGCTGCGCCTGTGGGTCCGCACCACCGACGACTTCGCGGGCCGGGTGGCGATCTGGCTCACCGGCGCCGGTGAGCAGACGATGGCGGAGTACGTGCTGAATACCGAGGGGCTCTGGCGGGAGGTCGTGATGGAGGATATCCGGCCGACCGGCGACCAGCTCCACGTCTACCTGAACCTGATGCACGGGACCGGCGCCGCGTGGTTCGATGACGTGGAGCTGGTGGCAGCCGAAGAATGACCTACTCCCCCTGCGCCCACGCGATGTAGGTGGCGGCGGTCCAGCTGTAATCGCGGATGACGGCGATGCCGCCCTCGCCGCACTGGCCGCCCTTGCGATGCAGCCAGAACGGATGGGTCTCGCGCGCAGGATCGTAATACTCGAAGATCCCGCCCAGCGGCGCGCCGACGCCCGCGTACCAGTGCTCGATTGTCTTCATCGAACGCCGCCGAAGCTCCGCCGCCACGTCATCGAAGCCGTAGCGCTTCAGACCCTCCCAGATGAGGAAGTTCACGTTCATCCACGACGGCCCGCGCCACATGTCATCACCGTACTGGGGCTCGTCGAAGGCCACGGTCGGCACCGGGGTCGCCCCCCAGAATTCGTCCTCGTTTGTCAGGTGCTCCTCGACCATGCGCCGGGCCTGTTCCTGGTCGGGAATACCCGCGATCATCGGCAAAAAGCACGCCGCGGACTTCATGGTCATCCACTCCGACGGGTCCTCGCCGGGACCGCGGTCGAAGTAAAGCCCGATCTCATCGTGCCAGAGGCGCTCATTGACCAGCGCGGCAAGCTGATCTGCACGCGCCTGCCACCCGCCCTGTTCGCCCAGGACCTCGGCCATCTGCGCGAGGTGCTGCATTTCGCGCACGACCATGGCGTTGATGTCGATGTGGTCGTCGATGATCTCGCGGTCGAAGCGCGGGGAGTTGTCCCAGCCGGACTCACCGCAGCGGCAGCGCTCGTTCTCGAACTCCTTGTGCCACTCCAGCAGCCCGTTCTCGTTGACATCGCGATATGCGAAGAGCCAGTCCATGAACCTGCCCAGGGGCCCGTAGCACTGCCACAGGAAGTGTTCGTCCCCGGTTTGCTCGAAGACGCGCCAGGCGCTCCAGGCGAGGATCGGCGGCTGAGTGTGGGGCTGGTTCTGAGGCTCAGGGGCATCGCACAGGTGGATCTTGCCGTCCTCCTCCTGAAGCTCGACGACCGCCAGGATCGCATCCTGAGCCATCTGCGGGTCCAGGTGTTTCCAGCCCATGGCGTGGAATGCCGAGTCCCACAGCCACATGTGCCGGTGCGGCCAGACGTCCGGCGTTGTCCATCTGCGCTGGATACGCCCCTCGGGCGCGCGGGCGTTGAGCTTCAGCACCTCCGCGCATTTGCGGAAGGTGCGCTCATCGCCGTCTTCGTCGAGACCGGGAGCGAGGCCGCGCACAAAGGCGCTGCGCTCATCGATCAGCGCATCCAGGTCCTCGTGGATAGCCTCAGCGGCACGTTGTTTCGCCTCCTGCGGGGAATCAGGCGAGAGGGCCAGGCACCAGCGGATGCGATCGTGGTCGGCATCTTCCGCCACGAGTTCGACGAAACCGGCGCCCGTGTCGGTCTCGCCCTCAAGCTGCACGGTCATGTCCCCGAGTACTTCACCGACGATGGTCCAGCAATCCGCAAAAGCGAACCTCACGTGGCCAGAATCGTCACAGAACGTGACGGAGGTGTCCACGGCATCACCGAGAATAAGGCCCTTCTGGTCCTCGAGCGTGGTGCCGAATACGAGGGTGACGTCAGGGTCGAGGTGCAGGGTGATCCCCAGGGGGTCGGAAGTCGCGCTTCCGACGAGGGTATTGGACCAGTTGGTCGGCCCGTCGATGCCGGAGAATGTGAACAGCTTGCCATTGGTCCAGATATCGGGCATAATCGCATCTGATGGCATAATGCACCTCTCTTTCGCGCCGAAGAGGGTTCAGTGAGTGCGGCGCGATTGTTGCTTGAACTGCGTATATTCCCTTCGCCTTAGGAATATGGGGCTCCTTTGAAAAGTGTGAGGAGGGAAATGTGTAGAGTTGGCGAACAGAGGGGACAATACGCGAGGAGGCGATGTCCTATGCAGATGACACGGCGTGCCGAAATCGAGTTCACGGACAACTGGGAGGACCTGAGCGACGAGAATGGCTTCCGGTTCAGGTTCTTCTGCGAGAGGTGTGATGCGGATTACACGAGTGATCTGCAGCCATGCAGCCGTGCGGCGGAGAGCCGCCTGCTTGAAAGCATGGGTCAGATCATCGCGGAAGCTACCGACAACGGCGCGGATCTGAACGTGGACGAGGAGCGGATGCATCGTGAATCCGCGCTTCGGACCGCGGTGACCCAGGTGCGTGAGAACTTCCACCAGTGCCCGCAGTGCGGCGAATGGGTCTGTGACAGGTGCTGGAACCGGTCCATGATGTTGTGCGAGAAGTGCGCGCCCAGCGGCGAGGAGCAGCACGGCGGCTGGTAACGCAGCACGCAGGCTGGCAGAAAGCTACAATTCGCACTTATCATTCCATACGAAAAGGGAGCCTCGCGAGAGGCTCCCTCTACCGTTGATGGACACGCATGCCTGTGCTGCGCGTGGCTATTGCATGGAACTGATAACGAGGCTGCCGATGAACGTGTTGTCGATGTAGGGGCCGCGAACCGGGTCGTTCGCGATAGCCGACTGCTCAAAGATCGAGGCACCCGGCCCCCTGGCGAAGAACGGGACCAGAGAGTTGGTGTGCCCGCCGCTGTGCCAGTCGATCTCGGGCATGACGTTGGTTCCACGGCAGACCGGTGCGGTGCACTCTGGATCCGAATCGGGTCCCGTCAGATAACCGGTCTCGTGATCGGCGGTCACGACCACCAGCGTCTCATCCCAACTGCTTTCACTCTCGACCCAGTCAATCACTGCCTCGACGGTGTCACTGAAGTTCATCTGCTCCTCGATCATGCGGCCTGCGGCGTTGCCGTGACAGGCCCAGTCCACCGCGCCACCTTCGACCATGAGGAAGAAGCCCTCGGCGTCCTCGTCGAGCACGTTCAAAGCCCCCTGCGTTATCAGTTCAAGTGTGGGCACGTTCTCATTGAGGGGGACCTCGAATGCCGATGCCTGGCCATCGCCGCCACGCCCGGCCTGCAGCGTGGTGTGCACGGGCGCTACCCCGAGCACCCGGGAGGGGGCGTCGCCGGTCGCGATGCTCTCAAAGCCCGCGAGATCGTCCACGAGCGTCCAGGGATCAGCCTCGCCGTCGCCGTCCGCGTCCGCCCCGGCGGTTCCGCTCCTGACCGCCTGCCAGGTCTCCTCGCCGCCCACATACTTGTAATCCCGATCGTCCTCAATCGGCTGGGCACTGTTCGTCCAGTCGGGGTGCCCCGCGCCCATGATCACGTCCGCGGCGCTGTCGAGAATCATCTCTCGGGCGATCTCCTCGTAGTTGCCACGGCTCTCGTTGTGTGCGACGAATGAGGCGGGGGTTGCGTGTGCGAACTGAACGGAGGTGACGACACCGGAGGCCTTGCCCGCTGCCTCAGCGACATCGACGGCCGTCTGGAGCGGAGTCTTATCGGGGCTGACAGCGATGGCGCCGGAGTAGGTCTTTTTTCCGGTCGCGATGGCCGTTCCCGCGGCCGCAGAATCGGTTGCGCCACCGTCCACGTAGTCGAAATCATTGGTGGCTTTCTGAGGATCGTACGATCCACCCGCCGGGTACGTGCTCATCCCCATGCGTACAGGGAAGCTCTCGTAAAGCGGGTCCATGTCCTGGCCGTGTTCGTACTGGCTGGCGGCCATCCACTGATGGAAGCCGCAGCCATCGGAAATCATGACAATGATGTTCCGGGGCTGCAGATCGTCCGGAGCGACCGGGCCCGGCGGCACGGGCGGAGCGTCTTCTGCTGCCATGGCCAGACCAACAACGGCGATGACTGCCGCCAGAGCGACGGCGATGCCGGCGATCCATGCGATCCTGCGTTTGCCGTGTCTCATGTGCAATGCACTCTTTCTCCCCGCGCGGGGGCGACAGGCCTCAGTCGGAAGCTGGAATGAGTGCTTGAAAACGTGGATGGAGGGGCGGAACGATTGTCCCGCTGATTTGGGCAATAGTTTCGCTCTGTTCCGGGTCGATCCTGCCTATGAGCACAAAACTGTGATGGGCGGGGCGCGACGACTACCTGAGACCAGTCCTCGTCCGCTCTCCATCGGGCACGGGCGTGGGGGACCCGGTCACCTGTGGAGCATCGGACACCTGCGAAGCGACTGCGGCATCTGTCATGATTGCGCAGAGCGCGCATGACAGAGGCATGGGAGGCAGGCCGCAATTCCGCTCCGCTTTCCACCACATGGTCGCCCGCGATAAGGCACCCGTCACGCCACCGCCTCGGGATTTCAAGGTCCGGTGCATTCCCGTGTGGGATAGCCGGGCGGGATGCCTCCAGAGCCGAGCATCCCCTTTTTGCACCACCCCATGATAGGCGACGGGTGTTAAGCGGGCGTTAGCCGACGGTTAAGCTTCAATTAAGATGTCACCTCAGAGATCGAGGCAGTCCAGTACGAATGCCTCGACTTCGGAGTAGACACTCTCGAAATGCGGATCGCTGTTAAAGAACCCGTGCCCGACATCCTCCACAAGCACCTGCCGGGCCTGGAGGCCTTTGTCCTGCATCGCCCCCACGAATTGCGTGGACTGCTGGAAGGGGACAGTCTGGTCGGATGTGCCGTGCACCAAAAGACAGGGAGGAGTTTCCCCGTCGATATGCAAGAGAGGCGAGGCAAGCTCATAGCGGTCCCGCATTTCATCGGGTGTGCCGCCAAGATACCTGGCCACCGCCGGATGCAGGTTCGTGTCTTCTGCGAAGACGGTCATGTCCGTTATCGGGTTCAGCAGGACCCCCAGCTGCACTGCACTCGATTGGTCAGCATCGCC
Organism: uncultured Armatimonadia bacterium; assembly: GCA_964484945.1. Lineage (GTDB taxonomy): Bacteria > Armatimonadota > Zipacnadia > Zipacnadales > UBA5352 > UBA5352. Next base: position 2,434 of record CAZAHB010000181.1, on the reverse strand, counting down.
GCCGTCGCCCTCCAACTGCTCGATACCGGGGGTAGTTACCAGCATCCCCGCGAGATGACCGCCGGCTGAGCCGCCGAGGGCGCCGATGCGCTCCGAATCGATATTCAGCTCCTCCGCGCTTGCCCGCAGCCACCGCACAGCGGCCTTCGTATCATGCACCGACGCGGGGAATGTCGCATCTGCAGAGAAGCGGTAGCGGCAGCACGAACCGACGACGCCTTTTGAGGCCAGACGCGCCGCCTGGCGGTAGAACTGGGACGGGGATCCGGCCTGCCAGCCGCCACCGTGGATGTAGAGCATGGCCGGCCGGGGTGTGGCGAAGTTTTCCGGCGGCAGGAACAGGTCCGTGGTAAGTTCCACGTCGCCGCCCGTGCCGTAGGGAACGTTCATGCGGACCTCGACGCCCTCGGGTATATTCAGTTTCGCGCCCCTCCATCTCTCTCCGCGTTCTCTGTCAAAAAGATCCTCAGCCTGATCGGCATGATCGCTCATGAACTGAACCAACTCCCGTTCGTGTCAGATGATGATGAGTGGTGGGAGGCGAGCCATTCGTCCTGCAGGATCGCGTACAGATACGAGTCGCGCCACTCGTCCCGCACCAGCATGTGCTCGCGAAGGCGGCCTTCCTGCCGCATGCCAAGCTTGTCGAGCACGCGGATCGACGCGCCGTTGCGCGTGTCCACGGTTGCGTGGATCCGGTGCAGATCCCGGTCCTCGAATCCGAAGCGGAGCATCTCCGCTGCCGCCTCAGTGGCAAACCCCTGGCCCCATGCGTCCTGGTGGTAGCAGTACCCGAGCGATGCCTGGCGGCAGCCTTCATCGAGGCGCAGGGCGATGGAGCCGATGACCTTCTGGCTTTCGCGCCGAACCACGACCAGGTCCCACGCGCGGCGGGGGGCGGCGGTGCGTGCTGCGAATATTCGCTGCAGGAATTCCCGCGTCAACTCCCGGGAGTTCGGCCCACAGCCCATGAAGCGCACCATATCCGGATCGCTGGCCCACTGGTGCACCGCTTCCACATCGTCTTCACGAAAGTCCCGTAGTTCCAGCCGCTCCGTGCGCAGGGGCAGGCGCTCGCTCATGGGTCTCACCAGGTGAATTCCGCCGTCGCAACGATGCCCAGATGCATCAGCTCCGGGCTGCGGTTGTACCACGCTGTTGTTATCATACCCTCCGCACCGGACCGAATACACCGGTCAGCGAAGGTCTTCATGTTCTCGCCGTGCCGAGGGAGGTCGGGCAGAGTGTGCCAGTAGCTGTGATTGCCCGAGCAGGTCGGGGCTCCATAGACGACGCGTCCGCGGTCCTGGTAGTACTCAAGGTAGGGCATGGCTGGCACGAACTTCGGAAAGTCGTCTCCGAGGTAGTTCCGATAGACAGATAGATAATCCTCCCCGAGGTCTGTTTCGAGGTCCGCTGATTGTGCGAAACGATCCAGGGTCTTGCGTGTGGTTTCCGGAAGCTCGCCCTCCCACGCCTCGTCCCAGCGCGTATCGTAGACCACCGCGCCGGCGTCACTGCCCCGCGCGACCAGCAGTGGGCTGGGATGCTGCGTCGTCCAGTAGTCCCAGTACATCACCTGCGCGGCCTCGTGCAGGTGGTCCATGGTCTCAGGGTGCGCGCAGAGGATGTCGTCCCAGATGAGAGGCGCGATCCCTCGCGCATCCAGCCACTCGCAGACACGATTCACGTGATCGGCGTACAGGCGGCCTTTCCCGGCCTCCTTCACCCGCGCGGCGCACTGCGGGCATTCGCCAAGCTGGCGGGTTTCGTCACCACCAACATGCAGGCGATCACACGGGCCGATGAAGTCCAGCACCTGCTCGGCTACTTCCGACCAGATCTGGAAGGAGCGCTCGTTGGACGGGCACAACTGCGCGCGCACCTCGTCCTCTTCGCGTATGTCGGCATACTGATCGTGCGTGAGCAGCCACTCCAGGTGTCCGATGCACTGCACCAGCGGGATGATCTCCAGCCCGAGGTCCCGCGCCTCGTCAACAATGCCCCGAAGCTGCGGCCTTGTCAGCGCCGAGGGGGATGTGATGACCTCGTGTTCGCCATCGAACGGAAAGCGGTCACCCAGTTCGAGCAGCACGGTGTTGAGCTTGTGGCGCGCGGCCGAGCGGATCAGCGAAGTGATCTGCTCCTCGTCAAGCTGATGTACCTTCTCCACCATCAACTGCAGCCCGCGCACGGTCAGGCGCGGCCAGTCGCGTACCGTCCCCACGGGCAGCAGCGGCCCGTCGCGAAGCTGATCGAGCGTCATCAGCGCGTGCATGTACCCGGGCCGGTGCGCGGCGGTGACGGTGATCTCGCCGGGCTGGATATCGAGAATGTAGCCCTCGCGGTCGAGGCCCTCATCACGCAGCAGAACAACGGAGTTGGGCTCCGCGTTGACCCCGATGCAGATCTCCTCGACAAACTTCGTGCCGAC